>CANRIU010000035.1 GCA_947630755.1 uncultured Oscillospiraceae bacterium | reverse complement strand
AAGACCTCCCTGTTCTTGTAGTTGTGCGGTCGGCAAACCACCTCTACTTTAACAGGGAGCTTTTTTCTTGTCTACTTCTTTCACCGCTAAAGCTTTTTCCTTCCCCCAGCATAGCTGGGGGTTTACTTTGCTACTCGCAAGAAAAAGCGGTCATTTTCACCCAGTGAAAATGACCGCTCAGCTTGTCAAAAAACTCAAATTTTATATTTTTTCCGGGGACATGTGCCTTGGAAAAAATTTCTTATGTCACGCAAGTGTGCGGCCCTTCGTGCCGTGCGCGCAGCGTGACAGTCTAAAAGAGCTTCTTAAGCTTGTCCTTAATGTCCCCGGCGGCGTCGCCCAGCCTGTCCAGGGACACCTTCGCCTTGACTCCGTCCACTATCTTCTCAATGGCGTCGTCCGGAAGGTCCACGCCCAGGAGCTTCTCCACGGCCTTGACCGGGTCCTTTTTAAAGTCCTCGGCGGCGGTCTTGTCGGACTTGAGCTTCTCAACTATCTCCTCGATTTTCTCCTTGAAGTCCAAAGCTCACTCCTCCTCCACCACAGGCGCGTCGGCGGCGTTTTTGCGGACGGACTCCACGCCGCCAAGGCATCCGGCCCTGCTCTTATAGCCCTCGGAGACGGCTATGACCTGACCGTTCGTGGCCTTGAGGCGGAAGCGGAACTCCCCGGCCTTGTCGGTGTACACCTCAAACTTCGGGTGCTTCGCGCTCTCGAACCCCTCGATTGTCTGGTCCTCGAGATTCGCCGTCGGGGCGTTCTTTGCCACGGAGGCGGCGCCCTTGCGGCAGGCGTCCTCGGACTCATAGACCTCGCTGGTGGCTATGACCTCGCCGTTGGAGGCCTTGAGGTCGAACTTGACTCCGGTATTTGTTTTGCGGATGACGAATTTGCCCATGATAATAACCTCCTTGATTTTTATGGATATTTGCATTATACGACAGTATTTTAAATTATTCAAGCCCGTTTATATTAAAGCGCCCGGCCGCCTTTATCTTGATATTGCCGCAGAAGCGTGGTAATATCTGAGCTGACAGCTTTACAGGCAAAGGGGGATATGGAGGCGGCATGAGCGAATTTAAATTTCTCGATTTGAGAAGCGCGCCGGAGCTTAAAAATACAGCGGCTGAGTGGTTCCACAGCAGGTGGGGCGTGCCGAAGGAGGCGTATCTTGAATGTATGGATGCGTATCTCAGCGGTCAAACCGAGCTTGGCTGGTATCTGTGCCTCCACGGCGAGAACATCGTCGGCGGGATGGGTGTCATAGAGAATGATTTCCACGACAGAAAGGACCTCTCTCCAAACGTGTGCGCCGTCTACACTCTGGAAGAGTACCGTGGACGGGGGATCGCTGGGAGCCTTTTAAGGCTTGTCGTAGAGGACATGAGGGCAAAGGGGATAAGCCCTCTATACCTCGTTACCGACCACACAGGGTTTTACGAGCGGTACGGATGGGAGTTTCTGTGCATGGTGCAGTGTGACGGGGAGCCTTATAAATCCAGAATGTATATTCACAGATGACAGGCGGATTTGGTACACTGATAAATTTTCAGCCCGCCCCGGCGGGGTTTTTCGGAATAATAGCGTCTTTTATCACGGCCCCGATTAAGTTATAATGGTCCCATAGATAATATATTTAGGAGGACCCCAAAATGGATTATGCCAAAGAGTCCCTGCGCCTCCACGGAGAGTGGAAGGGCAAAATAAGAATTGAGACTGCCGTGCCCGTGGCCTCCAAGGAGGATTTGAGTCTGGCCTACACCCCCGGCGTGGCCCAGCCCTGCCTTGAGATACAGAAGGACATTGCAAAAAGCTACGACCTGACCCTGCGCCACAACCTGTGCGCCGTGATAACCGACGGCACCGCCGTTCTCGGCCTTGGCGACATCGGCCCCGAGGCGGGTATGCCCGTGATGGAGGGCAAGTGCGTGCTCTTCAAGGCCTTCGGCGGCGTGGACGCCTTCCCTCTCTGCATGAGGACAAAGGACGTGGACGAGTTTGTGAACACCGTGGCCCTCATCTCCGGCTCCTTCGGCGGCATAAATCTGGAGGACATCTCCGCCCCCAGGTGCTTTGAGATCGAGCGCAAGCTCAAGGAGCGCTGCGACATTCCCATCTTCCACGACGACCAGCACGGCACCGCCGTCATTACCCTCGCCGGCCTCACGAACGCCCTGAAGGTAGTGGGAAAGAAGAAAGAGGACGTGAAAATAGTCACCTCCGGCGCGGGGGCGGCGGCTGTGGCCATCGTGAAGCTCCTCCTCTCCGCGGGCTTTAAAAACATCATCATGACCGACCGCACCGGGGCAATTTACGCCGGACGGGAGAACTTAAACTGGATAAAGGCCGAGATGGCGGAGGTTACGAACCTTGAGCGCAAGACCGGGAAGCTTGCTGACGTGATAGCGGGGGCGGACGTGTTCATCGGCGTCTCCGGCCCCGGCACGCTGACCACGGAAATGGTGAAAACCATGGCGAAGGACGCCATAATCTTCGCCTGCGCCAACCCCACGCCGGAGATTTTCCCCGAGGACGCCCGCGCCGGCGGCGCGAAGGTCATCGCCACGGGCAGGAGCGACTACCCCAACCAGATAAACAACGTGCTGGCCTTTCCCGGCATCTTCCGGGGGACCTTCGATGTCCGGGCTTCCGACATCAACGAGGAGATGAAGATGGCCGCCGCCAGGGCGCTGGCGGAGCTCATCTCCGATGACGAGCTCTCCGAGGACTACATCATCCCCGCGGCCTTCGACAAGCGCGTGGGCCCCGCAGTCGCCGCGGCGGTGGCGGAGGCGGCCAGAAGAACAGGCGTGGCGAGAATATAATTTGCTCAAGATATGGTATGTTAGAATATGATTCGTTCAAGATATTGTATGTAAGAATATGATTCGCTCAAAAAATCGTATGTTAAAATATGATTCGCTCAAAAAATTGTATATTTAAATATAATTTGCTCAAAATATGGTACGTTTATAATTAAATACAGTCAATAAAAATTTTTAAATTATGCTTCACTGAAGCCATCCCGGCAACGGCGCCAGCCAATGCCGGGATTTTTTTCTTTTTTTGTTGCACTTTTTACCCTTTTCTGCTATAATTTTTATAAATATGTCCTGCTAAACAGAAAAAGAGATTTGCAGTAATTATATCCCGGCTCCGTCATATTCATTATGAATGCGCCCGACGGAGGGAAAAAGCCCCGGATAAACGGAAAAATTCCCGAAAAATTCGATTTTTTTCGGAGAAAGTTTGCAAAACTCGAGGTAAATATTCTCTTTTTTCCCTAGTATATTGACAAATCTGTGGTTAATTTGTATAATTATTGAGGACAATTTAGTTTGTAATGGGGGATGAAAAATGGGATCTGGCTCGGCTATCATGGCGGAGGTCCAGTCGTTTGAGAGGTCCGTGCGGAATCTCAGCGACAGCATCGGCGGCGCGGGCTCGCTCTGGCGGGACTCAAAATTTCAGGAGCTCGGCGTCATTGTCAGGGACATCGCCGTGCAGTCCCGGGATCTGATGACCGCCGGTGAACGGTGCTGCACCACCATAAACCAGTTTGAGGCGATAGCCTCCGAGCGCTACTGAACCGGGAGGTGGTCAAGTGGCAGATGTAACGACCGAGGCGCTGAGGTCCGTGAAGACGGCGCTGGGGAATTTTCAGACAGACATAGCGGGCATGTACGCGAGGGCGTCCTCCAATACGGATTCCGTGCTCTCCTCCTGCCAGCAGTCCGTGAGCGCCGCTCAGTCGGACGTGGATGCGTCCCAGGCCCGGGTGCAGGAGCTGGAAAACACCATCGCGGCGCTTGAGCAGCAGATAAAGGACACATCCGACGCGATAGTGAAGATACGCGAGAAGGACATACCGAATACTGACGCGCAGATAAGCAATCTGAATTCCCAGATCTATCACATGAAGGAGCAGCTGGCCTCCCTGAGAGCCTCCCTGTCCCACGCCCAGGACGCCGACGCCGTGAGGTCCATCCAGTCGTCCATAGCTCAGTGCGAGAGCGCCCTGTCCGCCTGCTACTCAAGGAAGGATAACCTTGAGTACCAGAAGACGGAGCTCATAAAGCGCCGCAACGAGCTGGAGGCGCAGTACAACCGTCTGCGCAGCGACCTTGCCGACGCGGAGTACGAGCGGGATCAGGAGAAGAGGAGGCTCTATAAGCTTCAGGATAAGCTCAACCGCCTGAGGGCCGCCATGGGCAGGGTCCAGTCGGACTGCAACGAGTACGTCATCTGCTCAAAGCGCGTGGAGGTCCAGTCCGACAGGCTCTCCTCCAGCGGCGCCACGGCAGTGTCCCAGTGCCTTACATTTATCGAGGATTACCTGTCGGTCAATCTCTGATGTTATCGGGGCTTGCCCCGTAAAATAATAAACGGGAGGTTTTTTATAAATGCCAAGTGGTGTATCCGTAGAAAAATCGGCTGTCAACGGCGGAATTTCCTGCTGCAAAACTTCCATGCAGGAGCTGACAAGCTCCGCCCACTCCCTTAGGAGCGACTATCAAAACGCCGGGGCCGGCGGCTGGAACGACAAGCAGTACACGGCTCTGGGTGTGATAGTGCAGGAGTGCTGCGACGCCCTCACAAAGCCCATCTCCCAGCTTCAGGAGTGTCAGAAAAAGCTCGAGCAGCTCCTGGCGGCTATAATGGAGTACGAGGGGATCACGCTTTAAGAAAGGAGTGTTTTAAATGGGAGTTAAATCATCACCCGAGGTCATCCGCGGTATGGAGCGGGATATTCGCAAGACCATCTCCGACATACAGACCATAAGCGCCGGGATACGCTCCGGCGTCAGGTCCACCAACTGGGACGACGCCAAGGCCCAGGAGTTCAAGAGCATCATGCAGCAGATAGCGAAGCTCACCGAGGCGCCTGTGAACACCCTTAACGCAGCCCTGCCGAAGCTTGAGAAGCTGGCGTTATCACTGGACCGCTATAACTCGGTCCGTTTCTGATAATATTATTCATTTCATTCAAAAACTGGAGGAATCTACATGAACAGCATCCAAAACGGTCAGGGCGGAGTGCCTGTGTTCACACCCCCGGATAGCCAGAAGTCCCAGGGCATACCCACCTTCACGCCCCCCGGCGGAGCCCCGGTCTTCACGCCCCCCTCTACCCCCAATAACGGTCACGTCTGCTACTACCATCAGGACGAGCCCGCCGTCGCGACCTGCGCCCGCTGCGGCAAGGAGATATGCAGCGACTGCTTCGACAACTACGGCGTCTCCGCCGGTGAGTTCGCGGGGAAGGCCCTGTGCTACGACTGCTGCCAGCAGCTTGTCTCCGAGAACGTGGCGGAGCTTACAAAGAACAAGAACACCATAAAACGCCAATTCATCCTCTCCTGCATCGGCATGGCCATCGGCTTTATCCTCGGCCTGTCCTCCGGCATCTCCGCCGGAAGCTTCGGCGCCGGGCTTGTTTACGGCATCATATACGGCCTTTTGGGCGGCGTGTTCCTCACCGCGCTGAAGGCGGGCTTCTCCATGTTCTGGGAGTCCATAAAGGTCGGCTTTGAGTCCGGGCTTATCTCCTTCTTCATAACGCTCATAATCGGCAGCATCGTCATATTCTTCAAATGTATATGGCTGTCAATATCCAACACCTATCACTACATAGTCTACCTCAAGCAGACCTCCGGATTTATTGAGTCCGACACAGCCGCGCTCCAGCAGATGCGCGACTACATGGAGTACACTCAGGTCCGCAACCGCAACCGCGGCGTGGACGTGAATACCCTTCTCACCCAGAACAGCGAGCTTGCCAACAACTCCTACGCCCGCATGGTCCAGGCCCAGGGCGAGCAGAACGCCGAGGCCGCCATGCGCCAGTGCGTCGCCACCATCAACGAGAACGGCGAGATCATCAGGAGCTTTGCCGCGTAAGACCGGGGCAGCGCCACTTAAGCTTTCCGCGTAAAAAATTTATAATGGAGGATATATACTATGGACAACACCAACAATGAAGCAGTCGCCGCCCGCAGACGCGCATTAGCCGAGGCTCTCCGCACCGGCCAGCCCGTTGTCGTCACCGCCAGCGGCGCCGTGGAGGAGAAGGACGAGGCCGACCAGCAGGGCATGAGCGGTATCCAGGTCCCCAACGGCAAGCTGGCGTAAGGAGGTACCTATGGCTTATTACTGGTATCAGAGCGACCCTCAGCTCTATCAGATGGAGGTCGCGGCCATGCAGAAGTTCTTCCCCTCCTTCACCATAAATCAGCTCCAGGACGGCTCGGGGCGGCTCTATTGGCGGGGAAAGGTCCAGCCCACGGGCCAGGGCGGCATGGTTTGGGATCTTATGCTCATCTATAAAAATTCCCACCCCAAGGCGGAGGGCTACGGCGGCTCCATCCAGATACTGCCCATCTCCCCCAGACTCAAGGACATCGCCGCGCGCACGATGCCCCTCATCGAGCAGACCTACGGCACCTATGACAACTGCGTAAAGCACGGCTTCGGCCTGGGACTGCCCCATATCTACCGCGACCAGTTCGGCCGCAATGAGGAGTACTTCATCTGCAGCGCGGACCCCAAGTACTTCAAGGCCGGGGTCAATCAGTCCACCTCCGCGGCCTCAGCCCTCAGCTGGGCCTGCAAGTGGATCATCCTTTGCGAGATGTGGCTGAACGGTGAGATCAGCGACGACGTTGCCATGGAGGGCAATTATTGATCCATCAGCATCCAAGCCACCCATGAAAAATGTGTGGCTTGGATATTTTTTTGTCCCGGGAATGGGGCAAAACCATATAGGAGGCGGCATATGAAAGTCGTTTTTTCAAAAAGGGCCTTCGCTTCCGTGATGGCTGAGACAGCCGAGAAGGTCACCACCGAGACCGGCGGACTGTTTCTCGGACAGGTCATAGACGACACCTGGTACATAGTTGAGGCCATCGACCCCGGCCCCAAATCCATTTTCGAGATAGCGTATTTCGAGTACGACCAGCAGTACACACAGCATCTTATAAACAAGATAGCAAATCTCTATGAGAGCAGGCTGGACCTCATCGGGCTGTGGCACAGGCACCCCGGGTCCTTCGACCAGTTCTCCTCCACCGACGACGGTACGAACGCCAAGTACGCCTCCATGCGCCCGGAGGGGGCGATCTCGGGGCTTGTGAATCTGGACCCGGAGTTCCGCTTCACCATGTACCACGTCACCTACCCCGCAAGGTACAGGAAGATCCCCTATGAGGTGGGCGACGAGCTCATCCCCGAGGAGCTCATGCGCTACCGCAGCGACGAGAGCTACCGGGAGCTCATGAAGAGGCTCCTTCAGCGCAGCGTCACCCGCCCCGCTCCCCGCAGGAGCGTGGGCCTTGAGGGCTTCATGAAGCTCGTTGCGCCGGAGCTGGAGGAAAACCGCCGGGAGATGCCGGACCCGGAGTCCATCCTCGACGCGGATGAGGCCTCCGACGCCCTCACCGAGGCGGTGATGGACGACCTCACCTTTATGACGGACGAGGTGGGCATACAGATGTCCCTGGCCCTCGCCGGGAAGGCCCTCACCTTCACTCAGGAGACAACGGGCGGCACGGCCATGGTCGGTTTCATGTGCCTTAAGGACGGCGGCATATGCCTGAATTTTGAGGACAGCTATTACATCTACGTCCCGGGGCTCATCACCTCCGCCGTGAAGCGGGCCGGGGAGCGCCGGGAGAGAGAGGGCGTGAAAAAGCCCCAGCTCCCCCAGCGCAGGCAGCCGAAAATCTTCGGCGGCGCAATAAAAATCATAAAGAAGAAATAAGGTGGCAAGAAGATGGAGATAAAAATTCCCAAAAACTTTTTCGGCGAGGAGATACCCCTCACCGTGTTCATTTCCGAGGAGCAGATAAAATCCAACAGGGCGGGAAAGGTCTACGGCAAATATTTTGAGGACACGGGGATATTCAACGTCTACCCCGAGGTCCTGTCCGCCCGGGGCGACCTTCTCGGAGAGGTCCTTCCCGAGGGCTCGAAACCCACACCCGATGGCTTTTGCGGCGTTGCCGGAGCGGAGGGGATAACCTTCTACTGGAACGGTTCCCCCATCGCCGCTGAGTCCTACAGCCTCTATCAGTCCATCTTCTCCCGCAACAAGGGCATACTGGAGACGGACGTCATGAGCAGAAAGTGCGCGGTCATCCTGGGCTGCGGCTCCGTGGGGAGCTTAGTCGCCATGGAGCTTGCCCGCTCGGGCGTGGGGAACTTCGTCCTCGCCGACGCGGACACCCTGGAGTACCACAACCTCTGCCGTCACCAGTGCGGCCTTGAGGACGTGGGGGATCTGAAGGTCAACGCCCTTCGCCGCAAGCTCCTCAACATCAACCCCAGCGTCAACGTCCGGGTGTTCGGCGGCATCGTCCAGAACATCCCCAAGGAGATACTTGACGAGATGTGCCACCCCGGGGAGTGCATTTTCGTGGGCTGCGCCGACAACCGCGCCGCCGACGTGTACGCCAACAGGATAGCCATTTACTACGGCGCGGCGTTCCTCTCCATCGGCTTCTGGGAGAGGGCCTACGCCGGGGAGATATTCTACCACATCCCCGGGAAGGGTATGCCCTGCTACGAGTGCGCCCTGGGCGAGGGGGACCTGTCCGGGCGGGTGGAGGCAAACCACCACGTCTACTCAAATCAGGAAAACCTGGAGGCCGTGCGCTTCGAGCCCGGCATCTCCGTGGACATAAACTTCATCACCAGCATCGGAATAAAGCTCATTATCGACATCCTCAACTCATCAAGCGAGACGTATGTTCCCCGGCTTCTCGGGCATCTGAAGCAGTACACACTGGTGTGCAACACCTCCGACCCGCGCATCGGCGGGGAGATGGTGGAGATTTTCAGCTATCCCCTTCAGGTGACCACATCGCTGGTGGTGGACTTCGGGAAGAAGTGCTCCGGGACCTGCCGTTACGAGCTTGAGGAGAAGTGACCGGAAGAAAGGACGGACATAAATGGAGACTATCACCCAAAACGACGTCCTGACTCTTGTTTCGGACATTAATACCTTTGCCGACTCGGCGGAGCAGCTTATAACCTCCACACAGGCGGCCTACGACCGGGAGAAGGCGCAGCTCACCCAGCGGGGGAGCTCCGTGGTGGCGAGCCTTGACGCAACATACAAAAATAACTGCAAGCTGGTGAACGACCAGTCCACCCGGACCATCGCCGAGGCCCGCAGGATACTGGGGGAGATCGACAAGCTGGACGTGCGCCTGTCCTCCGCGGACAAATACTACGTCAAGACGAAGAAAAAGCGTCAGGAGCTGCTCTCCGACACAATAAGCGAGAAGTACGCCGACGCCACGGACTACTTCACCGCCCTTGACAGGATAAAGGGCGAGTTCAACGTCCTCTACATCAAGTACTCCACCGACATCCTGCCGGGGCTGATAAACGGCCTCAACTACATGTTCTCCTCAAAGCGCAAGCAGGACTACGAGGAGCTCATCGTCCTCCGGAACACCGTGGCGGCCTTTGTGAAGGAGATAGAGCAGGCGCTGCCCTCCATAACTCAGGAGAAGCTGGCGGCCCTCAAGACGGACTACAACACCCGGCGCAGTCAGGCGCTGGACAGGAACAGGAAGGACCTTGCCGCTCTGGAGCAGAAGCACCTTGACACTCTGGACGCCGTGGCGGGGAAGATCTGGGAGGACCTGGACGCCATACTCCCCGACGACTTCATCCAGTATCTGGCGGTGCTGACAAAGCGCTACTCCACAAACATCTTCAAGGTCAACGCGACCTCGGAGGTCATGGACGACAACCTGAACATGGCCTTTGTGGACTTCCCCGTGGACTTCTTCATAAGCTCCCCGGTGGTGGCCTCCATCATCAAGGACAAGTGCGCGCCCCTCATGGTGGACAGCTCCATAAGGCTCCCGGTGATAACCTCCACCCTCGACGCGCCGACCTGGGTCATAAGGAACGACAACAGCGGCGCCGGGGCGGTGCAGGGGCTGATGCACTCCATCATGTTCGGCTTCCTCTCCTCCTGCCCCGTGGCGCGGCTCACCTACCGCGTGGTCGACCCGGAGAACCGGGGCAACTCCATCGCCCCCTTCTTTGACGCCAAGAAGAAGCTCCCGGAGCTCTTCGGCGAGAGGATAAACGTGGGCCGGGACGACGTGGCGGCGGAGATAAACCGCCTTAACGAGAAGATAGGCAACATCCTTCAGGATAAGCTGGGCAACCAGTACGACTCCATCTTCGACTACGCCAAAGCAAACCCGGACTACGCCGTGGGCGCGGAGCTTCTGGTCCTGTGGGACTTCCCCAGGGGCTTTGACGAGCACACCCTGGGGGAGCTGCGGAACATCATCCGCAACGGCGCAAGGTGCGGGATATACACCCTCATATCCTATCTCCCAGGCTCCGACGACGACTCCATGAGCCGGGAGTACAGGCAGAATCTGGACTCCATCATGAAGCTCTCCGTCACCATTCCCCAGAACGGCAAGAGCTTCACCTACGGCGGGCTGCCGTTGAGCTACTACCAGATGCCGGAGAAGGGCGATTTTGCCAAGTTCTTCAGCAAGTACATGCTCATCTTCGAGGGCATAAAGAACCGGGGCATAGCCTTCTCGCCCCTGGTCAAGAAGCTTGTGGACTCCAGGGACCCCAAGGAGATCCAGGAGCACATATCCTACATCGGCAGGCTCACCGAAAAGTACGCCGCTACCTACGGGCAGGTCCTGCCCCTGGACTCCCCCTTCCCCTCCTCCGTCACACTGGGGAGCGTATTTTACCCGGCGGACATCTTCTCCGACAGCCCCGGCTACGACGCCATCGTCAAGGCCTTCGGCGTCAGCTACGACGGCGGGGCGGAGAGCAACGCCTATGTGGAGCTGCCCCTCACCTTCGATTTAAGGAACAGCTTCAACCTGTTCCTGAACTGCCCAGAGGCCGCCAGCCGGGGCGTGCTGCGCTTCACCCACCACGTCATATGGAGCTTTTTGAGCTTCATGCCCGTGACGAAGGTGAACGTGTGCGTATTTGACCCGGAGCAGCGGGGCAACTCGATAATCCCCTTCCTCGATTTCCGCAAGAAGGCCCCGGACCTCTTCGACCAGAAGATATACACGGGAGCCGACGCCATGTACGAGCGCCTAAAGCGCATCAACGCCCAGATAGATGAGTTTATTCAGGATAAGCTCGGCAACCGCTATAAGGACATCCTTGAGTACAACCTCAACACCCCCAAGCGCGCCGAGCCCGTGACGCTCCTGCTCATCTACGACTTCCCCGGCAGCATGGACGGCAGGAGCATCGACCTTCTGACGAACATACTGCGCAACGGCAGCAAGTGCGGGGTGTTCACCCTCATCTGCTACAACCCGGGGATAAACTTCTCCCGCTACGACAACATCGAGGAGCGGGTGGAGCACCTCACGAAATACTGCGCCGCCATCGACTACAAGGACGGGCATTACAGCCTCCTGCCCTACAATCTGGTGGTGAACATACCCGACGAGATCTCCGCCGACAGCGCGGACAGCTTCATGGAGACGTATCTGGAGATGTCCGAGAAGCTCAAGAAGCAGGGGCTGTCCTTCAGGGACATCCTTGCAAAGGAGCTCTTCTCCATGAGCTCCTCAAAGGTCCTGCGCATACCCATGGGCGTGGGCGACGGGGACAGCATCGTGAACCTGACTCTGGGAGAGGCCTCCTCCCACCACGGGCTCATCGCCGGCGCCACGGGCTCCGGAAAGTCCACACTGCTCCACACCATCATCATGTCCGGTATGCTCAACTACAGCCCCGACGAGCTGCACTTCTACCTCATGGACTTCAAGAGCGGCACGGAGTTCAAGATTTATGAGTCCGAGAGGCTTCCCCACGTTCAGCTCCTCGCCCTTGACGCCATGCAGGAGTTCGGCGAGAGCATACTCGAGAACCTCGTGAACGAGATGGAGGAGCGCAGCATCCTCTTCAAGGACTCCGGGGCAAAGAGCCTAAAGGACTTCACCTCCATAACGGGAAAGCCCATGCCCAGGATACTGGTAATCATGGACGAGTTCCAGATACTCTTCAACGACGCCTCCAACAGGAAGGTCGCCATGAACTGCGCCCAGCTCACAAAGAGGCTCGTCACCGAGGGCCGCTCCTACGGCATACACCTTCTCATGTCCACCCAGTCCACCAAGGTCATTGCCGGCCTCACTCTCGAGAGCGGCGTTATCGAGCAGATGCGCATAAGGGTCGGACTTAAGTGCGTCGAGAGCGACGCCAGGTACCTCTTTGGCGACAACGACTCCAAGGCCCTTGCCATGATGAAGGGCCCCATCGGCACCGCCGTCCTCAACGAGGACTACACCGAGCAGGCGAACGTGGGCTTCCGCGCCGCCTACTGCGACAGCGAGACTCAGCGGCAGTATCTGAAGCTCATCGCCGACACCTACTCCCAGCGCCCCTATACCCTCCAGATATTCGAGGGCGGACGGACCACGAGGCTTCTGGATTACCTGCGGTCAAACGCCCTGGGCGTCACCGCGGAGAGCCCCGTGCGCATACACATGGGCGACCTCATCAAGGTCGCGCCGCCCTTCGCCATCAGCGTGGACAGGAAGCGCAAGCACAATATGCTCATCTGCGGCAGCAACGAGCGCATGACCTCCACCCTCACCAACAACTACATCTTCTCCGCCGCGCTCAACGTCCACTCCACCATCTACGTTATGGACGGCGACAAGCTCGTGGGGGACGAGGGCTCCTCACGCTTCTACGAGGCGCTGGCGGACGCCACCTCCCGGGTCAGGGTCGCCGAGGACCGCGGGGACATCATCCGCTTCATTGATGAGATTTACAAGCTCTATCAGGCAAAGCGCAGGCAGAACAGCGACCAGGTGGTGTTCGTGCTCATCAAGAACCTCCAGTTTTTGGACATCGTCGGCAGTATGCTCAAGGGCGAGTACATAAACGAGAGCGACTACATCGACGAGGAGCCCCAGGACGCCCCCGCCCCCCGGCAGGAGGAGGAGGTCGACCTCGCCAATCCCTTCGCAGCCGTCACCAGCTTCTTTGAGAGCCGCCCCGCCGCCCCCGCCGCGGAGGACACCTCCGGCCCGGGCGTCAGCGAGAAGCTTTTGAAGCTCATTTCCGACGGCTCCGCCTTCGGAATACACTTCATCCTCTCCTCCATGGAGTACCAGATAGTGAAGGAGTGCATGTTCTACGGCGAGAACACCCTGACCAAGTTCCCGGAGAGGGTCATCTTCTCCCTGGGCGCCGCCGACGCCGACAGCCTCATCGAGGGCGTGTCCGTGTCGGGCCTGCGGGACAACACGGTTTACTACACCGACAGCATCAAGAACACCTTCCAGCTCAAGCCCTACATCACTCCCTCGCCCGAGGACGCCCGCGCGTACCTTGAGGAGAATGTGCGGTAAGGTATAGAAAGGGGGAGACACCTTGGCTTCTACTTCGGTTAGCTCCGACTCCGCCTCCCTCGAGGAGGTGCTGACTAATCTCGGCAACGCCATACAGAGCACCGGGGTGACCCGGGAGTCGCTTCAGGCGAAGTACCTGCGCCTTGGGGACGGCTGGTCCGACAAGCGCTACACGGAGCTGGGCGTCATTATCAGCGACTGTCTGCGCGCCCTGGACAATGTGAAAAGTGCCCTGACCCAGGGCCGCCAGGCGGTGAGCGCCCTGGCAGGGTCCATCGCCGAGTATGAGGAGCTGGATCTGGGCTCCGTCTCCGGAGGCTCCGGCGGCGGAGCGGCTCTCGGTTTCGCCGCGGCGGCAGTGGGCGGCGCCGCCGTGGGCGCGGTTATAGCCGGGGCGGCGGGCGCGGGAGGCGGGGCCGACCGGCCCAAAGTCTACCGGAAGTCCTCCGAGCAGAAGCTCCACGACCTGCACTTCGGCATGGAGAACATCGAGGGCACCCTTGAAAACTACACCCAGTCCCTCACGGCCCAGGGCTTCCCCCCGGGACCCGCCATGGACGCGGTGATAGGCTACCAGCGTCAGGCCCTGAGAGCGGAGCTGGTGCGGAACATAAACGGGGACTTCTCAAACCCCGTCCCCACACTGGGGCCGGAGGACATCAACGCCCTCGCCGCGGCCTACGGGCAGCGGGGCTGGGCAAATCTTCGCGCCCCCGCCGCGCCCAGGTCCCTCCCCGCCACAAATTACGGCTTCACCACCCAGAACATCAACGGCGTGGAGATGAGGATCTACGACGACCCGGTGGGCACATATCAGAACCAGATCCACCAGCAGGGCAACAGCGCCTTCGGCATGAGGGGCACCTGTGGCATTTGCAGCTGCGGGAATCTCCTGACCATGGCGGGCATGGAGGGCATGAGCGAGGACGCCATAATCTCCGACGCCATGGACTCCTCCGACACCGCCCTCACTAACATGGACATCTTCAACGCCGACGGCGACCACCGTGGCGGCACCAGCGCCGAGGACAGGCAGGAGATACTTGCCCGCCACGGCCTTCCCACCTACCAGATGGCGATGAGCCGCGACCGCTCCGTCGCCACGGCGCGTTTGAGCGAGGCCATAAGGACCGGCCACGGCGTTATCGTCAGCGTGGACGTCGCCCGGTTCTGGCGCAACGGGCAGTCCGGCGGGCACGCCATAACGCTGCTCAGCGTCTCCGAGGACGGCGGGACATTCTTCTTCAACGACACCGGGGCCGGGCGCCTGGGCTCCATATCCGCCCGGGACCTGGGCGCGGCCCTCACCGGGTACCCCGCCAACGTCACCGTGAACATCATCCGTTAGGAGGCAGAATATGGACTATTTTAAGGCCACGGACGCGCTGTATGAGTCCGGCGCGCTGGGCAAGATCCCCGACAACTGGGCCCGCACCCCCGCCCTGCCGATAAGCGACGGCGGCGAGGTCCGCGGGGCGATGCTCTTCTACATTGCCTCCGGCGGCGAGGCGCTGGCAAAGCGGCTGCTCACCTTTGACGATGCGAAAGAGCCCCGGTTCAAATCCCCCGATGAGCTCACCCCCGCGCCGGAGAAGGCGAAGCTCAGGGCCGTGGAGGACTACGACAGGTATTTCGCCCTCCTTGACGAGTACGAGGCGCTCCTGCCGGAGCTCTTCGCCTCAGGGTCCGGCGGCCAGCGGGCGGAGACGATTCTGCGGGAGATTTTCGGGGATGAGTTTTTTGAAAAGCTCCTCTCGCCCCTCTCCCCGGCGTTCGGAGTATAAAAAAGCCAAAACCCCCGGCGGCAAATCATGCCGCCGGGGGTTATTTTTTTACCGGGGGTCAGCTCTCCCCCTGACCCTCCGTTAGCTCCGGCTTCTCCTCCGCGGGGGAGAGCTCCGGGTGGTCGGATTTGAGCTTGTCCGGCTCATCCCGGACGAAGCGGTTTATATACGCGCCGATAAGCAGGATAAAGAGGCAGTAGTACATCCACAGCAGGGCCACTATCACCGTGCCGAGAAGGCCGTACACGCCGTAGCGGTTGGAGTTTGAGACGTAAAGGGAGAACACCCAGGAGAAAATCAGCCACGCCACCATGGCAAAGGCCGCGCCGGGCCACTGCCGCCAGAGGCGCCGCCTCCCGGCGGGCATCCACTTGTAGAAAATCAGGAACACCACAAAGAGGATGAACATCATCACCGGGTAGCGGACGATCTTCACCAGCGTCACCAGCACCATCTCCGCCCAGGTCCCGTCGAGCCGGGAGGCGATGAAGTCGAGGATCATCCCGCCGTAGACGATGCCGCAGAGTGTCAGCAGCACCGCCGCAAGGGCAATGACCATGAAGAAGCAGGCCCGCAGGCGAAAGACGATGAAATTCTCCTTTCGCGTCAGGTCGTAGGCCGCGTCCATGCCGCGCATCAGGGAGAGCATAGCCAGCGATGCCGTCCAGACCGAGGCCACGGCGGTGATGGAGAGGGTGGCGGTGGAGCTGTCGTAGACGCTGACCACGATGCCTGAGACGATGGAGAACATGTCCTCCGGCACCACGCCCCGGAGAAAGCCCAGAAACATCTCCTCCGTCAGGGGGGTATAGGGCAGAAGGGAGCAGACAAGTCCGAGTATCGGCACAAGGGACATGAAGAGGTAGAAGGCCGCCGCCGCGGCAAAGGTCCAGATTTTTCTCCTGCCCACGCCGTCAAAGAAATCGACTACGACAGCGACGGTTTTCCGAAAGCGTCTCAAGCCTCCGCACTCCCTTCATCAGTAATTTAAATCGGTTCAGCAGAACCGGGCAACCGCCGCGGCGTACATCTCCCCGGCAAGGAGCAGCTCCGACACTGCGACGCGCTCGTCGGGCTCGTGCATGTGGACGTCGGAGCCCGGGAACTCCGCCCCGAAGGCCACGCCGCCCTCTATCTCATGGACGTAGGTACCGCCGCCCATGGAGTAGGCCGCGCCCTCCCGCCCGGTGTAGTCCCGGTAAATCTCCAGAAGCCCCTTCACAAAATCGCTGTCCGCGGGGGTGTGGTGGGGCTTTGAAATGCTTATGACACGCACTCTGGCGCTGCCGCCAAGCTTTTCGGCGAAGGCCCGGGCGATGGACTCGGAGTCCCCGCAGACGGGGACACGGCAGTCCACATGGGCGGCAAGGCCCTTTTCATCGACGGACAAGACGCCCAGATTCACCGTGAGGGGCCCGGAGAGCTCATCCGCGCAGGCCGCGCCCACGGCGTGGGCTCCGTAGTCCCCGTGGGGGAAGGCGGCGTTCAGCGCCCTGTACACGTCAAATCCCGGTCCGGGCATGGAGGCAAGCTTCTCAATCATCTTCGTGGCGGCGTTGTCCCCCTCCTCCGGGAGACTGCCGTGGGCGGCCCTTCCGGTGAGGGTGAGGCGGGTCCCGTCGGTGAGCAATGCCTCGCAGCTTGCGGGGACGGCGTTGGGGACCGAGCCTCCGGAGAGGCGCACGACGTGAAGCTCCTCTCCGGTATATGCCGGGGCGGTGACGACAAAGTGCATACGCCCCTTTTCCGTGTTTGCCACGGGGAAGGAGCCGTCGGGGGTAAAGACCATGGGGGGCATTTTGTAGTTTTTGAGGTACCACTCCAAATCCCCGGAGCCGCACTCCTCGTCAGAGCCGAGGATGAGCTGCACGCCCCGCTTTAAAAATCCCAGCTCCCGGGCGCAGAGTATGGCCCACATGGAGACTACGGCGGGGCCCTTGTCGTCGATGACGCCCCTGCCGTAAATCACGCCGTCAAGCTCCCGCATGACGTAGGGCTCCGTCACCGTCCACTCCCCCGCCGGGGGCACCACGTCAAGGTGGGCGAGGATGGCAAGCTCCGGCTCGCCCTCTCCGGCCTCGATTACGAGCACCCTGTCCCCGCGTATCTCGCCACTCAGGGAGTGCTCCCGGGCGATCTCAAGGGCGGCGTCCAGCGCCCGGCGTGGTCCGGGGCCGAAGGGCGCGCCCTCTGTGGCTTCGCCCCGAACGCTGTCCACGGCGACGAGCCGCCGGATGTCCTCAAGTATCTCCGCCCGGTGATTTTCAAAATATTCGATAACGCGACTGTCCATTTCAGCGCCTCCATGATGGGATAAAATATTATTTTGATTGGAAATTAAGGAAAGATTATAATATTAATACTATTCCCAGATAAAAATATCAATTTTTATCTGGGAAGGCCGTGCTACGCACAGCCCATTTAAGCGCTGGAAGCGCTTAAATGACGTCTCATACAAAACCTGACGCGCCTTCGGCGCTATAAAAAGTGCTTTGCACTTTTTAACAGGTTTTAGTATAATTTTTGTTTTCACGGGGATATTATACCATACCTGCGAAGCGGGGATGGTATATTAGCCATGTTTTTCGGTTCCCGGCGCAAGCCGGGGAGAAAAACGGCGTTAAATCAATATAATATCCGCTGTGCGGATATTATACCACATTAAATCCCCATCCGCAACAGTCAGGAGTGTGTTGTCGCAAAAAGCTCCCCCCGGGCATTGCCCGGGGGGAGAAACTTACGTTTATTTGTTTCAGCCTAAATTATTCAGCCTGCTGAATGTAGTAGATGTAGCTGACAACAGGCTTGTCTCCAGCGGTGCCGATGACAATATAGGTGTCATAGCCAGCGGGAGAGACCTGGACGGAGCAAGCGGTCACGGTGCCGTCGGTAGCAACTGTGAAGGCCTTCGTACCATCAACGCTGAATTCCTTGCCATCGATAACAGCAGTTCCGTCAATGACATAGTCTATGCTGTGATTGTAGTAGGTATCCTTCAGGTAGCTGGAGGAGGAACCAATGTACTCAACGCTGGTGAGATAGCCGTCAGTGAGGACATACTTGGCGATGTTGGGAACACCAGCAGTGCCAGTAGCGGTAATCTCAGACTTAGCGGTAAGTGTCGTGGCAACACCATCAACATAGGCGGTGTAGTCATAGACAACGTTGGAGCCGTCAAGGCGAGAAGTGTAGGCCATGGTCGGGATGTAAGCGATCAGGGACTTGGTCTCGGTAACAGTGGCAACAGAATCAACGAACGCGAAGAGGACGTTCTTGCTTCCATCGACAACAGCCTTAACAGTGCCGGACTTGGAGACAACATTGGTGTAGCCAACGAAGCGGGTCACAGCAGCATAATCAGGCTCAGTGCTGTTAGCCTTATTGGCAGTGCTCCAGTAAATGAACACTGTGTTGTTGTTGAGGTAAGCGGGAGACTCAGCACCACCGATGAGGGCGGAACCCTTGGTAATGCTCGCGCCACGCACGAAGGACTGCTCAACGATAGTGGTAACGACGTTGTCAGCAACAGTGTACTTAATGACGTCGCCCTTCTCAAGAGTGCTAAGCTTAACATCAGCGCCGGCATTCTTGCCAATCACGACGTCAGCAGCAGTAAGGGTAGTAGAAGCCTTCTGAGCATCAGTAAGCTTAATGTCATAGGAGACGCTGGTTCCATCAGCAAGAGCAAGGAGGACCTTAGCTACAGCGGCAGACTCAATACCGCCAGCAGTTCCGCCAGCCCAGCCAGGAGTGGTGCTTCCGGCAGCCGCGGTAGCAGGAGCGACAAAGACGGCCTGAACAACAGCGAAGTTATCGGCCTGGCTGGTCGGGGTATAAGGCTCAACACCAGCTATTGCACCGCCGGCAGTAAGAACGGCATTGTACTGAACGCCAAGGGTAACGGTGGAAGGAAGGGAGAGATTGAAAGTCGCACCAACAGTAACAGTGGAGCCAGTGGTTGCCGCAGCATCTGTGGCGTTGTACTCAACACCATTCAGGGAAATCTTTGAGCCGCTCTGGTTGCGGGCAGTTGCGGTCTGGGCCTCAAGAACAGTGGCCTTCTCGACAACGAGCTTCGCAGTGGAGCCAGTCTTGGTTACATAAACATAATCGTTCTTGGCAATGCCCTCGTAGGCATTGATGTCAGTGACCTTAACGAAAGCGGTCGCGCCAAGGGTCGTACCAGTGGCAACACCAGCAATCTGAACCTTTGCGGGCTCATTGCCGATAGCAGCGGTGTAGTCAAGGACCTTGGAGAGCAGACGAGCAGTCGTCGGGGTCTTCACAACGGCAAGAAGGGTGGAGCCATAGAGGACATAGTCACCAGTGAGGGTGGTGCTGGGGGTGATAACAGCAGCGGTTGCGCCGGGAACATAGTTCTCGAAGGTAAGGCCGCTGACAGTGGTATCAACATTCTTGAAGGTCTCGCCAACGTTAGTGCTGCCAGTCACGGGGACAACAGTGGACTGATCAATAAGGGCATAGACAGCACCAGTGCTGGTGTGATAAGCCTTAACAACATGACCAACAAGGTCAAGATTGGTCTCGACATCATAGCTTGCAGTAGCGCCAAGAGTCTTGGTGTTCGCGTTATAGGCCATAATGTCGGTGTACTCAGCGCCAGTGGACTGGTTGGCCGTGACAACGCCGACAGTCACATGACCGTCATAGACATCGCCGTAAAGAGAACCGGAGGTGGAGCTGTTGGGACGAACCTTGAGGTTGCCATCCTCGTCAACATAGAGGTTTCCACCGAGAGAGCCAGTGGTAACGGTCTTTGTCATGACGTTGAAGAGGAGCTGGCAGGCGTCGTCACGGTTGATGGCCTTATTCAGGTCAAGACCAGTGAGGCCCGTGAGGAGGCCGTTGGAGTTAAGCGCAACAGCAACCTTGGTCTTCCATCCGCTGCCCTCATAGTCGGCGGAAACGCCGATGCCAGCAGCGACCAGCATCATTTTGCCCAACTGATAGCCGGTCAGGGAGCTGGTGGGCATGTAGTTGTTGGAGCCCGCGTCGCCGCTGATGACGTTGTTAGTCTTCAGGAAGTTGATGTAGCCGGTGTAGGAGCCGCCTGCAGGAACATCGTCGAAGAGCTTCTCGGTCTTGTCAAGGGACTCAGCGAGAGTGGAGCCGGCGATAGCGTAAGCGACTATCTTCGCGGCCTGGTTGCGGGAGAGGTTGCCAGTGGGGTCAAACTTCCCGTTGTCCTTGCCGGAGATAATGCCCATTCCGGTGAGAACCGCCACCGCCTCGGGGTGCTTGATGTCCTCGTCAGCAAAGTCATCGATGGTTGCAGCATTCGCCGGAATGACGAGCACGCCCACCGCCATGACCACTGCCAAGACCAAGCACAGGGTCTTTTTCAGAGTC
>CANRIU010000034.1 GCA_947630755.1 uncultured Oscillospiraceae bacterium | reverse complement strand
CACCCCCTGTTGTACCTTTTATTCTACAACAGGGGGTGTCTTTTTTCATTGTCTGTTTTTCGGGATACGGTCCACAGCTTCTCGGCGGGGAGCCGTCTTTTTTTAGGGCAAGTAAGAGGCGAAGCATAGCGGCTGATACATGAAGGCTTTTACCTTTTCACCATCGGCATAGCCTTTGCCATAAGGTCAAAACGAATAATCTGATCCATGCAGCAGTCCGGCGCGCCGCAGGTAGAAATCCCCCGGAATCTGCCGCCCGCATCGATAATATCGGTGTTCACGGCACATCACTTCCTGCCCGCTCTGTCTTACAGAAACAGCTCGTTTTCCTTTTTGACAGAGCAGACTTTTTTGATTGCCAGGGCCGCTGCGGAAACCATCAGCCCATTGACCTTCCTTGCGTTTTGCGGACACTGCTTCATGCAGCGCATACATGAGATGCACTTTTTAGAGTCGGCCTTAAATTGGGCGGAATCGAGGGCCTGAACAGGACAGGTTTTCGCACACAGCCCGCATTTTACGCAGGACTTGTCCGGCTTCGGCACAAGACCCGCGCCGCCCGCTTTCTTATATGGCCGATTGCCCGGAATCGTGGACACGGGCCCTGTTTTCCCGGCGATCTGGTCGGCAAATTCCGTCAGCTGCTTCCGATCTGCCTCATCCGGTCTGCCTGTGGCATACTGCGGCATGATGGAGTGCTCGGCGATGGCGGATATTGCCGCCGTCACATGAAAACCGCATTCCCATGCGGCGTCCTCCATCTCCACCAGCGTATCCTCGTAGGCCCGGTTTCCGTAGACGCAGACAAGGACGCAGCTTGCCCCGTTTCCGCGAATTTTCCGAAGCCGCTCGACTGCCACCGCGGGCGCGCGTCCACCAAAGGACGGCATGGCGATAATAACCATATCCTGCCCGTTGATTTCACATTTGCCGAAGTCCGCCGCGGCGTCGCTCAAATCGATTTTTACCGGATTTTCGTTCCAGTGTTTTCCGATAATATCGGCGGCTTTTTCAGTGCCCCCCGTGGGGCTGAATACGATCTCTACTACGTTCATAAATAATCCTCCTCAAAGTTTTTTTCGAATGAGGCCGATACAGTCAGCCAGCGTTTTTTCTGCAAGCGCACGGGAAAATGTATCTTCTATCTCCGTGAACATATCGGTCAAAACCGGCTTGATATGCCGCCCGACGATACATTCGTCGCTTGGATTCTGATGAAGGTCAAAGATACGGGGCGTTTCCGTTTCATTGACAGCCTGATAGATTTGCAGAAGCGTCAGCTCCTCCGCCTTAGGCTTTAAGGCAAACCCGCTGACGCCGCGGCGGCTTTCTACAATGCCCTTTTTCTTGAGGAGCCCGATGATTTTCCTGATGTAGCTGGCGTTGGTCCCGACGCTGGCGGCAATTTCCTCCGAGGTGAGGGGCCTTTCGGATTCGTAGATCAAAATCAGCGTATGAATGGCGGAAGAGAATTTGGTATCCGTGATAAATCGCCTCCTTCTGTATAAGTATCTGATACAAGTACATTATAAGCAAAAGCGAGAAGCTTGTCAACAGCTCAAAAAATGCGCCGACATCAAAAAATGCGCCGGAATCGGGTTTCCCGATTCCGGCGCATCGTGTTCGCGTATTTTGTCCGTCAGGCCCTAACCGAAGCGTCCGCCGCCGAAAGCAGCAGACATTTGAAAACTGTATCCTGTCAGCTTATCCCAAGGCCGTTTGCCCAATCCATCACGTCATCCGCGGAGGCTCCGGCGGAAAAGCGGTGTCCGTCCAGCCATGTCGCTCCGCTGGCCGCTGCTCTCAGAGCCGAATCACTGCTTCCGAATCCGCTGCTGCCCGAGGTGCAGAAGGCGACCAGCGTCTTGCCGGAGAAGTCGTAGCTCTCAATGAAGGTGCTCATGATCCTCGGCGCCTCGCCCCACCAGATGGGGTAGCCGATGAACACCACGTCGTACTGCTCCATGTTCTCCACCGCACCGGAGATTTCGGGCCGGGCGCTGGGGTCGTCCATCTCCACGGAGGTGCGGCTTTTAGAGTCGCCGTAATTGAGGTCCGCATCTGTGTAGGGCTCGGCGGGGGTGATCTCATAGAGGTCCGCGCCCAGCCCATCCGACAGCTTTTGGGCGATGCCCTCCGTGTTGTTGGTGGCGGAGAAATAGGCCACTAAGATTTTACCGCCTGTCGGTTCCTGCTCCGGCTCGGAGGGGACATCCTCCGGCGGCGTGTCCGGTTCCCCGGCGCTGTCTGTTGGCTCGCCGGGCGCGTCATTTTCATTGTTCGTATCGGCGGGGGCCTCAGTCCGCGGGGCTTCCGTGCCGTTTTGGGGCGGCTCGGTGTTGCCCGCCATGTTGGCTTCATTGCCGCAGGCCGCAAGGGACAGGACAATCATAGTTGCCAATATAAACGCTGTGAGCTTTTTCATTTCAGACCTCTGTACTGCTCATCGTCCACCGGCTCCAGCCACTCATTGGAACCGTTTTCTCCCGGCACCTCGATAGCGAGGTGGGAAAACCAGCTGTCCGGCGCGGCCCCGTGCCAGTGCTTGACTCCCGCAGGGATGTTGATACAGTCGCCGGGCTTCATCTCCACAGCCTCTTTGCCCCACTCCTGATAATATCCCCGTCCGCCGACGCAGATGAGGATCTGCCCGCCGCCGCGGTCCGCGTGGTGGACGTGCCAGTTATTGCGGCAGCCCGGCTCGAAGGTCACGTTGAAGATTCCCACCTGCTCGCGGGAAACCGGGGCCAGGTAGCTCTGACCAGAAAAATACTGCTTAAACCCGTCGTTCGGCGCGCCGATGGGGAAAAGGATGGTGTTCTGATACCTGTCCTTCTCCGTCAGCTCCGGCTCCTGCTCGTTCCAAACGTCCTTGGCAAGCCGGAACACCGCCCACGCCTTGGGCCAGCCGACGTAAAAGCCGACGTGGGTAACGATGGCGGCAATCTCCGCCCTCGTCACGCCGTGCGCCTTGGCGTTCTCCAGGTGGTAGATGAGGGACGAGTCGGTGATACCGGAGCTCATCAACGCCACCACGGTGATGACGCACCTGGTTTTGAGGTCGATGTCGGGGTTGTTCCAGTTCTCGCCGAAGAGCACGTCGTCGTTGAAGTGGGCAAAATCCGGGGCGAATGCGCCAAGCTGATTTCTGCCTGCGGTCTGAGTGATTTTTTCCATGTTGTTTTCCTCCTGTTTAAATTTTTATACTACATTTCCGGCCTTCTGTTTTCCGTTCTGAGCCATCACGCCCACGAGGGCGTGGGGCACATAGAGTTCCTCCAGATAGTCGATTTCCTCCCGCGTCAGCTCCAGCTCCACAGCCCGGGCCGCGCCGTCCACATGGGAGAGCTTTGTCGCACCGACCACCGGGGCGGTCACCTTCGTGAGCAGCCACGCCAGAGAGATTTCCGTCATGGACACGCCCCGCTTGTCCGCCAGCTCCGCCACCCGGGCGATGATCCTGCCGTCCGCTTCGGCGGTGGCGTCGTACTTAAATTTCGCGTAGGCGTCCTGCTCCAGCCGCTTGGAGGTCTCGCCGGGCCTCTTGGAGAGCCGCCCGCCCGCCAGTGCGCTATACGGCGTCATGGCGATATTCTGGTCTTTGCAGAAGGGCGCCATCTCCCGCTCCTCCTCCCGGGCGATCAGATTGTAGTGCCCCTGAATGGACACAAACTCCGTCAGGCCGTGCTCCCGGGCGCAGAAATTGGCCTTTGCCAGCTGCCACGCAAAGCAGTTGGAGATGCCGATGTAACGAGCCTTGCCGGATTTCACGGCGTTATGCAACCCCTCCATGATCTCCTCCATGGGCGTGTGGTAGTCCCACATGTGATAGATGTAGAGGTCCACATAGTCCATACCCAGGTTGCGGAGGCTCTGATTAAGGTAATTTTCAATGTGCTTCTGCCCGCTGACCCCGGCGTCTATCTCCTCCTGCGTCCGGGGCGTGAATTTGGTGGCAATCACAAAATCCTCCCGCTTTGCAAAGCCACGCAGCGCCCGGCCCACATACTGCTCGCTGGTGCCGTTCTGGTAGGCGATAGCGGTGTCGTAGAAGTTTATCCCCAAATCAAGCCCGTGTTTGATGATTTCCCTCGTCTGCGCCTCGTCCACCGTCCAGCTGTGCTGCCCCGTGGCGGCGTTGCCGAATCCCATACAGCCCATGCAGATACGGGAGACGGTCAGATCGGACTTACCCAATTTCGTGTACTCCATATTGACCCTCCTTAATCTCTCAGCAGACCTCTCACGCAGTTGTAGACGATCTCATAGATGGACATGAACACATAATTGACGCCCGCCTCATCCATTGCCGTCCTCTGCTTCTCGGTAACGTAGGTGTAGGGATAGATGCCGAACATAAACGGAAAGAAGGTGTAAATGAAATCCTGCTTCTCCGAAACTGCCATATCCGGGAAAAATTTATTGAGACAGGCCATGACCGTGCGGATCGATTCGCCATATGCCACCTTGAACGCCGCCAGGTGCTCCGGGCGGCTGCCCGTCTCCATGTCGTAGTGGTTCATGGACATGATTTTGAGAAGCTGGGCCCGCTCCTCCAGAGAACGGGCCAGCATATCGGCAAACCCGTCCTTCGTCAAGGTATCGACCCGCTCCATCGTCTCTTGGAGCGAGGCGATCCACAGCTCATACTCCCGTTTCAGCAGGGCCAGAAAAATTTCCTCCTTCGTCTGAAAGTAGTTGTAAATGGAGGTGCGCGTGAAGCTGGTTGCGTTTCCGATCTCCTTGATCGTGATTTCCTTGAAGCTCATCGTCTGATAGAGCTTTTCGCAGGCGTTGATGATTTCCTCTCTGCGGGCTTCCGTCAGCTCCGGCGATCCCTTTGGCATATTGCGTCCTCCTCATTTTTCCGGCGTCTTTTTGAAGGACAGGCATTCCCGATCACGTCGCCGGTCCTCATATACTGATAGGTGGGGAACTCGAAGAGCACGGGCTTCAGAGTCTCATAATCGACCTTGCCCTTTTCCGTGAGATGCTCCTCCGCCACATAGGTGTTGTCGATGGTGCATACAGAGCTCTTAAAATCGGGCGTATGGGCCCTTGATAAAATGCGGCGCGGCGAGACTGACCAGCACCCGGTCATGCCCCATGAGTCTCCTGACCTGCATAATTATTCTGACATTGTGTCAGCATTGTTAGTATAGCACCGTTCTGACACAATGTCAATATGTTTTTATAAAAAAGACGCAGCCGAAGCACCAGCTGCGTCTTTTTGCTTTACCGCCCTGCCCCGCGGCTCACTTTATTTCTCTGTCACACGGGGAAATGTCCCTTCAGAATATGGGATCGAGCTTTTGGACGATCCGCGCTTTGCCGTCTACTCCTTCACCGCTCCCGCCACGTTTCCGCTTATCAGGTGCTTAGCAAGGCAGAGGTAAAGGATCACTATCGGCACTGCGATGAATATGGACCCCGCGGCAAAGCGGGAAAACTCCGTCTCTCCAAGGCTCATCAGGCC
Source organism: uncultured Oscillospiraceae bacterium (assembly GCA_947630755.1). Lineage (GTDB taxonomy): Bacteria > Bacillota > Clostridia > Oscillospirales > Oscillospiraceae > RUG626. Next base: position 15,473 of record CANRIU010000034.1, on the reverse strand, counting down.
CACCGCCACGGTCCACTTGTCCTTTGTCTTGAGAAGGAGCTTCGGAAGGATGTAGTCGCTCCAGGGCCAGGTGAAGGAGGTGAGCGCCGTATACACTATCATCGGCATGGACAGGGGCATGTGGATTTTGCAGAACACCTGAAAATTCGTGGCCCCGTCAAGCCTCGCCGCCTCGTCTATCGAGCCGGGGATGGAGTCGAAGAACCCTTTTTGCACCATGTACCCCAGGGGCGCGCCGGCGGTGTAGATCAGTATCAGCCCCCAGTGGTTGTTTATGAAGTTAAACTGTGTCATCAGCAGATACACCGCCGTCATGCCCATGAAGGACGGGAACATCCCCAGCACCAGCGTGGTCTTCATCAGGGCCTTGCGGCTCCTGAACCGGAACCGGGACATGCAGTAGGCGGTCAAAATCGTCAGGAGCGTGCCGAAAATGCAGCTCATGGTGGCAATAAAGAGGGAGTTTCCGAACCACTTCGGGTAGTCGTACATAGCCGTGTCGAAAAACAGCTTTTTAAAGCTCTCCGTGCTGTACCCGGAGGGGAAGAACCCCCGGAAGGAGTATATGGAGCCGGAGGAGGAGAAGGACGCCAATATCAGCCACAGGCACGGGAAGAAGAATACGAATGCGACAAGCAGCAGCAGCGCGTATGTGACGGCTGTGTCGGCCGTCCTTCCCAGACGAACGGGTTTTCTCTTTTTCATTTATATGTCTCCTCCTGTCTGTAAGCCGGCGACGACACATACACCGCCAGGGAAATTACCGAGGTGATGATGAATATTATCAGGCTTATCGCCGCGCCGATGGCGTAGTAGTTGTTGTCGATGGACAGGTTGTAAAGCCAGTTTATCAGAAGGTCCGTGTCGCTGGCGAGGAAGTAGCCGTCGATATAAAGTCCCCCGCGCAGGAAGTAGAATATCCCGAAGTTGTTGAAATTTCCTATAAACTGGGAAATAAGCACCGGGGTCGTGGAGAACACCACAAAAGGCAGCGTCAGATGCCGAAACTGCTGGAACGCCCCCGCCCCGTCAAGCCTCGCCGCCTCATACTGGCTCTGCTCGGCGTTGGAAAGTATCCCGGTCGCCAGCAGCATGGAGGAGGGTATGGAGATCCACGCGTTCACCAGAAGCCCTATTACCCTCGCAGACCACTTGGCGTCCAGGTCAAGAAAACCCACCGCCTGACGGCCCGCCTCGGTGATGTAGTGGTTTATCGGCCCGCCGTAGGAAAACATGAATTTAAATCCCAGCAGCGTTATAAATCCGGGTATGGCGTAGGCCAGAATGGGGAACGCCCGCCAGAAGACCTTGCCCCTGACGCATTTTTTGTTCAGCAGCAGCGCCAGGCTCAGTCCCCCGAAGTAGTTGATGGCGGTGGACAATATCGCCCAGAGAAAGTTCCACCCCAGTATTTTGAAGAACGTCGGCGCAAACTCCCCCAGCGCCAGGATCTTTTTGAAGTTCTCAAAGCCCACCCAGTCCACCAGCGCCGGGGGCACGATGTCCCCGCCGTAGTTTGTGAATGCCACAAGGATCATGAACACCACGGGGAGAATGTTGAATACGCACACGCCAAGGATCGGCACAAAGAGCACCGTCCTGTAAAATTTCGCGTCCAGAAGCTCCGCCAGCTCCTCCCGGAAGAGCTTCGGGCGGCCTCCCGCCTCCACCCGCTTTTGAGTTGCGTAGACGTCCTTTATATTGGAGATGTACACAAGAATATAAAGCACCGTTACGATTATCGCCAGCACGCCCATGATGAGCATTATGACGGAGTTGTCCCCCTCTATGCCGTACCAGGGGTTTGACTCCACGCTCCCCAGAGTGAAAAACCCGAAGAGGTCCCGCGCCCCCACAGTGACAAGGTAGATGATATATCCCGCCTGAACGGCAAGGTACATAATCCCCTTGGCCCACTGCCTGTATAAAAGCTGTCCCAGACCCATCACCAGCATTGACGCCGTAACACGCCCGTCCGCCCTTTTTATAAGCTCCCGCATATGTCCGCCTCCTAATTCAGGGTGTGGATGGCGGAGTATATCTGCGCATCCACGTTCTCAAGTCCCCTTTGAAGCTCATCGAGGGACAAATACTTCTGCTCTTCCGGCAGTCTGAAGGGGTCCTTGGCAAGGTCGGAGAAAAACGTCTGGGTGGGCGTCCATATCTGCGCCACGGCCCTTGTGCTGGGCATCACCGCAATGCGCCCGGCGTCCAGATCGGCGTTTATAGTCTCGGAAAGTCCTCCCACCTTCTCCGCCACATCCTCCCTCGCCGGAGCGATGCCAAGAAGCTCGTTGCGGCGGGAGATCATCTCATAGCCTGTGGCAAAGTCCACAAAGGCCAGCGCCGCGTTGGGGGCCCTGGTGTAGGCGCTTATGGCGTAGCCGTTGATGCCGCCCATCATCACGCTCTCCACCGTCTCCCCGGTCCTGTCCTCCAAGTCCCCGCTCGCCGGGAGCTTCGGTATATCAGCCGCCACAAGGTTCTCCTCCGCCCTGGCGTAGGCGTCGGCCTCGTCAAGGCCATCCGTGCGCATATACTCCTTCGCCAGCTCATCTATAAAGAGGGTGTACACATCCGGGGTGGTCATGGTGGCAAAGTACGTCCCGTTCGCCAGCATACTGTATGCGTTCACCGTCACGGTGTCGTCGATGCAGTCCTGGTTCATGGCGGAGGCCAGCTGACGGAGGACCCGGGCCCCTTTCCGGGCCTCCCCGGCGGAGAAGCCTATGTCCCCGGTGTCCGTGCCACCCTCCCCAAAGACATACCCGCCGTAGGAGAAGAGGAAGCCCGAGGAGAAATATGGGTCAAAGAGCGACTTCATGTACCCGAGCTTCGCCCCGCCGCTCTCCTCCCGGAGAAGCCTTGAGTAGGCGTAGAGCTCCGTCCAGTATTCCACCATGTCAGGTACGCCGTCCCCCTCCCGGTCCCAGTTTTCCTGCCAGCCCTCCGGCAACAGGTCCTTCCGGTAGTAGAGAAGCGGCCCCTGTATATTGACAGGCACTCCAAAGACATACTCCTCCCCGTCGTATTCCACGGTGTAGGCGTCCCAGGCCTGCTGCGAAATCTGCTCATAGCACTCAAGCTTCTCCACGGGCAGGGGCTGTATGTGCTTACCGTCGGTATACTTCATCAGGGCGTCGTTGGCCTGATAGAGCACGTCCGGCCCGTAGCCGTAGGGCCCGTCCTGCTCCAGGTCCGTATACTGGTCCATGTTGGCGTCCACCGCCACAATGCCGTACTCGGCGTAGGCGGCGTTGAAGGCGTCAAGAAGCTCCTTGAAATACCCCTTCTCCTTGGCGGTGTCGTTCTCCAGGATCCGCAGGGTCACGTTCCGCTCCAGCTCCCCGGTAAACTTAGTCTGCCCCTGGGCGTCGTCCCGGGCAAGGCTCCCCACACCCAGCGCCGTGAGCAGCACCGCGATAATAAGTGCGTGGGCGACCAGGGCGGTTATATTTCGCGTCATTTTATCCCATCCTTTCTATGGTGTGGGTGAAGGACTCCCCGTCGATTTTAAGGCGTATGTCCCCCCGCTCCAGGATAAAGGCATTCCCCTCCGCGTAGATTTTTGCCTTTGGTATGTGAAGGGCCGACTCCTCCCGCTTAAGCCTCGTAAGGCCGCGCAGAAGCTGCCATATGTCCCCACGCTCCTCCGCCTTTGCCCAGTCCATGGTCCTGCGGCAGTCCGGGTCATACCCCCCGGGCAGGGCGATCTCCGTGCCGTAGTAGATGCACGGCGCTCCCACGAACAGATACAGCACCGCCAGGGCGCTTTTGAGCTTCGTCCTGTCCTCCCCCACCTCGGTAAAAAAGCGGTGGGTGTCGTGGCTGTCCAAAAGGTTCAGCATCATGTTGTCCGCTGTGTCCGTGCTTCGCATGAGAAGGGCGTTGAGCCTGTCGGCAAAGCCCTCCGCGTCCAGCGCGCCGAAGGCGAAAAAATCAAGGCACGCCTTTGTAAAGGCGTAATTCATCACGCTGTCGTACTGGTCCCCCCGGAGATAACTGTTGGCGTTGTGCCAGTTTTCGCCGATGATCACGCACTCCGGGTTTTCCGACTTCAGCGCCTGGCGAAATCTCCTCCAAAACTGGTGGGACACCTCGTCGGACACGTCGAGCCTCCACCCGTCGATGTTATATTCCCGCAGCCAGTATAGCCCAACGCTTATGAGATAGTCCTGGACCTCCCGGTTCGAGGTGTTCCACTTTGGCATATAGCCGCACTGGGAGAAGCACTCGTAGTTTACCTTCTCCCTGTCCACCCTGTCTCCGCGTATTATGAACCAGTCAAAATAATTTGAGCTTCTCCCATTCTTCACCACGTCCCGAAACTGCCGACACCGCTCGCTCACATGGTTGAATACCGCGTCCAGCACCACCCGTATGCCCCTTTCATGGGCGCTGTCCACAAGCTCCCGGAAGTCCTCCTTTGTGCCGAATATTCCGTCCACCTCAAAGTAGTCCTCAATGTCGTACTTGTGGTTGCTGACGGACTTGAATATGGGCGTGAGGTACAAGGCGTTGATTCCCAGCTCCTCAAGGTACGAAAGCTTCTTCGTGATCCCCCTCAGATCCCCTCCGGCAAAGCTTTTTGGGGTCGGTATCTGCCCCCAGGGCAGATTTATGTACGACCTGTCCTTGTCAGTGTTCCCCTCAAAAAACCTGTCCACGAATATCTCATAAAAGCAGGCGCTTCCCATCCAGTCGACGGGACTCGGCACGTCGCAGGGGTTTAAATAGGCGATTTGAAACGCGTTGTAATATGCTTTTGAGAAGTCATATCCCTCCGTCAGCCCGTCCTCGGAGTAGTATAGCCGCCTTCCTCCCTCCAGAAGCTCAAAGACGTACACAAGTCTCAGGTCCCGGGGCTTAAGCTCCACGCAGTAGTAGTTATACAGCCTGTCCCGGTAAGTAAGCTCCATCTCCTTTTTTTGCCGCTTCTCCCAGAAATCGTACTTGCCTCCATATATTACCGCGGCCCCCGGAGTGTCGCTTCTCGCGGTGCGGAGCCTCAGGCAGAAGGTCCCGCTGTCCCTGGCGTAGGCGTACTCCGTTTCCGGCATATGATAAAGGGCCTCTTCTATCATTTCCACACCATCCTTAATTCCTCGTTGACAAAACGTCGAAATCTATTATAATAATTTCATTATGGATAAAAAAGTTACTATTCAGGACGTAGCCGACGCCGCCGGCGTGAGCAAGACCACCGTCTCCTTCATCTTAAACGGAAGGGACGATCTGCGCATCAGCGAGCAGACCAAGAAAAAGGTCTGGCAGGTCATAAACATGCTCAACTACCGTCCGAACCTCTACGCCAAAAATCTCCGCGGCACAAAAGTGAATAAGGTTATCGGCCTCTTCGCGCCGGAGGGTCTCGCAGAGCTTGGCAGGCTCGCCTTTTACGACTTCTTCGATCTCACCGCCAGGGCCCTTCTCAGGTCCGGCCAGCACGCCCAGCTCATACTCGACATTGCCAGGTATGACGACGTGGACGCCATCGTGGCAAAAAATCTCCCGAAGGCCGACTTTCTCGCCCTCGCCGGGTGCAACTACATCCCCGTCGTGGCCGGGGACTGCCGAATAGACGACCCCATCTTCTATGAGGTGAACCCGGACTACGCCTCCCTGCGCTCAAAGGCGGACGAGCGCCTCCCGGAGGGCTTTGTCTACGTCTGTACCCGCCCCGGGGACGACTCCCTGCTCCGGGAGCTCTCCACCGCCTTCCGAAACGTCCTTTTTGTGGAGACCTTCGCCGACCTGCGTAAGCTTGCCGGGGAAAGCGTCTTTGTAACGGAGCCCTTTTTGTTAAGGCTCCTGTCCGGCGTGTGCAGGGAGATTTACTGTCCCGAGGGCCTTCTTGAGCGCCAGGTAGACCGGATACTCTCCTGCGTCACCCTCGCCATCGACAGAGAAGACCAGCAGCAGCACAGCTTTCTCATCTCATAAAATCTCAGCATACCCCCGGGCGGCCTGGCGCCGCCCGAGGGTTTTTTGCTTAAGCAATATAGATATTTATGGTTTTGGATGCCAGATCCAGCGTTATCCTGTATGTCCCCGGGGTGGAGCAGGTGAGGTTGTTTCCGCTCTCGGGCCTGAACAGGGTGTTCACGTTGTCCTCCCCGTCGGGTCCCAGATTCGATACGCCCACCCACTCGCCGTCGTTTCCGGTGGTGGTGTTCACCATGAGTCCCGCCTGCCATGTGGCCCCGTCCGCCACCATCTCCTCGGTGATGGTCATGGTTATCTCGTAAAGGCCCTCATTGCTTGTGAGCTTAAACTCATCGGAGGGCAGGTTCGTCGCGGGGTCTATGATGTTCCAGGAGTCCACGAAGCTCCCCTTTATGTGCACCGTGTCCTCCTGTCCCGCCGATGTTATCTCTATGACCCTGGCGTAGGCGTTGAAGGTGATGTTGTACTCTCCTGCCTTCTGGACCTTAATATTGAAGTTTGAATTTTCCGGGCTTGCAGCGGTGAAGCTCTCGTCCCCGCGGTAATATTTGAAGTTATATGCCGTCAGCTTCCCCTCCGCTGTGGCGCCCTTCTCAAAGGACTGGATGATGAACTCCGCCCCTTCGGTGAGGTTCACGCCCCGGAGCTCGTACATATCGCCGCCCAGAGCGGTGAACCTGTAATCCGGGTCGTACCAGGTGTCGTTCCAGCTGTGCCCGTCGAAATTCCCGTCGATGTAGTAGTCGCACTCCGCCATGGGCTCCTCGCTGTCCAGAGTGGCGGTGAGGACCCGGGTACTCTCGTTGTATGTGAAGGTGTATGTGCCGGATTTTGATGCCACAATATTCCCGGAGCCCGTGAAGAGGCCGCGGCTTGCCTCGTCCAGATTCTCAAAGCGTATGTACTCCGAGCCCACCGAGGACGCCCCGTCCTCCGTCACAAGGCTCGTGAACATGAACTCCTCGCCCTCCTTAAGGTATACGGTGAGAGTGTGGGTGTCGCCTATCCTGGCAAAGCCCGTGGCGTCGTTATAGAGGTCTGCCCACAGGGTGATGCCCGCGCCCTTTATGTAGTAGTTTGTGGTGACGCCGGAAAGCTCCGCTGCGTCCCCGTTGCGGACCCAGGTTATCCTGTCAAAGTCGTTTAAGTTGAATATCTCCCTGCTGGCCTCGGTGTAGCTGGGGTCGTTCACGTTGTAGTAGTCGTCTCCCGGATGGGTGTACAGGGTCAGGGTGTAATTTCCCTCCACCGCGACCTTTATGTTCTGCCCCTTGGCGGCAGTCTCTCCCACGCCGCCCGTGCCGGAGAATATCTCGTTTCCAGCGTCGTCCCTCGCTGTGTCAAGATACCCGAAGCCCCTCTTGTTGTGCCACTCGGAGTCTATGGCAAACTGGAACTCGTCCCCGGCGTAGAGGTCCAGGGTGATGGTGTAGGTGTTGTCGCCGGACTTTGTCAAAAGGTGCGCGTCGGTTATGACCTTGCCCCAGTTGGAGGAAAGCAGCAGATCCCCCTTGCCGGAGCCCACGATGGCCCAGCTTCTCGTGTCCTCCCTGTAAGCCGAGAAGCCAGCGAAGACCTTTGTGTCCTCCGTAATGGGCTTTGAAAAATCAAAGGGCACGCTCATGGACGGCGTGGCAAACCAGCCCACAAAGGTCTGCCCCTCCTTCTCGGGCGTCCACTCCCCGGCGGTGCCGTTCTCCGCCACCTCCTCGGTCTTGAGGACCGTCTCGCCGTCCATGTACTCCACGGTAAACCCGGTCTCCTTCTTCGCCTCCCCGCAGCCGGAGAGTGCCGAGACCATGAGCGCAAAAATCAGCAGCGCGGTGATCCATCTTGCCTTTTTCATTTATTTTTCCTCCAATCCAAAATGTTGCTAAATCGGTTTAGCAGCTTCAGTATAAAACCTGTTTTGCAAAATGTCAACATTATTCGCAAAATATCGTGCGTTTTTGTTAAAGCTCACAATATTCACTGCCGTTTTTTGACATTTTGACTAAACTCAAAAAAGGGGTGTAAAACAATGTTTTCCGTGGGCTCCTGCACCTTTCTCGCCATTGTCCCGGCTCCGCGCAAGGCCCGGGGATACTGCGCGGAGCGATAATATTCCGGTCTGTCCCCTCACCTTGCGCTTTGATGAATTCAAATCAAAGGAGCAGGGTAAATATGGAAAAATCAGAAAAATCAACGGGGCTCAGGCCCTTTCTCATCCTCTGGTCGACCCAGTCTCTCTCCCGGCTCGGAAGCTCCATGACAGGCTTTGCCCTGTCGCTGTGGCTGTATGAGGCCACGGGCTCGGCGCTGAAGCTCGCGCTCTCATCGGTGTGCTCCTACGGTCCCTACGTCCTCATGAGCATATTCGCCGGGGCGCTGTCGGACAGGTGGGACAAGCGGAAAACCATGCTTGTCACCGACGCTCTCGCCGCGCTGTCCTCCGCCGGGGCGCTTATTCTTGCCCGGACCGGACTTCTCAGGTACTGGCACCTGTACCTCCTCAACGCCCTGAACGGGCTTATGAACACGGTGCAGAACCCCGCCGGGGAGACTGCGCTTACGATGCTCACGCCAAAGGAGCTCTACCACCGGGCCAGCGCACTCAGGTCCCTGACAGGCTCTTTAAACACCATCCTTCACCCGGTGCTCGCCACGGCGCTCTTCTCCGCAGCGGGGCTGCCGGGGGTGATAATTGCGGACCTTGGCACCTTTCTGGCGGCCTTTGTGTCCCTGCTGCTCTTCATCCGCATCCCCTCCCCCGCCCCGGAAGCCGGAAAAAGGGAGGGGCTCCTTGAGAGCGCCGGGTCCGGCCTCACCTTTTTGCGGAAAAACGGCCTTGTTTTCCGGCTCATACTGTTTCTCGCGGGCGTCAACCTCATAGCCTCGGCCTTTGACGCGGCCCTGCCCCCCTACGTCCTCCCCCGGGAGAACGGCGGCGAGGCGGTGCTGGGCGCGGTGACGGCCTGCGCCGGAATCGCCTCCCTCGCCGGGAGCGTCTTGGCGGCCCTCCTGCCCCCGCCGAGGGATCGGGTCCGGGCAATAGTCCTCTCCGTCCTCTTCTCCTTTGCGGCGGAGAACTTCATCCTCGCCTTCGCACGCTCACCCCTCTGGTGGTGCGCGGCCCAGCTTGCCGGGTGGTCAGTCATACCGCTGATGGACGCCTGCATGGACGTGACTATCCGCTCCTGCGTCCCGGCGGAGCTCCAGGGGCGGGTGTTCTCCTGCCGGAATACCCTCCAGTTTTTCACCATCCCCCTGGGCACGCTCCTTGGCGGCTTTCTGGTGGAGCGGGTCTGCGAGCCCCTCATGGCGGATGCCTCCGGCCTCCCGGCGAAGCTCTTCGGGACCGGAGCGGGCTCCGGCGCGGCGCTGATGATGTTCGCCCTTGGCATCTCCGGTACAGCCCTGTGCCTCATTTTCCGGCAGGTGCTGAAAAAATACCGCTCACCGTCAAACAGGGCGAATGACCCGCAATAATTTATATATATAAGTATCAAAGCATCAGAAAAGCGGCTGTCCAATCAGGACAGCCGCTTCAGCTTTTGATTATTTATCTTTCCGGGGAGAGGAGGAAGGCTTTCAGCCTGTCATAGTCAGGGCCCGTGAGGAGGAAATCTGCATCCGGGTCGGGCTCGCGCGGGGAGAGATTGGAGCGGATGTAGACCGTGGAGAGGCCCGCGGCGCGGGCGCCGTCAATATCGCACAAGCCGTCGTTGCCGATCATCACGCCCTCCCGGGGGTCTATGGAGCGCGCCTTCAGGAGGACGTCGAAAAAGCGCCTGTCGGGCTTTTTCACGCCGTAGTCGGAGGAGAGGTAAATTCCGTCAAAGAGGTCGGTTATGCCAAGGCGGGAGAGCTCGTCCATGGTGAAGATGGACTGGGCGTTGGAGAGAAGCCACACCCTGCCGTGGGGACGAAGCTGCCTTAGAAGCTCCGCCGCCCCGGGGTAGAGGCGGATATACATGGTGGAGAGGCGGCGAAACTCCCGCCCCGTGTCCACGGCCTTTTCCCTTGAGACCTCCACGCCGCGGCTTGAGTAGAGCCTTTGGAAAACGAGCTCCAGCTTTATCTCCGGGTGGGCCTCGTGGGCGTCGGTCCTTATGGGCTCCATGCCCCGCTCAAGCTCCCCCACCGTGTCAAGGTAGGCCCTTTGGAGCTCCCGGGGGGAGTAGTCCGCCCCGGCGGCACGGTAGATGCCGGAGAGAGCTTCCCACAGCTCCAAAATCCCCTCGTCGGTGTGGATGTCAACCAGCGTGCCATAGAGGTCGAAAATGAAGTGGGAAAAGCCCATCACTCAGCCTCCCGGTCGGAGCGCTCGATCCTCTCAAGCTCCGCGTACACCCGAAGGAGCTCCGCCACGCTCCACGCCTGGGCAAAGCAGCCCTTGCTGCGCCGTGGCTCAAGGCCGTCGTAAATCTCGGGTATCTGGCCCACGCAGCCCTCCCGGAGGATGTCCTCCATGGGGGCGAGCCACTCCCGGACGCGGGCGGCGGCCTCCGGGGTCCCGCCGTTTACCTTGAGATACGCCCGATACCAAGCGCCGAGGGGGTAGGGCCATACCGTACCCTGGTGATAGGCCATATCCCGCTCCCGCTGACTGCCCTGGTAGACCGGGTGGAACTCCGGGTCCTCCGGGGAGAGGGTCCTGAGCCCCCGGGAGGTGTAGAGGTGGCGGTACACTGTGTTAAGGACGCGGCGCTCCTGCTCGGGCTCCAGCATTGTGAAGGGCATCGTCAGCGCCCAGATCTGGTTGCACCTTATCTGCTCGTCGGCGGAGGAGCCGGAAATGACATCCCGCAGGCAGCCCCGGTCCTCCATCCAGAACTTCTCAAGGAAGCTCTCGCGGACAAGCGAGGCAAGCTTATCGTACTCCCCGCCGTCCTCCCCCGCCAGCGGCGCAAGAGCCGCCATGACGCGAAGGGCGTTATACCAGTAGGCGTTTATCTCCACGGGCTTGCCGTGGCGGGGGGTGGGGAGGATGCCGTCAACGCACACGTCCATCCACGTCACCTGGTCAAGTCCCGCCCCGGCGCTTATGAGGCCGTCGGCGTCCATATGTATGGAGTGGTGGGTGCCGTGCCTGTAAGCGGAGATTATGCGCTTCATCACGGGGTACGCCTCTTTGACGAACTCCGCGTCCCCGGTGCCCAGGTAGTAGTACCAGAGTGTGCATATGAGCAGCAGCGCCGCGTCTGCGGTGTTGTATCTCGGCTCGTCCCCGCCCTCGGGAAAGAGGTTCGGGACGAGGCCGTCCCGCTCAAACTTAAGGAAGGTCCTTATTATGCTTTTGGCGTCCTCATAATTTCCGGTGGTCATGGTGCAGCCCGGCAGGGCTATCATGGTGTCCCGGCCCCAGTCGGCAAAGTAGGGATACCCGGCGATTATGGTCTTGCCGTCGCAACAGGGGCGCTTTGCGAGGAATGCGTCGGCGGCCCATGCAAGCTCCCGGGCGACGCGGTCTTTAAGCCCGCAGCCCTCCATTATCTCCCGTCGGCGGCGAAAAAGGGCGTCCGTTATCCCCGTGGCTGAGAGGTCCGTGGGCTCGTCGGAGAAAACAAGCTCCAACCGGAGCTTTTCCCCGGCGGGGACATCGAGGGAGGCGGTAAATACGCTCACCGCAAACCCGGACTCCCTGCGCCCGTCGGACTGGTCCTCAAGGTACAGTAAGGTCTCATACCTGGGCTTCGTCCCCTCAAGGGGCGATGTTGACCGGACAAAGAGGCGCAGTCCCTCCCCCGTCACCTCGCCGCGGCTTTTGTCGAAAACGAGCTCCGGCGGTTTGGGCGGAGTCTCGCCCTTTTGGGAAAATTGCAGCACCGGCCTCACCGTGAGCCGACAGGGGCTCCCGGAGAGATTATTTACATCGTATATCACCGCGGAGGCGTTGGCGCCCGGGGCGATGGCGCAGGAGCGCCTCACCTCCACGCCCTCCGCCTCGTACTCCCAGACGGGGATGCCGTCGACGGTGAAGCTTTTAAGGTACGGCGTGCCGTCCTCCCCCTCGCCATCCGCAAAGTCCTGAGATGAGAGGTACACCCTGCCGTTTCCGGTCTCCAGGCGCTCGGAGAGCCTGTGGACAAGGCAGTACCTGCGGCTCGGCGATTGGGCGGCGATGAGAATGCCCTGGTCGCACCGGGTGACGGAGAACGCCCCGGTGGTGGACATATACCCCGCCAGCCCGTTGGAGAGGAGCCAGCAGGTCTCCCCTGCCCGGGCACGGTCGGGAAAATCGCGCCTGTCAAATTTGAAAATCATAAAACCTCCTACCGCTGCCCAAGTATAAGGGCGCTTACCCCTTCGGTGCGGGCCTCCCCCGCAAGCTCCGTGGGCTTCTCAAAGGCGAAGGAGTCCTCGCCGTTTGCAAGGACCTCCCACTTCCCCTCCGGGAGGGCCGTGGCGACGGCCTGCTCCCCGGCGTTATAGATGAGAAGGAGCCTGCGCCAGCGGCTGGCCGGGCCTGAGTTGTCCACAATGTATGCGGCGGCGTCCCGGACGTCGTCCCCGTAGGGCTGTATTCTGTCCCCGGATGCCGGGGACTTGTCGCAAAGGCCGGGCAGGAGCTGCCTTAAGGCTATGAGCCCGGCGTAATATCTGGTGAGCCCGGCAAACTCCGCGCCCCGCCCCCAGTCTATCATGTTTATCTCCATGGGGGAGCGGTAGGTGTTTTTGATGCCGTGCTTTGTGCGGGCCATCTCCTCCCCGGAGAGGAAGAAGAGATTTCCCTGGCACATGAGGTACATGGCGGCAGCCAGCCTGTTCTGCCTGACAAGTACGGGAGAGCGGCTCTCCGTGTCCAGTCCCGCGGCGACGGCGAGCTTATCCCAGAGGGTGTGGTCGTCGTGGCAGGAGACGTAGTTTACTATCTGTGATGCGGCGGTGACGCAGGCGCCGGAGTAGCAGGTCTGGCCCCGGAGGCAGTTTAGAAGCTCCCAGCGGTCAAGCCCCCCGCCGTTGGCAAAGCCCCGGGAGCTCTCCGACCAGAGGCTGCCCTTTATGGCGTCCCGGGTGGCGTCGTTGAATATGGCGATGGCGGGGTCTAAGTCGAACATGCTGCCCTTGTCGGCGAGGGCGGTGCCGGGTGCGGCGGCGGTGCTGTCGGCCCGCCAGGGCTCGCCCAGCATGAGCTTTGCCCCGTAGCCCCACCGATGGTCCAGCTCCGCGCGGATGTCGTTCATGAGCTTCACATCGTACAGGCCCATCAGGTCAAAGCGGAAGCCGTCCATGTGGTACTCCTCCGCCCAGTAAACAACGGAGTCGATTATGTATTTCGCGCACATGCTCCGCTCCGTCGCCATGTCGTTGCCGCAGCCGGAGCCGTTGGAGGGCGTGCCGTCGCCCCAGGAGCGGCAGTAGTAGCCCGGGGCGGTCCTCCAGAGCCAGGAGTCCAGGTGGTAGGCGTGGTTGTAGACCACGTCCATGACCACCCGGAGGCCGCTTTTGTGCAGGGCCATTATGGCCTCCTTGAGCTGCCGTATCCTCACGGTCCCGTCGGCGGGGTCCGTGGCGTAGGAGCCCTCGGGGACGTTGTAGTTCACCGGGTCGTAGCCCCAGTTGAAGGAGGCGGGGTCTCCCCCCTCGTCCACGGAGCCGAAGTCAAAGACGGGCATGAGCTGGACGTGGGTGATGCCCAGGGTCTTGAGGTAGTCAAGGCAGGTGGGGCGGAGCCCGGCGCCATCAAGAGTGGTGCCCTCCAGCGTGAGGGCCTTATATTTGCCCCGGTACTCCTTCGGGACGCCGCAGCGGGGGTTCCAGGAGAAGTCCTTGACGTTGAGCTCGTATATGACGGTCTCCGGGCGCTTCTCCGGCGGGGCGTCATCTTCCCAGCCCTCCGGGTCGGTGCGCCGAAGGTCCACTACCATGCTCCGGGCGCCGTTTATGCCCGAGGCCCGGGCGTAGGGGTCGGCGGTGCGGCGCTCCACGCCCTCCACCGTCACAAGGTAGTCGTAATACGTTCCGTGGAGGTCCCCCTCCACCCAGGCGCTCCAGACGCTCCTGCCGGAGCACTCCAGAGGTATGTCCCGCAGAGGGTCCCCGCCCTCCCCGGCGGAGAAGAGCCGGAGGCGGACGCTGTCGGCAGTGGGCGCCCAGAGACGAAACACGGTCTTTTCGCGGTCGTAAATTGCGCCCAGCTCCCCGTCAAAATGGCAGCGCTCCTTAAATTCCAGAGAATCAAAGTCGTATGAAGCTCCCATGGTGAAATCCCCCCTGCGGCTTGCGCGGAATAAATTCAAATAAATGGTTAATCGTTTAACCACTGAAAAATTATACCTGTCTTTTTCCTGTGTGTCAAGCGGTTTTTCAATGCCGAAAAAAATTATGTACCTATAATTAAGGGATTATTGCTTATTTTTTATAGGAAAGGGGTTGAAATGTAAATATTATTTGTGTTATCCTTGAAATAAATCGAAAAAGCGAGGCGTGTGATCCCTTTGAACCTTAAGACGATAGCGAAGATGGCGGGCGTGAGCACGGTAACTGTGTCCAACGTGATGAACGGAAAGTCCAACAAGGCCTCCAAGGAGACCGTGGAGCGCATAATGAAAATCATCGAGGAGACAAACTACCGGCCCAGCGCCACGGCACGAAGCCTTATTATGAAGCAGAGCCGTATAATCGGCGTGACGATCCCCAATGTGCTGGAGGACGACTCCTTCGCGGTGAGCTCCTACAACGCCCAGATACTCGGGCACCTTTACAAGTTCATACGCTCTCAGGGGTACTACATGATGCTCAGGTGCGTGGTGGAGAGCCGGGAGGCGATTCCGGATTTTGCCACCTGGAACGTGGACGGGGCATTCCTTCTTGGCGTGGTGGAGGACGACGCCATGATGCTCCGGGAGAAGCTGGACATCCCGGCGGTGTTTCTGGACACCTACACTCAGGACGAGACTCTGGCGACCGTGGGCATCGAGGACTACCGGGGCGGGTACCTGGCGGGGGAGTACCTTTACAACATGGGGCATCGGCGCATAGCCTTTGTGGGGCCGCCCACCCAGTACCCCGGCGTCATGCAGGAGCGGTATTTCGGGCTCCGGGACGCCCTCGGGGAGAGGGGCGTGGAGCTTACGGAGGACAGCAGATTCATAATCTACAATAACCCCTTTGAAAACGGCGTCAGGGCCGGGGCAGAGATAGCCTCCGATGGCGGCTTCACCGCCGTAGCGGCGATGGCGGACGTCATAGCCCTCGGCGTAATGGAGGGCGTCCGGAGCGCGGGAAAGCGGGTGCCGGAGGACGTGTCGGTCATAGGCTTTGACGACCTGCCGGAGTGCGTGTTCGCCTACCCCAAGCTCACCACCATATCCCAGCACATGGAGGAGAAGGCCAGGACCGCCGGTGAGTACCTTTTCTCCATGGTCCGGGACGGCGCGAGCCCCTCCGGGTGCAGGAGAGTCGATGTGGACCTGGTGGAGCGCGGGTCCGTGATGAGAGTGAGCGCGTAATATCGATTTTTTCAAAATAAAGGGGCTGTGAAAAAAAGAGCATCAACAAGTTCAGCTTTTCACAGCCCCTGTTTTTTGTGTGGAAAAATAACC
>CANRIU010000033.1 GCA_947630755.1 uncultured Oscillospiraceae bacterium | reverse complement strand
GTTGCCCATTTTTACAGCTGCTCTTTATTCGAATTTTTTCGCGTTTGGGGTTGACTTTTTATTTGCAGGCTTTCAGCCCCGAAAGCACTCCGGCACGTCCCGGGCGTCGATTTCCCGGATGCAATCATCGCATCCGACGATTTCCCCGTCCCGGTCCCGGTATATGGTCATGCACTCCCTCCCACAAACGGGGCAGGCAGGCTCCAGTGGCACTTTGCTGTCAATGTAACCGTTCCGTTCAAGTTCCCTTATGACCGGATGGTCAGGTACTCTCTCCATTATTATTTCCCTTTCTTTCAATTTCCAAGTACCGCTCCGCCATGGATATGACCCACTCCTGGGTGGTCTTGAATCCATCGGCCTTCAGACGCTGTTGCAACTGCGCGTAAAGGTTCTCATCCAGTCTGGCCGATATTCTACGTCTGGCGGTGGTAATCCTTTTTGGGGCGCTCCTGCCGCTCCAGCGCGTCAGGGGCAAAAGCCTCATAAACGGCCTTAAGGGCGTCGGGCCGGAGGGTCACTCCGTAAGCGTCTCCGTTCTCACATTTGCTCTGTATGGTCTTGTCGTACTTGGGGTATATCTTCTGAATGACCTTCACAATGTCCCTTGCCGGGATCTGTCGTGCGTGGCGCAGTTCCTTCAGCTCATCCGCCACCGCGGCCACCTCCCGGCTTGACAAAATTCGGATACCCTGATAAACTGAATGCGGGTATTTGTGCCTGAGGTCGTCCCATCCGCACCGGGGCGGCCTCTCTTTTTTCGTCCCGGCAATCGCACCGCTCCCCCGGGTCCAGATTCGCCCCGCATTCAGGACACACCTGATAATAAGCCATTCGTCTCACCTCCCTTCATACCGCCAGCCAGCTTGCGAAATTCACCAGCACGACCATCTGCTTCTTGTTCCCCACGGCCTTCGCCGGGAATGTCGGGTCGGCCCTGAGCCGCCTCACGTCCATCCCCAGATACCTTGCCGCGTCCGGCAGCGTGATTTGCTCCTTCCCCGGGAACCTCTCCCGGAGCTCCTCCAGGTTCGCCCGGTATGTAGATTTTTCCCGTGACATAGTTCAAATCCCCTTTCTGTATTGAGTTTGTTGTTTACCACCCTGATAGGCATAATATCGTTACTGAAATAACAACTGCCAGCAAACTCATCAGGATGGTTATCCACCTCAAAACGTTTTCACCGCTCCGTAACTTTTTTCTGTCTTGAAGAACAAAGTCCTGGAGTATTCTTACACTATTTGACATTTCCTTTGTCGCATTAACAAGCTTCTCCAAAGCATCGTGATGGTATCGAACCGTTTCAGCAACACGACGGCTAAGTTCCATATGCGCCTCAATGGTTTTTACAAGCTGTTGACAGTACTCCATCTTGAGTCTGTCATCCTGTTGAGTATTGCCTTCTATCAATCGGCTTTTCATCATCTTCACCTCCTTCCGATTATCCGGTGCTCCTTACTATTTGGTTGAGCCATATATGTATTACCATACTATTTAGAAGACGTCAACCCCCTTTTGAAAAAATTCTTCAAAATTTGGTGGATTTCTTATTGACGCAACAACTATTTGGTGGTATCTTCTTCTCAAAAGGAGGCGCTTATAATGGAATGGTTAGAAATATTGAGACAACTCAAGGCCGATTCAAAGTTATCGACCAGAGAAATCGCAGAGCTCTCTGGGGTTCCTGTGGCAACCTTGGAGAAGGTCTTTGCGGGTCTTACCGCCAACCCCGGCATCAACACGCTCAGAAACGTAGTGCATGTTTTGGGTGCAACCCTTGACGACCTTTTCCCGTCTGAAGACATAAAAAAATCCCCCGGCCCGGACGAATCCGAACCGAGGGATGCGATAGAGCGTGAGTTTATTTCTCTTTTGCACGAGCTTCGCCCGGCGCAGCGCTCCCTTGCTCTGTCACTCCTGAAGACAGCAGTCGCAGAAAATCAAGGAACGCCCGCCTCTGCTTCTGCGTCAGCCGCCGAAAAAGCTCAAGAAACTGAGCGTCAAGGTTCTCCAAAATAATTTCCTTTCCGCCCTGGGCCCAAGGCCATGTATTTGCGCATGGGTGGATTATAGCATATTATTTGGCATTGTGCCGAATAAGATAGATTATTTCAAAAAATCAGGAGGTATTGGTTCCGAGCAAAAAGCCGCCCCCGGCGAACACTGGGAGCGGAACGTGAAAACGCGAGAGGGATGAACAAATGGAGATTCACTATTCAAAGCAGGCCCTCAAATTTCTTTCAAAACAAACTGCCGTAACGAGAGCGCGAATTGTTTCCGCAATTATGCTTCTTCCGGCAGGTGACGTGAAAAAAATGACTGGGCAGCCCTATTATCGGTTGCGTGTAGGTGATTATCGTGTACTTTTTACAAGGGAGGGTACCATTATTGAAATTGTCAAAATAGATAATCGCGGTCAAGTCTATAAGAATTAGGAGGTTGTTATTATGAGTGAAGTAAAAGCCCGTCTGATGGGCGCAATAACAGTAATGGACGAAGATGCCGCCCAACGCCTTTGGGCCATTATTGAGAGTATGTATTCCGCGCCCGATTGGGACGCCATTGAAGAGGAGGACCCTGATGAGATTGACCTCGAAATGATCCGCGAGATTCAAGAGGACCCGGATTGCACCACCCCCGCCTTCAGCGAGGACGTCCGTGCGCTTCTGGGCTGAATAAAAAACCGCCCCCGGCGTTACCAGCACCGGGAGCGATTTAAGAAGGGTAGTAAGTTTGGAACGGCCTACTACCCTTCAATATTAGCATAATATTGGAGGTTTTACAATGGGAAAAGTTAAAAAAATTGACTACGGGGCCATGTTCTCTTACGACCCCAAAAAGGGCTTGTACTATTGCGCCCGCACCATCAACGGAGTGTCCCGCAAGTTCCGCGCCAAGGACCCGGAGGAGCTGTACCGCAAGGTCGAGGCGGCCTCAAATCCGGCCACCCCGACATTCAAGGAAATCGCAGAAGCCTGGTGGGCCGGGAAAATGGAATCGCTTCAGGACAACACCCGCGTGTCCTACGCACCGTACTATAACGCCGCTGTCAAAGAGTTCGGCAGCCGCCCCATCGACGAGATCATCCCCGCCGATGTGGAGAGAATCATCCTCCGAATGAAGTCTCAGGATTTTGCCGCCAAAACAGTTAAGACCCAGAAGGGCGTCATTAAAATGATTTTTGATTACGCCATCACTCAGGAACACCCGTACATTACCTTCAACCCAGCTTCCGCCGTGACGATCCCGCGTGGGCTGAAGCGGAAGAAGCGTTCAAGCCCGAATGACAGCGTAATGCAGATCGTCATTGACAACGTGGACACGGCCACCTTCGGTCTGTTCCCCTACCTGCTCCTGCATACCGGGTGCCGCCGTGGTGAGGCTCTGGCGTTGACGTGGGGAGACATCGACACAAAGGACGACAAGATCAGCATCACGAAGGAGTACACCTACCCTTCCGGGATGCCCGTCCTCAAGGAGCCGAAGACGGAATCAGGCGTCAGAACGATTGAGCTCTTGCCGGGACTCAAGGCTCACCTGAATAGGCCGGAGGACGCGAAAGATGAAACGCTCATCTTCGCCGCGCCGGATGGTCGTCCGTTGCAGGAAAACGCATTCCGCCGCCGCTGGCGCCACTATTGCAAAGACGTTGGCCTCGTTGTCGACATCCCCGAGGAGAGGAAGAGTAAGGCCGGGAAAAAGTACATCTACCACAACATTAAGCCAACTCTCACCCCGCACCAGCTCCGCCACGGTTTCGCCACGCTCCTGTACGAAAGCGGCGTAGATATGAAAACCTCCCAGTCCCAGCTGGGCCACGCCGATATACACACCACTATGCAGATTTACACCGACATCCGCGAAGCCCATCGTAAGGACCAGCTCGATAAGCTCTCTTCTTACATGACCAGCAAATACGGCGAGGTCGCGCCTGAGTAAAAAACTTATCGTCACCTTTGGTGTCCGATTTGGTGTCCGATTAGACTGCTTTTTTGTGCTCCGGATTGTATCAAACCGCAAATTCGAAAAACGCTGAAAACTACAAAAAATCCCTTGAAACGCCTGACTTATCAGACATCTCAAGGGATTTTCCTGTGGTCGGAGTGGCGGGATTTGAACCCGCGGCCTCTTGGTCCCGAACCAAGCGCGATACCAAGCTTCGCCACACCCCGACGTGCCTAATTATTATAGTGATGTTGGGGCGTGTTGTCAAGAGGTAAATTGAAAATCGTCACTTCTCCGGGCCGTCAACGAGGGTGGAAAAAACAGCGAAAAACTCCGGGCTTGTGCGCTGGATGTTCACCGGGCGGCCTGATGCGTCAAGATAGCAGTGCTCAGATTCCCCTGTGGCCCTCAGCGTCCCGTCCTCTCCGAGGACCTCATAGGAAAAAGCGCAGCGGGTCCTGGTCATCGATGTGAGGCGCACATCTATGCGCACCGTCTCGCCGTATTTTACGGGACGATGGAACCTGCATGATATGGCTGTCACGGGGCTTATTATGCCCTCCGCCTCCAGCCTCGGGTAGGTGAAGCCAGCCTGCTCCATGAAGCTGGTGCGGGCCTCCTCAAAAAAGCGGAAATAATTCGAGTGGTGGACCACACCCATCTTATCAGTCTCGTAATAGTTTATTTTCCTAAAGCAGCTTTTCATTTTTCCCGCCTCGCATGTGGTTTTTTTACTTAAATTATCATCCGGCGCTCAGCTTATCCCGGGCTTTCTTTAATTGCTCCCTGGGGAAGGCAAGCTCGTGGACCCAGCCCCTCTCGGTGAGGCTGTCGATGACCCTCTCCCAGGCCATGGCCTCCTCGGCGTACTTTCCCTGCTCGCCGAGGCACCGGGCCATTGAGTAAAGTGGGTCTAAGAGGTCCGGGTCCAGCTCCACCGAGCGTTCCCAGTGCTCAAAGGCCTCGTCGTACCGCCCGAGCTTCCCGCAGGAGTCGCCGGCATAGACGCAGCAGAGGCTCTCCATGTCGCCCAAGCGGCCTTTTGACTCCTCAAACACCGCCAGTACCTCCTCGCAGCGTCCCGTCCAATACAGGGCCGCCATCAGGTAAAGAACAGCGTCAGGCTCTCCGGGATGCTCAGTGTAATTTCTCCGCTCCTCCTCCAGAGCCTCATCCCCTCTGCCGATCTGGGACAGGAGGTATATCCTCTGCTGCCTTGCGCTGCGGTAGGCCCGATCCCGCTCCGGTCCGGCGAGGAGCTTTTCGTACTGTTTAAGAGCTGTGTCCCGGCAGTCGTACATCCTGTACTCGTTGAGGACCCCGTAGGCCCTCACATC
Source organism: uncultured Oscillospiraceae bacterium (assembly GCA_947630755.1). Taxonomy (GTDB): domain Bacteria; phylum Bacillota; class Clostridia; order Oscillospirales; family Oscillospiraceae; genus RUG626. The sequence goes on along the minus strand of CANRIU010000033.1, from coordinate 16,303 downwards.
GTCCCGGGTGTACTCGCCGCTGTCAAAAAGCTTAATAAATTCCGCCTCCGCCCGGATGAAATCGTTCCTGTCCCGGCTCTGTTCGTAAACAGACAGGAGCCGCTGAGCGGCGCTGGCGTAGGCATCCGCCTCCGGGCGGAAAAGCGCGTCGACAGTTACGTCAAAATATGCCGCGATCTTCGGTAGCATGAGGGTGTCGGGCACTGTGACTCCCGTCTCCCACTTGGAAACGGCCTGGAAGGAGATGTCAAGCGCCTGCGCCAGCTGCTCCTGTGTAGCTCCCCGGCTCTCCCGGAGGCTCCTGATGTTCTGTCCAATATTTGATGCTGTCATGGTATCATCCTTTCAGATTTCGGGCCCGTGATACCATTATAGCGCATTTTTCAAGGTATTCAATAACTCCTTCGGCGATATGGGCTCAAACGCCGGGTGAGCTGAAAAAGGCCACGCAGATGCAGTCCGGGCCCACATGGGTCCCGATGGTAGGGCCGATGGCGTATGTCGGGATGTCCTCCGCCCTGCCGCTGTATAGGGATGCGTTGTCCGCAAGGTATTTTTTAAGTATGGCATCGGAGAGGCCCGTCCAGCCGATGGCGAAGGGGCGGTCAAAATCCACGCCTCCCGTTTTTTCAATCAGCCCCCGAAGCAGGTTTCCGCCGTTTTTTGAACCCCGGGCCTTTCCCACGAGCTTCACCTCGCCGTCCACTACCTCCACCACGGGCTTTATGTTGAGAAGTCCCCCGGCAAAGGCGACGGTCGGCGAGATCCTCCCCCCGCGCTTTATATACTCCAGCGTGTCGAGAAGCGCCAGCACCCGGACTTCCCCCACCTGCCGGCGGAGTTCCTCGCAGATCGACCCGGCGCTCATTCCCATGTCCCGGAGGGAGACGGCGAGCTTCACCATAACAAGCTCCCCCATGCTCACGTTCATGGAGTCCGCCACATACGCCCTGCCGCCAAAGTCCTGCGCCGCGGCGCAGGCGTTCTGGTATGAGCCGGAGAATTTGGAGCCGATGGTGACGCACACCACCTCGTCCCCGGCATCTATGTACTTTCCAAATACCTCTCCGTATGTGAAGGGCGTTATCTGGCTTGTGCGCGGGACCTTGTCGCACTCGATGAGCTTCTCGTAAAACTCTCTCGGTGACATGGTGACGCCGTCGATAAACTCCTCCCCGCCAAAGGTTATGGTGATGGGCAGGAGCTCCACACCCAGTGCCTCCGCCTCCTCCCGGGTCATGTCACAGGCGGAGTCAGTTATTATCTTTACCATGGTCATACCTCCCTGCCGCCTGTCCGGCGGCGTCTATAGCCTTATTTGTGAGGGCAGTCAGGAGCCTGCAATTATCCTCGCCAAGCTTCTCCTCCACGGCCCGGATGAGCTCCATCACCTGACCGTGCTCCCTGGAGTAGACCTCCCGGCCCCGTGGCGTCGCCAGGGCATAAATCGTCCGCTGGTCCCGCTCCCCTCTTTTTAGCTCCACAAGGCCCCCGTCCTCAAGGGTCCTCAGCACATTGTGGGTCTGGGACTTGAGAAGCCTCAGGCGCTCACCCACCATCTTGGCGTTGAGCCCCTCGGGCCCGCCCTCGCTGATTATTGCGCGCAGAGCCATGATCTCATTCAGCGACAGCCCCTTCAATATCCTGTTTCCCCGGATACTGACGGTGAGCTTGAGCCACGCCGCCAAAAGCTCCTCTCCGGCGTCCATGCGACCACCCCGCGCTTATAATACTATTCTCCAATAAAAAGTAAACTTTTTATTGGAGAAGCGCCGCTTACGCGTCGCTCTTTTTGGCGGCAAAGCCGCCAAAAAGTCGTCTCATACGATCTTCTACGCGCTTCACGCTATAAAAAGTAGACATTTTAATATGTCTACTTTTTATAGAAGATCAGTATAAAATTAGTTCATTTTGTGAACCATTCCTCCAGACTATACACCCGCCGGGGCTGTTTGTCAACAGTGAAACGCTAAATTATTAAATTATCCGAATACAAAAACCGCCCCCGCTGTCGGCGGGGGCGGTCAGACCGTTGACAAAGCTTCGCTTAAAATTAGCGCCCGGACCGCCGGGGTATTTCCTACGGATTAGTCGCTGACATCGCTGTCCAGCATCACTCTGAAGGTGTAGTCCGGGTAGAGCTCCCGCATCCGGGCGACGACCATGTCCCGGAGCTCCTCGCTGTTTTTCACCTTGAAGTCAACTATCAGGTCGAAAAACACGCTCATGTTGTCCGTGTCCACATAGAAGCCGTGCATCTGCAATATCTCCGGGTAATCGGAGATAATTTTGTCAAGGCTCTCCTTCATCTGGTCAAAGGCCCCGTCCCCCGCGTTGGAGGCGTAGATGCCCACCGTCAGGGCTATGCCGAAGTCCCGGTACACCTCCTCGGTGAGGCGCCTTGTGAGGCCGTGGATCTCCCTTGCGGTCATGTCCTCCGGCACCTCCACATGGACAGAGCCGATTATCCGCTCCGGCCCGTAGCGGTGGAGGGTCAAATCGTAGGCCCCCAGCACCCCGGGACAGCGGCAGAGCCGCTCCTTTAGCCGCTGGGCAAGGTCGCTGTCCACCCGAAAGCCGATTATCTCCCCCAGGCTCGTCATAAGAAGCTGCACCCCGGTGCGGAGCATCAGTATGCTTATTACGGCTCCCAGCCACCCCTCCGGGTTTATGTGCCAGACCATGGATATTACCGCCGCTAAAAGGGTGGAGAAGGAGATCGCCGCGTCGAACAAGGCGTCAGCGCCGGAGGCGGTCAGCGCCTCGCAGTTAAGCTCCGCGCCCTTCCGCCTGAAAAAACGCCCCAGCAGCAGCTTTGCCCCCACGGCAGCGGCAATTATGGCGAGGGACGCGATGGTGTAGCTTGCGGGGCGGGGCTCAATTATCTTCATGACTGACTCCCGCAGCGCCGCGGCGCCCGCCAAAATCACGATGACCGCGATGGTCACGCTGGTGACGTACTCTATCTGCCCGTGACCGAAGGGGTGGTCCCTGTCGGGCCTTCTCCCGGCGAGCTTCGTGCCCACGATGGTAATTGCGGAGGACAGTGCGTCAGAAAGATTGTTCACCGCGTCCATAATGATGGCGATGGAGCCCGTCACCGCCCCCACGGCGGCCTTGAAGCCCACAAGGATAACGTTAACAAGTATTCCTACGGCGCTGACCCGGACGATTTTACCGCCCCTGTCCATTTGTCTCCCCCCAAAGCCTCTCTCGAAGCTCCGTAAGATCCCGGGCGATAAGCACATTCGGGTAGCATTCCAGCGCTTCCCGGGTCGTTGTCCCGTTTAGGACTCCCGCGAAGTCCACTCCGGCGTCCATGGCGCACCTGGCGTCCACCTCGCTGTCGCCCACATAGAGCGCCTCCCCGGCGTCAACGCCAAGTCTCTCCAGCGCCAGGAACACGGGCTCCGGGTGAGGCTTTTCGTTTTTCACGTCGTTGGAGCCTATGACGGTATCAAGGAGCTCCGGCAGACCCAACTTTTCAAAAATCGCCCTTATGCGGTAGCTCGCCTTTGTTGTGACAACTCCGGTGAGGATTTTCTGCGCCTTCAGATACCGCAAAAGCTCCTCTGCCCCCGGCAGGAGCCGGGAGGCGTCCACCATGACCTCATCGGCCTTCTCCATGAAAAGCCGTGTGAACTCCCGGGCAGCGGCGGCGTCGCCGCACCCGGTGAGCTCGTAAAGCGCCGGGCCCAGTGAAAGTCCGATCGTCGCCCGCATCGCCTCCCGTGAGGCGGGAGGGAAGCCCAGCTTCGATAGTCCATACCCCAGACAGGTCAGTATCCCCTCGGTGGAGTCGCCGATGGTGTAGTCAAAATCGAATAATACTGCTCTATACAAATCGCGCTCACCTCTTAAGGTCATTTTATGAATCTCCCGGTGAAGTTGAACACCGTATCCCAGTAAAGCTCCGGGTCCTTCGCCGCCGCCTCGCCGTGGGAGGCTCCGGGGATGGCGAGCTTCTCCTTGACCTCGCTTGCGCAGGCGTTGTAGCACTCATCCAGCATACTGTAGGGCACGAATACGTCCTCCTCGCCGTGGATGAAGAGCATTGGGATCTTCGCTTTCTCAAGCTGCTCTACGCTGGAGGCCTCCCCAAATGAGTACCCCGCCCGGAGCTTGCAGCACATGGAGGCAAGATTCAAAAGCGGGAACGAGGGCATACCGAATACGCTGCGAAACTGTACCTCAAACTCGTCCCACACGCTGGTGTAGCCGCAGTCCTCCACGGCGCACTTCACGCAGTCGGGCAGGTCCTCACCCGCCGCCATCATCACCGTGGCGCCGCCCATGGACACCCCGTGGAGGACGATCTGGGCCTCGGGGTCTATGGAGACGATGTAATCTATCCAGGAGAGCACATCGGAGCGCTCAAGCCAGCCCATGCCTATGTACCTGCCGCCGCTTTTCCCGTGGGCCAGAGCGTCGGGCGCAAGGACCGTGTACCCCTGCGCCAAGTACATCTGGGCGTAGGGCATCATCTGCCACGCCTCCCCGGCGTAGCCGTGGAAGAGTATGGCGTACCTGTGCCCATCTCCACGGAATATCTTTCCGACCCGTTGGGAGGCGCCGCCGCTGTTTGTTACGGTTATGCTCACGTCCTCCCCCTGCTCGTACCAGCTCTTAGCCTCGTCGGCGTAGGCTCCACCGGAGGTATCGGTACCCTCAGCCTCTGCCGCCTCCTGAAGGAGATCCCGCATTGTCATCTCCGCCTCCGGGTAGACGGCGAACTCGAAGAGGAAATTTCCCGCAATCGCCATCCCGCCCAGTGCCACGAGCATAAGTATCACAAGTATGACGATAAGTATCGGCACCCAGATCCTTCTCTTTTTCTTCATATGTATGCCTCCAGTCAGAGGAATAAAGTATTTTTATATTTTATACCACTTTTTCCCGATTGGCAACATAAAATTCCCCCGCCATACAAAATTCGGGCGGTACCCGCCAAAAACCGCCCGCCGAAGGGTTTCGGCGGGCGGTTTATTGATGTTCGGCCTGATGTAATTCAATCAAAGCTTATCTCCATCGGCGACAGGTAGTAGCTGTCCATGGCCCCCAGTCCGTTGTTCCGGGAACATGCGGCGCTGTCGAGGCTGCTGAGGATGAATTGGGCGTGGTATATTTCACCAGAGGCGTCTACTATCATGACCTCCTGGAGGTGCCAGCTCGCCACGGCGAGCCTCTCCCCGTCCCAGGCGAGCTTCACGCCGTCACGGGCAAAGAGCTCGCTGTTTTTGTACTCATAGTTTGAACTGTTTCCGCGGGTATAGACCTTTTCCATGTCCACAAAGGCCCGCAGAAGGGGTCCCGCGCCCCCGGAGCGGTCCACAAGGCCCAGCTCGTTGCCGCTCACCACAAGTGCGAGGCTGCCGTCAATTATCACGAGGCTTTCCCCCTCCGGTGCGGCCTCCATCACCTCAAAGCGGGAAAGCTCCTCCCCGGTGGAGGTGTCGATAGCGGTGAAATATATCTTCCCCGCCTCCTTTGTGTACAGCTCCAGTCTACCCTCGTTAAGCTCCATCCGGAGCATCTCGGCCTCCAGGGGGTAGAGGAGCTTCAGGCCGTCGAGATTTACGCTCCAGGGCTCGGTGTAGGGTTCCTCGGCGGATGTCTCCTGCCACTCCTCCATTGTTAGAAACGGAATGAAGTACACTCCCCGCCCGAGGGCGCACTCCACCATCTCCTCGCCATCGAGATTCTTGCTGGAGGGGTAAAAACACACCCCCGTGTCCCCGTCCATCACGCCGTAGATCACGCTAAAGTAGAGACTGTAGCTTCCGAATCCGTAGGTCACCTGTGGGTCTGAGCTGTTCGTCTCCCAGGGTGTCTCCACCGGGTCCGCCGGACCGTCGGCCTCCCCCACTGTGACGTGGGTCACGCTCCCGGAGCTGTTTTTCCCAACTGTGACGCAAAGGTACAGGTCCTCCGGCACGCTTATTTTGAAAAGCTCCCCGAACCTCTCCCGGTCCTCAGGCGTCACGCTGTGGACCTTATTCCATTCGTGAAGATTAAAGGACCAGCCGATGCTGTCCGCCCAGTCCGCCATGCGGACTGTCTCCTGCCTGAAGGTGCCCGGCCTTGTGCGGGAGGCGACATCGCGCAAAAGGCGCGCCTCATCGGCGTTCTCCGTCACGGCGCCAAGGTCTATCCCCCCGCTCAAGGCGGTCGTGCCGCAGCACCAGTCCTGGGGTGTGATGCTGACTGTCGGCTCACGGAACATAAGGCGGTACTCGTCGGGTATCTCGCCCATTATCTCAAGCTCCGACTCGGGCTCCGGGTCCTCGCCGTCCAGGGTGAAGCTCGTCTGCCAGGCAAGTCGCCTCCCCGCGGCCCTGGTGCGCATAGACACCGTAAGACCCCGGGCGGCGTCGGGAGTACCTGAGAAGACTGCCTGCCGCACCTCCACGTCCGCCCGGGTAGACCAGACGGCGGCGAAGGTCGCGCCCATCAGCCCCGCCGCCAGGGCGAGGATAACGATAAATACCGCAAGGTACTTTTTCATTTCTCCCCCTCCTCCTCGTCCCCGGCGAGCTCCTCCACCACGCGCCTCACCCGGTCCGGGGAGTAGCCGTAGCTGCGTTTGACAAAGTCAACTAAGCTCTCGCCGGCATCCTCCAGGTCCGACACGGCGGCGTCGCCAACTATGGCGCCCTTTTTGAGGAGTATGGCGCGGCTCACAAAGTTCTCCACCTCCTCGATGAGGTGAGTGGAGAGTATCACCGTCTCCTGTGGCTCCAAAATGCCCATGAGGACCTTGTAGAAGTCCTCCCGGTTAAACAGGTCGTTTCCCGAAAACGGCTCATCCATCAGGATATAGTCCGCCCCCTGGCACAGGGCGAGAATCACCTCCAGTTGATTCTTCTGCCCGGTGGAGAGGTAGCCGGGGATCTGGTACTCCTTGAGCTTGAAGAAGTCCATCAGCGCCCAGAAGCGCTTGTCCCGCCACTTCGGGAAGTGCTCCATGTAAAAGCTCCGGTGGGCCATCACAGTGATGGACGGGAAAAAGGAGTGCTCGCAGGTGGCAAAGCTCAGCCTGTCGATATTTTTGCGTGTCACCCGCTCCCCGTCCAGCGTCACCTCGCCCCCGTGGACGAGAAGGCCGAGGATGGACTTTAACAGCGTTGTCTTCCCCGCGCCGTTCTCACCGAAAAGGCCCACTATCTCCCCCGGCCCCACGGTGAAGCTCACATCCTTCAGGGCCTTTGTAAAGCCGTAGAATTTTTGAAGTCCCTTTATCTCAAGCATCGTTATCCCTCCCTGCTTACAGCAATAAATACCACGTCCGTCAGCCTGTCCGCCGGGGTCTTCGTCACATATAGCCAAAAGTACAGCCACCGAAGCCCCGCCGCCAGGAGTACCGTCACCGCAAGCCCCGCCGCCGGGAAGGCCAGAGCCCGTATGTGCCGCTCGAGTCTGCCCGGTAGACGGCGGAGAGTGTAGTCCGCCCTGCTCCCCCGGCGCTGGGAGATGTAGTTCCACACGGCGAGGACGATAAGGCCCGCCGCCGTCAGCCAGAAGCCGTACAGGGCGGAGCCGATGATCGTCTGAAATCCCGGCATCATGACCTTGTTCTCGGGGAACATCCTGATGGTCCGCCACCCGTTCTGGAGCCTGATCAGCGCCCCCAGGCTCCAAAGGGACGAGAGCGCCAGAGCTATGGCGGTCCAGGCTACCTCCTTGCCCCACTCCTCCCCCACCGGGAAAAACCGGGACAGGTCCTTTTTCACCTTCACTCGTCCTCCCTCCTCTTCAAAAACCGATGGAGCTCCACCGCGAAGGCCACCGCCGCCGTGAGGAACGGCATCACCCAGCCCCCGGACTCCGGGTCCCTGCCGATGGCGTAAAGCGCCGCCGCTGTTATTATCACCGTTGCGACCGGGAATTTTCCAAGGCCAAGACGGCGCCGGCGCCCCTCCTCGCCCACAGAGAAGCCCAGCAGAAGGAAAAATATGAGGACCAGAGGCGTCCTTATATTTGCCAGGGGCATGACCCAGAGGAAAAATGAGCTCTCATATTCGGCGATAAACAGCGTCTGCCTGTATATCCCCACCCCGCCCACGGCGTCGGCATAGATGGCGTAGAGGGCCAGCACCATGCCCACCTGGGCCGCCCAGAGGACGATGAACCACCCGGCGCACACCCCGGCGTACCAGAGCGCCGCCGCCCGCTCATCTATCCTCAGCCTGCCCACCGTGCTGTGGGAGCTCCTGACTATGAGAAAATACACCGCCATCAGCGCCACGGATACCTTGAAGCAGATGGGCAAATACGCCCTCTCCGCCATTTCCCCGGGGAAAAATGGCATCGGAAATGCCTCCCTGCGCAAAAGCCCGGCACACCAGAACAGGAGTCCCGCCTCCACCGCGCACATTGAAATTATGACGACCGCCGCCCCCACAATGGTGCACCTGACCCAGAGGGCCGCCACGGAAAGATGTCTCTTCACTGTTCCTCTCCCCCTCTCTCGTTTTCCAGCTCGTCCCAAAGCCTTGAGATGAGCTCCAGCGCCGCTTCCTTCTCCATCCCGCTCCCCTTGAGGCTTAAGACCAGCCGCCCCGCCTCCTCCGCCCGGAGCCTTGAGCGCTCACGCTCCACCGTCTCCGGCGTCACGCTGGTGAAGCTTCTGGCCCCGGAGCGGGAGACAATCAGCCCCTCCTCCTCCATCATCCTGTAAGCCTTCTGGACAGTGTTGGGGTTCACCCCCAAAATCGCCGACAGCACTCGCCGGGAGGGCATCTCCTCCCCGTCCCCGATGGTCCCGGAGGCGATCCCCGCCCGCAGAAAGCGCACCATCCGCAGATAGAGCGGTCCCTCGCCGTCGCCGGGAAAATCCTTGAAATCGACCACCGTCTCACCTCCTCAACCGTACTACTCGTCTAATACAGTTTCTAACCGTATTATACAAGTAATACAGTTTGATGTCAATAGCTTTTTCAATTTTTCCGCAAAAAAAGGAGCGCCGAAGCGCTCCTTTTTTAAGATTGATTTTCTCACTCTGTCCTCAGTGCCTCCACTGGGTTCTTCTTTGCGGCAAGGCCCGAGGGCACAAGCCCCGCGATAAAGGTGAGGAACATGGATATGAGCACCAGTATCACCCCGCCTGCGGCAGGCAGCACAGCGGACAGCTCCTCTATGCCCGTCAGGTGGTGGAGAACAAGGTTTATGGGAATTATAATGAGCAGCGACGCCCCGATCCCTATCACTCCGGCGCCAAAGCCGACAATGAGCGTCTCGGCGTTAAAGACCCGGCTCACATCCCGCTTCGATGCGCCAATGGCGCGCAGGATGCCTATCTCCTTTGTACGCTCAAGGACGGAGATATATGTGATTATGCCTATCATGATGGAGCTCACCACCAGGGAAATCGCCACAAACGCGATGAGCACATAGCTCACGGCGTTGATTATCGTGGTGACGGAGCTCATCAGCAGCGCCACATAGTCGGTGTACTCTATCTTGTCCTCCTCGGTGACACCCTCGTTATACTCGTTTATGAGGTCCGCGATCACGTCCTTGTCCTCAAAGGTCACGGCGTAGAGGCTCACCGTGTCCGGTGACTCGATTCTGGCGTAGCCCAGCTTTTCGAGGTTCTGGTCGTAGTTGGAGTCCGACACCGTTGGCGGCATGAACTCGTCATAGAACACCGCGTACTGGTCCTCGGTAAACTCCGCGGCATCCAGCATCATGCTCAGCTGCTCCGCGGGGATGGGCTCCATCTGGGCGGAAACCTGCTCGGCGTACATCCCGGTGACGGCCTGGCGTATGCCCTCCTCCGCCATGTCGAAGAGCTCCTCGTCGGTCATCTGGGCAAAGTAGTTTTCGATCTGGCTTGTATCGGTGACGCCCATCTCCTGGGCGTAGGTGTTTATCATCATCTCCACAAGGCTCTGCCTGTCGAGGTCCGCCATCTGCTGCTCCACCGCGGCGTCCAGATATTCCTTCGTGGGTATGGAGGACATCGCCACGAAAAGCTCCGCCCGCTTCCCGGTGTCCAGCCCGGACAAATACTCCCTGAAGCTCTCCGCCTTCTCGGCGTTTGAGGGCTCCTCATACTCCGGCGTGCGGAAGGGCAGGCCGTTGAACACGTCCACGGTCTCGTCAGCGAGCTGGGCCTTCACTATCTCCTGCTTCTGGGTCGCCTCAATGGCGTATTTTGTGAGGGCCGCGGTATATCCGATCTGTCCGGACACCGCGCCGGAGTTGTTGTCCTCGTTTGCACGGACAATCCCCACCACCTCGAGGGGTATGCCCACCTCGTCGCTGGTGAAGAGGTAATTCATACCCGTCTCCGTCGCGGATATGTCCACATACTCCCCCAGCGCCGGATCCCACTGGTAGTACTCCGAGGGGAGAATAAACTTAAACTCGTTCTGACAGAGCTCCTCGTAGCTCCAGCTCAGAGTCTCCGCCTCCACGGGCTCGCCGCGCATCATGGCGGTCATAGTCTCGTTCATCTCGTCGGCTGTGATGTACCCCAGAGCGAAGAGCATGAGGTCGGAGATCTCGTTTCTCGGGTCAACGAATATGACTATCTCGTCGTAATTTTCCGGCCAGCGCCCGTAGAGCACATCGTTCTGGTCCTTGACCTGCTGGCTCACCCCGGTGCCGTCGGCCTCGGGCAGCAGCTCGTTCCACACGTCCATGCGCTCGTACATCTGACCCATGTTGTCAAAGTACGCCGAGTAATCACCTCCGAACATGCCCGTCATGGCGTTTTGCATCATGGTCATAACGTCGGACTTCACCACGTTCCCGTCGGCGTCCCTGGTGTAGACGTCGAATTTGAAGTCGTAGGAGTAGTGAACCCGGGCGATGTCCATGATGCCGTTGCCGCCGCCGTCAAGAAACTCCTTGAAGGCGGTGAGGTTGTTCGTCTTTGTCTGGGCGTTCATCATGGAGGAGAGCATATCGTACATGACCGTGGCGGAGTATACCCTGTCCGGGTCCCGCTCCTGCGCGTTGGCCTCCTGCCGGGCGTTCATAAAGCCCATGAGCATGGAGGACATATCCACACTCTCCCCCACGATGGTGATGGGGTAGGACGAAAGCGTGTCCTCCTGGACCTGGTCGATGTACGCCTGGAACCCGGCGGATACGGATAGTATCAGCGCTATGCCGATGATTCCTATGGACCCGGCAAAGGATGTCAAAAACGTGCGGCCCTTCTTTGTCATAAGGTTATTGAGGGACAGCGAAAGGGCGGTGAAGAAGGACATGGAGCGCTTTTTCTTCTCGCTTTTGAGCTTCTTCTGCTCCTTTTTCGTCAGCACCTCGGCGACGGACTCGTCCTCATAGGGGTCTGAGTCGTCCGTTATCTTCCCGTCAAGAAGCCGCACTATGCGGGTGGAATAGCGCTCTGCGATCTCCGGGTTGTGGGTGACCATTATGACAAGGCGGTCCTTTGCTATCTCCTTCAAAAGCTCCATGACCTGAATGGAGGTCTCGGAATCCAGCGCCCCGGTGGGCTCGTCGGCAAGAAGGATGTCCGGGTTGTTTATCAGCGCCCGGGCAATGGACACACGCTGCATCTGCCCGCCGGACATCTGGTTGGGCCGCTTATATATGTGGTCCTCCAGACCCACGGCGCGGAGAGCCTCTATCGCCCTGCGGCGGCGCTCGGACTTGGAGACGCCGGAGAGCGTCAGCGCCAGCTCCACATTGGCAAGCACCGACTGGTGGGGAATGAGGTTGTAACTCTGGAACACAAATCCCACGGAGTGGTTGCGGTAGGTGTCCCAGTCGTCGTCGTTGTACTCCTTTGTGGACTTGCCGTTTATAATGAGGTCGCCGGAGGTGTACTGGTCCAGCCCCCCGATTATGTTGAGAAGCGTGGTTTTGCCTGAGCCCGACTGTCCCAGCACGGAGACGAACTCATTTCTACGGAAGGATATGGAGATCCCGTCCAGCGCCTGCTGGCGAAGGTCCCCGGTTATGTAGGTCTTTGTGATGTTTGAAAGTTTTAGCATGATACATCCCGTTTCAAAATTTAATTCATTGTATATTATACCCCGCGCTTATATGAAAAGGTTAACAAAGTTTGAATTATTTGTCGGGATAAATGCCAAAAGTCCCTGCCCGCAGTGAGAAAATTTCTCACTGACAAAAAGCCGCCCTGACAGCGCGCTGTCAGGGCGGATCATATTTCCAGTTATTCGCATTTTCCCGCAGAATATGGGTTTTTTCAGCACAGGAGCGTCAGCAAATCGCAAAGGCTATTTACGCAGTGCTCCGGCGTCTCCTCCGGAGTCCGGGGGGAGGCCATGCCGCCAAATCCCTGCCGCAGCCATATGGTCGTCATTCCCGCCCTCTTTGCCGGGGCGATGTCGTTGTCGAGCCTGTCGCCTATCATCGCGGCGTTTTCCGGAGGGCAGCCCGCCCGCTCAAGGGCGATCCTGAATATCCTCAGATCCGGCTTTGCCACTCCCTCCTCCGCGGAGGCGACGATCAAATCAAGGTACGGCAAGAGCCCGTACTTCTCCATGCGCTCCGCCGTCCCCGGCGACTGATTTGCGATGATCCCGAGCTTATATCTACCGTGCAGGACCGAGAGGCACTCCCGGGCCTGCGGGTATACGGCCTCGTCCTCGCTGTGCCACGGCGTCAGAGGAAGGCCGAGAGATTTGAGCGGATGCGCATTGTTTTGCCTTGCAAGCAGGACCGCCCTTTCACAGGCCTCATCATAGGAAATGCCTGTGCCAATGATGGCGTCCCGAATCCTGTGCTCGTTTGCCCTGCTCTCATCCACCAGTGTGGAGCCGACATCAAAAAAGAGCCATTTTATATTTTGAAGCATCTATTCAAATCTCCCCGGTCTACGCGCCGCGCAAGCAGGCGTTCCCAAATTACTTCCTGTCCTCGATGAACATCGCATCCCCGAAGGAGAAGAAACGGTAGCGCCTCTCCACCGCCTTTTTGTATGCCGCAAGGACATGCTCGCGCCCCGCGAGAGCGGAGATGAGCATCAAAAGCGTGCTCTCCGGCAGGTGGAAGTTTGTCACCAGCGCGTCAACTATCCTGAAGCTGTACCCGGGGTAGATGAAAATATCCGTCCATTTCGCCCCGGGGCGGAGTATCCCATCCTCCCCGGCGAAGGACTCCAGCGTCCTGCATGAGGTCGTCCCCACGGCGACGACGCGCCCTCCCCGGGCCCGGGCATCGTTTATCTTCTCTGCCGTCTCCTCGCTGACGGTGCAGAACTCCGAGTGCATGTCGTGGTCCTCGATCTCCTCCTCCTTCACAGGCCGGAAGGTCCCGAGGCCCACATGGAGCGTCAGAAACGCCGTCTCCACTCCCCTTTGGCGTATCCTGTCCAAAAGCTCCGGCGTGAAGTGCAGCCCAGCGGTGGGCGCGGCGGCGGAGCCCAGCTCCCGGGAGTACACCGTCTGGTATCTCTCCGCGTCCTGAAGCTCTTCGTGGATATACGGCGGCAGCGGCATCCGCCCGAGGCGCTCCAGCACCTCCAGAAAAATGCCCTGATACTCAAATTTTATGAGCCTGTTGCCGCCCTCGAGCACGTCCTCGATGACCGCCGTCAGCTCCCCGTCCCCGAAGCTCAGCCTGTCCCCGGGCCGGGCCTTTTTTCCGGGCCTCACAAGGCACTCCCAGCGCCCCTCGCCCTTGTCGGTGAGAAGCAGCACCTCCACCGCGCCGCCCGTGGGCCGATGCCCGAAAAGCCTCGCCGGGAGTACCCGGGAGTCGTTCATCACCAGCACATCCCCGGGCTCAAGGAGCTCCGGCAGCTCATAAAAATGTCTGTCCTCGGTCTCCCCCGTCGTCCTGTCCAGGACCATAAGCCTGGAGCTGTCCCGGCGCTCCAGCGGCGTCTGGGCTATGAGCTCCTCCGGCAGGTCATAGTAAAAGTCAGATGTTTTCATTTTATCATTCCAATGCTTCCGGCCTCACTGCACCAGCGTGTTCGTTATCTGCGCTCCGGTGTAGTAAAAAGTCAGTATATCCTCATATGTTTTCCCGTAGTATTTCGCCATGGAGTACGCCCCCCACTGGCTCATACCCACGTTGTGCCCCCAGCCCGTGCCGGAGAATACGAAGTTACCGGAGGAATTCACCCCGGTGCTCACGGACTTTCCGTAGGCCGTCCCGGCGACCTCCAGCTTCTCTACCGTCCCGCTGCCCGTCACGGCGTAAAGCTCCCCGGTGGGAAGCTGCTCTATTCCCCCGCCGCCGATGGCATAGGCGCCCTCCAGCCCCTCCGGGACCTCGATGCCCTCGTTCACATACAGCGCCCCTCCGGCGGAGGGCCCGAGCCCGTTCACCGTGTACCTGATGCTCAATCCGCCGATTATGGTCCTCACGTCCGCCTTGGACACGGTGTTGCGCACGCCGTTTCTGTCGGTAAATGTTATGGAGTACACGTTGCCCATGTCGGTGAAGGTCATGTCCACCTTCACGACGTCGGAGCTGTTGTAGTGCTTCGCCCTGAGCTGCGCCCCCAGTGAGCTTGGTGTGTACGTCTTCTGCCAGTAGTAGTTCGCTGCTGTCCCAGCGATGTCCGCCTCATACGGGTCCGCCACCCCTCTTAAATACGGCAGCGCCAGACTCCACACGTTCTCGCTGTTTTCGGAGGCCCCGCCGTTGGAGGATGCATAGTATGTGTCGCACAAAAGCCCGTCGTAGGTCAAATACTGTCCCGCCGTCAGGTCCACAGCCATGTCGGAGTTAGCCGTGGCCCTGCCCACGCCGTGGTAAGCCTGACAGTGGACCGTGTTGCATATCTCAAAGCCCTCGGTACTGTGCTTTTTTGTATGGGCCATAAGATACGTCCTCGCGGTAACTGCCTGGGCCTTCAGCGCCTCGATGGGCCAGCTGGGACTCATCTCATAGCAGACGACACCCTTGAGGTAGTCCTCAATGTTCACATAGTTCACAACGGTAATATTCCCGCCGGTGTTGCGCATGAACACAAAATCGCCGTAATATATGCACTTTCTGTGCCATGTCTGGGCCTTCACGCCCTCATCGGCTATGGGCCTCACGGCGAGATTCAACCTCGAGCCGCAGTCAAACTCAAAAAGTATCCTGTTCGTCCTGGTCTGGACCACCGTCACGGTGTAGGCGCTGCCGCTGTCCGCGGCGCAGGATATTCCCGCCGCAGCTCTGGCGGAGGCCGCCTCGTCGGCGGAGCGGTAGCTTCCCATCATCACGAGAAACTCCCCGTTCTGATACCGCACGAATCCCCCGTCCACCGTGTCCGCCGCAGCTCTCGCCGAGGCGTAATCCGCGTAGCTCCCGTCAAGCCGCAGGTGGTAGCACCCCACCACCACGGCGCCGGAGTCCCCCTCGATGTAGGAATTTGACGCGGAGGAGTACACCATGTTCCTGTCAAGTATAACGGAGACCTCGTTCGTGTCCTCCACCCTGGCCCCGAAGGGTACGAAATTTCTCTGCCCGTCAAAATACCCAAACTCAAAGCCCCAGCCCGCGCCAGTCACGTTCTGGAGGTTATTTGATGGGAAATTCCTCTCGCTTATGTTGCCGTCGTCCTGGTATGTATAGAGCCCTATCCTCACCGTGGTGAAGGGCGGCGTGTACCCAGCCGCCTCCGCCGCCGGAGCCATGGGGATGGAGCATAATGCCAATGCCAGCGCAAGAGCCAGCGAGACCGCGATCCTTAACTTGCCTTTCATAAGGTCCTCCCTTTGAAAAAGGTTGAAAAATGCGTAATTTAATACGCTGACAGCCAAAATCAGCCCGCTTTTTTAGTACATAAGCACCATTGACATGCACATTTATATATGATAGAGTACTAAAAAGCCCTGCGGCGCGGGGCTTTTGGACTTATGTAAACTACATTATACTACACTTTTCCCGTTTTGGCTACCCATTTTGACTTATTTTTTTCGTCAATTATTGTTTTATCCTGAATATTATGATAATGGAGGCAGATTATGAAGAAGTACAAGGTCGGAGTTATCGGCGCCACCGGCATGGTTGGGCAGAGGTTTGTGACCCTTATTGCGGAGCACCCCTGGTTTGAGCTTACAGAGGTCGCCGCCAGCGCCAGAAGCGCCGGGAAGCCCTATGAGGAGGCCGTCGCGGGCCGCTGGCTCATGTCCTCCCCCATACCCGAGTGCGCGAAGCGTCTCACCGTCAAGTCCGCCGAGGGCGACATCGACGGGATATGCTCAAGTGTAGACTTCGTCTTCTCCGCTGTCGATATGAAAAAGTCCGAGATACAGGCTCTGGAGGAGGCTTACGCCCGCCGGGAGTGCCCCGTGGTCTCCAATAACTCCGCCCACCGCTGGACCCCCGACGTGCCCATGGTGGTGCCGGAGATAAACCC
>CANRIU010000032.1 GCA_947630755.1 uncultured Oscillospiraceae bacterium | reverse complement strand
GGGGTTTAGCTCAGCTGGTAGAGCGGCGGTCTCCAAAACCGTAGGCCGAGGGTTCGATCCCTTCAACCCCTGCCAGAAAGAGGACCTGCAGCTGCAGGTCCTCTTTTTGCATTTGTGTCACATGAACCCCCGGCTATGCCGGGGGGCAGAATAGGCTTTAGCTAAAAGCATCGAGCGAAGCGAGCCGCTATAAAGCCAGACTACGAATACCGACACGTTGCAAACAAGCGGATAAACCCGTTTACGGGTCGTAGGGCAAGTGATGCGAGTGACGGATATTCGGTGCGTCTTGAGACGCCTGCCGGTAAAAGGCCCTTATAGGGCCTAATCAAGCCTCCGGCTTAGCCGGAGGTCCTGACTAAAAATAGTAGATTTTTTCATATTCAGGAGTTATAATGTGGTTATTAATCGAGAATGGAGGATGGCTATGAAAAGAAAAGGCGCCATTTTGATTGCTTGCGTGCTGATACTGTGTGCTGCGGGGGCATCCCTGCTCTTTGGCAGGCGGAGTGATTTTTCCTTTACGGGCACCACATTTTACTATGACGGGCAAAGCTACGACGTCACATCATGCGTAGAGGCGATAAACAGCATCACATCTGCCATTCCGGTGGGCGACAAAATCGTGGTGGAGTGCCATGCCGGACCGAAAAATCAGGTGTACTGCATATTTGACACCGGAAGCCGTGCATTTGAGTCGAATATAACGGGAACTAATCTGACCTGGCGCGGTGATGACCTCTCCACGGCGGTTTACTCATTTTGGTCTGATATTTATTCCTTCGACGGGACTGTTATCAAGTCATACGACCTGGCGGAGGACGAGTTTATCTCTGATTTAACATTTTCCGATGACAACTCGAAGCTGACGGTGACTATTGAAAGCGACAGCAGTCCCGAGCAAATCGATATGATCGACCTTTGAGAAGAAAAAACAGGACTTGCGGCCGCAAGTCCTGTTTTATATCTCATTTTAGCCTGTACTTCTCGCTCCCGGGGGTGAGCTCCAGCCTGTTTTCGCCGTTGAGGGCCAGGACCAGCGCCCGGGGGGCCTTTTTCTCATATTCAAATGTGGTAAAATCGTCCTCATAAAGCATCGCCGCCCGGGGCTTGTCGCCGTAGATTCTGGGGACCAGAGTGAAGACGGCGCTCTCATCCACATACTGCACGGGCTCTCCGAGGGGCAGAATCGTGCCGCCACGGACAAAGACGGGGATCTTATCATAGGGGGCATCGAGCTCGACGAAGGCGCCGCCGTCG
The DNA here is from genome assembly GCA_947630755.1 of uncultured Oscillospiraceae bacterium. GTDB lineage: Bacteria > Bacillota > Clostridia > Oscillospirales > Oscillospiraceae > RUG626. The sequence continues at coordinate 20,896 of CANRIU010000032.1, read as the reverse complement.
TATTTTGTCCCGTCCCAAAAGTCGTACCACTCGCCGCGGGGCAGGTAGACCCTTTTGTGTGTTCCGTCCTCCAGGGTCATGGGCGCCACAAGAAGGTCGGGGCCAAGCATATACTCGTCGTCGATGAGGCGGACGCTGGGGTCCTCCTCAAAATCCTGCACCAGGGCGCGGACCGGAGGGACGCCCTCGAGGCGGTATCTGACGAAGGCCGAGTAGAGGTAGGGGAGAAGGGCCATGCGGACCTCGTGGTAACGGCGGACGACCTCCGTCACGGACTCCCGGTCGTCCATGAGGACCCCGGCCTGATTCAATGTTATGTCCGTCTGGAGCCAGGGGGGACTGGGAAAGCGCCAGCAGTTGTAGAGCGCCTGAGCGGAGAAAATTGCGGTCTCCATGCGGCGGAGAAGGTCGGGAATGCAGGAGCAGTCCCGGACCTCCGGCGCCCAGAGAAGGCCGGAGAATCCGGCGTTCACCACGCCGCGGATGTACTGCCTGTGGTCGTAGAGGTCTGAGTATAGAACAAAGGGCCAGGGCGCGGCCAGCGCCCCGGAGGAGCGGACCTGAGAGAGGGTGCGGCGGTTCTCGCTGTGGTACACGTCATATATGACCCGCTGATAGAGTACGCCGAAGGCCCCGTGCATCTGCTCCCCGTCAAGGCCCGAGGGGAAGCGGGCTGTGTCCGGGAAGGACCAGCTTGAGCGGTTGAAGTCGGTGTTGTCGCACTCGTCCAGCTTAAATCCGGCGGCTCCCGGGCGGATGAGATTCCGGCGGTGGTACTCGCCGAATATCCTCCGGGCCTCCGGCAGGGCAAAATCCGGGACAAGGCCGTTCCAGACCTCAAAATCCCCGGTGTAGGGCTCGAGCTCGTTATAAAACTCCGCTGCGGGGTAGACGAAGGCGTGCTCCCAGAGGTTCGGCTTAAAGCCGTTTTTGCCGAGAAACTCAAAAAGGCGCCCCGGCTCTGGGAAGAGATTTGACCAGAAGTAGGTGCAGGAGTAGGTGTGGGACTGCCAGCCGGGCTCCAGCCCCAGCACGTCCACGTGCATCCTCTCCCGGCGGAGCTCCAGGGCAAGGGCCTCCACCGCCGCCTGATCGCCGCCGGTGAAGGTCCGGTACCACACGCCAAGGCCCCACATCGGCGGCAGGCACCCGCCGCCGGAGAAGAGGTTATACCGCCGAACGGCCTCGCCCACGTTGCCGGAGAAGAGATAGATGTCCGCGCCGGGCATACCGCGAAGGTCGATGATTACGGAGCGGTCCTCGCGGCTCCTGCGAAGGGCGTATAGGGCGTCCTCTGAGAGCTGGGACTGGGACTTGTTGACCTCCCGGACGCCGCGGGAGGCGCCGCGGGGGGCGTTGGAGCCGAAATAGATGTCCAAATGGCGGAAGGTGTCTATGAAAAGGCCGTACCCGGCGGTGGAGACGTAGAAGGGCACGGGGGCGTGGCTGTCCCCGGCGTCGCCTGCGGGGTCGGCGTTTACACGGAGCGAGCGCTTCCTGCCCCGGTGGTTAAAGCCCCTGAGCTGGAGGCCGAGGCCGTAAATATCCTCCTCCGGGGACATGGGAAGCCGGACCTCCGGCCCCCGGGGGGTGGTCAGGAGACGTATCTCACGGGCGCACTCCGGCAGCGGGGTCTCCGGCATGGCGGAGAGGGCGCCGCTTCTCACGGGAAAGGCCCGCATGGAGACGGGGGTGCGCTCCTCGGGCGTGCCCGCCCGAAAACGCCATATGCCGTTTTCGATCTTCTCAAGCTCCATAAAAGCCGCCTCCTTGTTTTTTCACATACTAATCATAGCATCCCACTGGAGCTTTGTCCACCGACGGGAGAAAATACGGAAGATAATCAAAAAAACATGTAATATTCTGCTCAAAACCGGGTGTATAAAGGTGAAGGGGTGAGAGACGTGGAGGACAGGGAGATAGTGGAGCTTTACATGGCCCGGGACCTGAGAGCGCTGAAGCTCACGGAGGAGAAGTACGGCGGGTATCTCTCCTCCGTCGCCGGGCGGATACTTGACTGCCCCGAGGACGCGGAGGAGTGCGTCAACGACGCATATATGAGGGCCTGGAGCTCCATACCGCCGGGACGCCCGGAGAATCTGAGGACGTACCTTGGGAAGCTGACGCGAAATCTCGCCCTCAATCGGCTGCGGGACAGGACAGCCGGGAAGCGGGGCGGAGGTCAGGCGGAGGCGGCGCTGGAGGAGCTGGAGGAGATAGTCTCGGGAGGAGACGATGTGCAGGCCCAGGCGGAGCTCCGGGAGCTGACGCAGGCGCTTAACGACTTTATCCGCGCCCTGCCCCGGCGGCGGGCGGAGATATTTTTGCGCAGGTACTGGCACTTTGACACTCCGGGTGAGATAGCGGAGCGATTTCACATGACCGAGGGGGCCGTGACCGCGTCCCTCGGCCGCACGAGAGGGAAGCTTCGGGAATATTTGAGGAAAAGGGGGTTTGAGCTGTGAGAAGGGAGACTTTTGCCCTGGCGCTGGGGGAGATAGACGAGAGGCTCCTTGAGAAGGGCCGGGACAGGGCCGGGACGCCGGGAAAAACGTGGCTCGGGTCGGCGGCCCTCGCCGCCGCGGCGGTCCTTATAATTATTTTTGCCCTGCCCCGGGGAAACGAGGGGGCTGGACTTGCGGAGAGCCTCACACGGATGGGATTTGAGCCGGAGACGGTCGCCGCCCCGGCGGCCTCCGGCGGGGAGATGCCCGCGGGGGAGGGGGACATCGCCTCGTTTATCTCCGGCAAAACAGCCGTAAGGGGAGTTGTGACGGACATCGAGACGGTGAAGCTCACAAAGCCCGACGGGGCAATGTTCATCACCGTATTTGAGGTGGAGGCGCAGGAGGTCCTGTCCGGCGGCGTGGAAGGCGGCACGGCGCGGTTTATAAGCGCGGCGGAGTACACCGGGGACGGTGCGCCGGAGCTTCTGACCGACCCGCGGATAGAGGGCGTCGGCCTTGGCGCCAGGGGCGTTTTCGTGGGGGGACTGCCGGAAGGGAGCTGGGAGCTTCAGGGGAAGGCCATCGACCCCGCAGCTCTCGCGGAGCTGCTGGCGGTGGGATATTTCCCGGAATGAATTGGAAGATAAAGTATAAAAACAGCTCCGGAGGGCCTTTGCCCTCCGGAGCCGTTTTCTTTGTCAAAACATCAATTTTAATATTTTTCCGGCGTCATGTACGTCGGAAAATACATGCTGCCGCACGCATCCGCTGGCAAAAAGGCCCCTCAAGCTCTTTTCACCTTCGGCTTTAACCGAGGCGGCGCTTCATCTGCTCCTGATTTACCGCGTAGCCCAGGGCCGTCTCCTTGTCGATGAGGCCCTGCTTTACGAGGTTTATCAGCGACTGATCCATGGTTATCATGCCCTCCGCGCCTCCGGCGGCGATGGCGTTGTCTATCTGGTGGCTCTTGCTGTCCCGGATCATGCTGCGGATGGCGCTGTTCATGTTCATTATCTCATAGGCCGGGACGAGACCGCCCTCACGGCTGGGGATGAGCTGCTGGGAGACGACGGTCCGGAGCACGGAGCTGAGCTGTATCCGGATCTGGCCCTGCTGGGCGGGGGGGAAGGAGTCGATTATGCGGTCGATGGTGCTCACGGCGCCGTTGGTGTGGAGGGTGGCTATGAGCAGATGACCCGTCTCCGCCGCCGTCATGGCGGTGCCGATGGTCTCATGGTCGCGCATTTCCCCAAGAAGTATCACGTCCGGGGCCTGACGCAGGCAGGAGCGCAGGGCGGTGAGGTAGTTTTCCGTGTCGATGGCGATCTCCCGCTGGCTTATGATGCTCTTCTGGTCCCGGTGGAGGTACTCGATGGGGTCCTCCAGAGTGATGATGTGGCAGTTGCGTGTCTCATTGATGCGGTTTATGATGCACGCCTGAGTGGTGGACTTGCCGCTGCCGGCGGTCCCGGTGACGAGGACCATGCCGGAGTCCACCTTCGCAAGGTCAATGACCTGCTCCGGGATGTGAAGGGAGCGCCAGTCGGGGATGTCGAAGGCCACGACCCTGACCACCGTGGCGAGAGAACCGCGCTGGCGGTAGGCGTTGACGCGGAAGCGCGCAAGCCCCGCGAGGGCGAAGGAGAAGTCGTCGTCGCCCTTCTGGAGGAAGACGCTTATGTCGCGGTTTGCAAGCTGATAGAGCTTTGTAATGAGGCGCTTTGTCTCCTCGGGGAAGAGCCTCTCCGTGCCGATGCGGCAGATCTCGCCTTTAATTTTGCAGCTCACGGGGCCCCCGGCGACGATGAACATATCCGACGCGCCGGATTCCACAGCGTTTCTCAAATAATCTGTAAGTTCCATAGGTGTTCCTCCAAAATCAATTTCCGTTCCACACGTTTATGTTGTCGTCCGGCTGCCAGTTGGCGGTGGACTGGGCCTGCCAGCGAAGGATAGTGTAGTTGTCGTCAAGGCCGCTGTAAAAGCACACGTCCACGAAAAGAGACTGGGTGTCGGATATGGGGCAGGCGTAGCTTGCGAAGAGAAGGCCGGAGCCGCTGAAGGTCACGCCCTCGGGCTCCTCGCCGCGGCGAAGGCGGGCGAGGATCTCCTCCGCCATTGTGTCGGCCTCGTAGTAGCCGGAGACGGCGTCGGAGGCGGCGTCGGAGAGGCGCTTGTCCGCCTGGACGGTGGAGAGGGACAAAAGGGCGAAAACCGTCAGGCAGAGCACGGCGAAGATAACAAGAAGGGAGCTGCCGCCCACGGCGGGGGGCGAAAATCTGCGCTTTTCCTCGTTCATTCTCCCACCTCCGTCTGCCAGGCCACAGTCAGCTCGAATATCGTGTCCCCGGTTTTTGTGTCGATGGCGCTGACCAGTGCCTTCCCGAGGCCGGGAACGGCGCTGTCAGCGGCGCTTGCGGTTAGGATGTAGGCGGCGTCGCCGCCGGAGAGCGGCTCCCAGTCGGAGTCGAAGGGGAGCTCAAAGCCGGAGGCACCGTTTACGGCACCGAGCTTTCCCGCCGCGGCAGCGAGGACCTGGGCGGTGGGAAGGCCGGAGCGGCCCTCGTTTTTTATGACCTCCGCCGCGGACTGGACCTCCACCGCGGCGCAGTCACGGGCCTCAACGGATTTGCTCGTCTCGTTGGACCAGACGAACACACGCAGGCACAGCGCCGCGGCAAGGGCGAATACAAGCACCATTATGGCCTGCTCCATAAGGGCGAGGGGAGTTTTGCTTCTCATTGCGCCGCCTCCGATCCCCGGGCGGAGAGTGTTATGGTGCTCTCGCTGCCGCTGCCGTCTGTGATGCTTATCGTGAGAAGGCCGTCCTCGAGGCTGGCGCTCATGCTCTGGGCCTCCATGACCTTCTCGCCGTCCTCGGGGTAGAAGAACTCCCCGTCCGGGTCGTCGAAGGTGAAGAGCTCCCGGAGGTAGCCGTCGCAGCAGTAGACCATGGTGACGTATTTCTCGCCGTCGATCTCCTCAAGCAGGCTCAGACGGTCCACGCCGTCGAAGCTGTCCACGCGGATGGCGGAGCCGGACTTCGCCTGACGGACCTTTGTCGCCACATACTGCACGCAGGTGCGCTGGGAGTAGGTCCGCCTGTCGCGCTCCGTGAGGCGCCTGTACACGTCGGCCCCGGTGAGCAGCACCGAGAGGACGCAGGCGGCGAACACCCCGAACAGCACGAGGGCTATGAGGCCGTCCAGCTTATGTTTATTTGTGCGGTGCCTCATCATATACTCCCCTGCCCGTCATTCCCGGACTGCGTACCCGCCGGACCGCCCCCTGACACCTCAAGAACGGTGAAGTCGGGCATGAGATTCTCGGCAAATACTATGTAGTCGATGTAAAATCTGTCGTGGTCGACCTGAAGGCCGTAGTTTTTTTCCATGTATTCCACCGTCGGGGGGTATATGCCCTCCGCGGCGTAGCAGGCCGCCGCGGCGCGGCGGACCGACTCCTCAAGCTGGCGGCGGCCCTCATCGCCGCTGCCGCCCTTTAAGTTGGAGATGCCGGTGAAGAACATGAGCACCACCGCCACCGCCAAAACAGTCACCACAAGCCCGCGGAAAAGTCCCGAGGCCCGTTTTTTTGTCCTTTTTCTCATGGCGTCCACCTGTCAGCCTATGGCGGTCATGATGTTCATAAGGGGCAGCATGACGGAGAGGAGTATGACTCCCACCAGCACCGATGTGACCACCACCAGCGCCGGCTCCACCTGCCCGACCTTCTCCTCAAGAGCGATCTCGCTCTCCTCGGAAAGCCTTCTGGCGATCTCCGTCATGGCGGAGTCGCCGGAGCCGCTGCGGATGCCGATGTCAAGGAGCCTGCACTCCGCCCCCGGGAGCACCCCGGAGTCCTTCATCGCCGCGGCGAGGCCCTGGCCCTCCTGAAGGCGCCTGGCGCAGTCAAGGCACCTGTTTCTGGCGGCGGGGGAGTCGAGCAGAGAGGCGGACATGGTCAGCGCCTCCTCCATGGGAAGGCCGCTGGCGAGGCCCATGGACAGCGCCTGTGCCACACGGGCGTTGTTTATCTTTCTGGATACGCCCTTGTCACCCATCCTGCCGCGCCACAGGCCCGTGACCTTGCCCCGGAAGGTGTGGGAGGCGGCGAAGAACCCGAGGAACACGGCGATAAGGCCGAGTATCGCGCAGAGAACAGGCATTGCGGCGTCCAGCGCCCGGCCCAGTGCCAGAAGCCCGCCGGCTATGCCTGTGAGGCTGCCGCCGAGATAGGAGTATACCTCATTGAATACAGGCAGCACCTGCACCAGAAGCACCACTATGACCGCCAGCATTATCACAAGGAGCACCGCCGGGTACAAAAGCGCGGAGCGGACCTGGTGGTCAAGCCGGGAGCGGTCCTCGTAGTGACGGGAGAGGGCGGAGAGGGACTCCTCCGTCCGGCCCGTGGCCTCGCCTACATCGAGAAGTCCGCAGACGTACTCCGGGAACCTGCCGGACTCCCGGAATGCCTGGGCCAGAGACGCCCCGTCGTCCACCTTCAGGGACATGTCGTTGAGGAGCTTTTTGAAGGAGGAGTCCGGCTCCTCCTCGGCGAGGAGCGACAGCCCGTCGCCCACGCCCACGCCCGCGTGGAGCATTAGGGACAGCCCCAGACACAGCGAGCTTATCTCGTCATTTGAAAGCTTTCTTTTTTCCATATTATATCAGTGCTCCGATCCTGTCCGCCTCTGGGCGGAAAAATGGGCTTGCGGTCTCCCGCAAGCCCATTTTAAATCATTTAAGCCGATTCGTAAAGAGGTAAAGAGCAATTTTCTTTGCCCGGGCATCAATAGAAGTACTTGGAGGAGTAGTTGTTCCCGTCGCCGATGTACTTCATGATGTCGGCGCTCTGGTTGCCGGAGGAGGCGAAGGTGGGGTCCATCCTCTGCCAGGAGGTCCCGTCGAAGTAGACGGCGCCCTCGATCCACCCGTCCTTATCGGACCAGACGCTTATCCACGCGTGGTACGCGGTCCCGGCGTAGCCCACCACCAGCTTGCAGGGGACGCCCTGGCTGCGGAGCATTCCGGTCATAAGCGCGGCGTAGTCAAAGCAGATGCCCTTCTTCTTCTCAAGCACATCGTCCAGCACCGGGAGGTAGCCGCTCTTCACGTTTTTGGCCTTCTCCTTGTCGTAGGACAGGGTCTTGACCACGAAGCCGTAGACGGCCTCGACCTTCTTGAGGGGGTCGTCGATCCCGGCGCACAGCTCGGCGGCCTTGGCGAGGGTGTTCTCCGCGCCCTCGAAGTCCACATACTGGTTGGAGTGGAGGTAGGGCCCGAACTCATCGGTGAGCTTCACATCCAGCGTCACGGAGACGACGGTGGCGTACTTTGTGCCCTCCACATTCTCATAGACAGCCACGGCGTACTGACCGTTGCCGTCGGAGAGGGGCAGGGCGTCCCACTCGCCAGCCGTCAGGTTGTACTGGTACTGGGTGGTGGGGCCCTTGACAAGGGCCTTGAGGCGCTTGTCGGTCTTTCCGGTGTACTGGACCATCACATAGCCGTCCGCCATGTTGGAGTAGTCGATAACGGCCTTGCTGTTGCGCTTCTCCGCTGTGCCGGGGGCGCTTACCGCGTCAAAATTCGGTACGGCGGCGGGGGAGGCGGACAGGGCGACGACCTCGGCGGCAATCTCCACCAGGTCCTCATCCACGGGAACTACATCGGTCATGCCCTCGGCGTCCTCGGGAAGGGGCGCAAGCTGCGCGTTCTCCGGCGCGGGGAAGCTGGGGGCGGCGGGGGCATCCGGGGCCTTGGGCTCCTCCGGCTCATCGGGGACAGCGGGGGCCTCGGGGGTCTCCGGGGTCTCGGGCGCGTCCGGCACAGGCGCGGGCGCCCTCTGGGCGCAGCCCGCCAGCATCAGCAGGGCCAGCGCCAGGAATAATACTCTTTTCCAGTTATTGTTACGCATCTCAAACACTCCTTTTTTGCTCAGTCGCGTACATCTCCAGCTTCTTATTATCAATGCGTGTACAGTATAACAGGCCGGAGCGTTCCATGCGCGCATCCAGTGAATAAAGCGGAAAAATCGGTGAAATCACGACCCCGCCCGGCGTCCGCTGGAGGCGGCGTAGTCGAGATACGCCTGCCTTATGGCCTTCATGTCCCGCTGGCGTATGGTGACCTCGTCGCCGGAGGACAGCACGAAGGTCTTATCCGCCTGACGGATGTGGTCCATGTTCACAAGGTAGCTCTGGTGGCACCGGAGGAAGCGCCTGTCGTTGAGCTCGGACTCTATCTCATCCAGCCTTTTATATATAGTATATTCCTCTCCCCCCTGGCGGTGGAGTATGCACTTTGTGTTGCTGCTCTCCACGAACAGTATCTCCTCCAGCGGCACGCGCACCACCTTTGAGCGCTGGCGCAGGGGGTATGTGGCCTCGTCGAAATTCTTGGCTATCCGGGTGAGCACCATATTGAGCTTATCCACGCTTATGGGCTTGAGTATGTATCCGGCGGCGGTCACGTCGTAGCTGTCTATGGCGAAGTCCGGGGAGGCCGTGAGGAAGACGATCTGCCCCTCGTATCCCAGCGCCCGGAGCTTGTGGGCGATGTCGATGCCGAGGTGGTCCGTCATATAAATATCCAAAAAGAGAATATCGTACCATACGCCGTCCTCTATGTCGTCGGCAAGGTTGATGCCGCTCTCATAGGGGACGATCTCCGGCCTCAGCCGCCGCTGGGCGAAGCACGACCGCACCAGCTCGCAGATCATTTCCCGGTCCAGGGAGCTGTCATCGCAAATTGCAATTCTCACCACGATCACCCTTTCGGCTGATTTATCAAGAGAGTAACAGTATACCATATTAAATTAAAACTTTCAAGGATTCTTTGCAAATTTGCACTATTCATCCGCAGTCTGGGGGCGCTGGCAGGCGCATGGGTTTTTTCCACAAAAAATGTCCAGTTATGTCCCAAATTTTTCTACTTTGTTACTTGCATTTCATCAAATATGGCTATATAATGATTAATGGTTCAGTGCCCCCCGGGCCTGGGACCTGTCCAAAAATACCGCGCTCAAATTCTATGGAATTTTTGCTGATTTCACATAAGGTTTGCGCACTGGGCGATAATGGTGCTATAATGACACCATCAAAGGAATCGATACAAGTGACAACAGGAAGAATCTGGAGTAACTATTCTATCGTAAAGGAGAAGATGTCAATGAAAACCACAACATTAAAGAGGCTTCTGGCACTTGTCCTTGCCCTGTCTATGACTATGAGCTTCCTCGTTACCACCGTCATGGCTGATGACGGCAGCGGCGAGAATGAGTCCATACTTGTCTGCGGCAAGGAGGAGCACGTCCACACCGAGGAGTGCTACGCTAAAGTGTTAGTCTGCGAATATGCAGACACCTCCGAACCCGGCGAGCCCGAGACCGACGAGCCCAGCATCGATGAGCCCGAGGTCGACGAGCCCGAGATCGACGAGCCCGAGATCGACGAGCCCGAGGTCGATGAGCCCGAGATCGACGAGCCCGAGGTTCTGCCTCCCGTCTTCGACGGCCCCGGCATCGGCATCCCCGTGACGATGCCCATGCCCGAGGTTGACGAGGCTGACACCACCGACGAGGCCGAGGATGTCGCCGACGAGGCTGACACTGTCGACGAGGCCGAGGATGTCGCCGACGAGGCTGACACTGTCGACGAGGCCGACACCGTTGACGAGGCCGACGCCACCGAGCCCACTGAGGATGTCGCCGACGAGGCCGACACCGTTGACGAGGTTGACACCGCCGACGAGGCCGACACTGTCGACGAGGCCGACGCCACCGAGCCCACTGAGGATGTCGCCGACGAGATGGAGGTCACCGACCCCGAGGACGTCACCGACGAGACCGAGACCACCGAGCACGTTCACGACGAATCCTGCTACGCTCTTGTACTTTGCTGCGGCAAAGAGGAGCACACCCACACTGAGGACTGCTATATGACCCTGAACGTGGGCACCGGAGCCTTCACTGGCGACGAGGACATGGGTATAGCGGAGATAGCAAATCAGAATGGACTCCCCACCAGCGGCACATTGAGCGGTACTAAAACCTACACTCTGACAGGCAATGTAACGCTTACAAGTGCGCTTGAAGTTACTGGTAATATTACCATTACTGGTAATGGAACAATCAATGCCAATAAAAAGGGCAGCGCGTTCATCGTTAATGGCGGCACGCTTACTCTTAAAAGCGGTGTCACCGTCACTGGCGGTATCGGAACAGAAGTTGACAACGGCAAAAATGGCGCGAATGGACTTGAGCCGAGGGGCAATTCCAGGTTGGGCGGCGCTGTTTATGTCAAGAGCGGCAAGCTGGCAATCGAGGGCGCGACAATTACAGGCAACACCGCACAGCGCGGCGGCGGTATCTTCGTCAACGAGGGCGCGAGCCTTACGATGTCCAGCGGAACAATAAGCTACAACAAAACAGTTGACACTACTGGCAAGAACGACGTTAACCACAATATGGCCGGCGAGGGCGGCGGAATCTTCGTATGGGGCACCGCAACAATCACTGGCGGCGAAATTTGCTACAACGAATGCCACTCCACGACCGATATAGGCGGCGGCGGTCTTTACGTCAACAACGGCGGTATCGCTTACCTTCAGAATGCAACAATCACAAACAATACGGCAGACGGCTGGGGCGGCGGTATTGCAGGGTGCTGCCACGGCGAGATGTCCCTTGTGGCTGTTGACGGCGTTGCGATGTACAGCAACACAGCAAAAGGCACAAGTCATACGATGCCCAAATACTGGATGGCTCTCAATACTGTTGTAGACGAAGAGACTAAGACGACTCATAAGCAGAGCAGAGATAAAGTTGCTGAAGTTGTTGACCATTACAATGCTTCTTACAATGAAGGTATCCGTGCGGAAAACTCCATGGACTTCTATACCGCAGGATCCGCTATCATCAGCAACTATATGCCCGGCGGCGGTTCCGAAAAGTATACCGGCATAGTTGGCGGCACCGCTGTCAATGTTCAGGATGAAGATGTTTTATTGTACGAGGGCAAAAACGTTGCCATGGTTGCCCACCCCTCTCAGGAGTCCATCAATAAGGTTCCTGCCGGAGTGAAGATTTATGGCAACACCTCCACCGTCCACGGCGGCGGCGTCGGCTGCAACGGCGGACTGTACTTTGGATCGAAAGAGAAGCAGCAATTTGACTTCTATGTGTTGCAGTTCAGCTTGACTGCGAAGAAAGAGCTGAAGGGCCGTATAATTCAGCCCGGCGAGTTCACTTTCGGGCTGTTTAGCGGCGATACCCAGATTGCCACGGCGAGCAATGATAAAGACGGGAATATTACCTTTAGCATCAACGATTATTCGAAGTTACCGACTGAGGACTGGAAAACAAGCAGAAAAGTCACGCTGAAGATGAAGGAGATTTCTCCTGAGAATGAAACCACTACGGTTGACCCGAGCGTATATCAGATTGATATAACCTTTAACGAGAATGTAGAAACAAAAACAGAAACTCTTAAATCTACAACTGGCAGCAATGATGAAATCACTAAAGAAATATCAGTCACATATAGTAGACATACCTTCACGGTAAAGAGCCAGACAATCACAAGGATCGTTAACAGCGAGGGAAAGAGCGTTAATGAGCGCCTGACAGGCAACATTTCCGACCTTTTCAAGTTTGTGAACGAGCAGAAGATGGGCACTCTGAGCCTCACCAAGAGCATTTCCGGCATCGAGAACCCCGACTTCTACAAGGACAAGGTTTTCAAATTCACCGTCTCTGGTCCTAACTACAACAAGACCGTTGAGCTCAGCGCGGCTAATAACTGGACCTGGTCCGACACCGTTCCTGTTGGCTCCTACACCATCGCTGAGGATCCAAACTCCACCCCGATTGAAAACTTCAATTACGATGGAGTTGAATGGTCCACAAATTCTATCGTGGTCAACGAGGGAGACACCTTCAGCGTCACCGCTACGAACAAGTATCATCCCGAGTTCGGCTACTTCAAGGTCCAGAAGATAGTTGATGTGGGCGCCACCAGCGATGAATACCCCACCGAAACCGAATTTACATTTGATTATAGCGTCACCGATGCCGTCACTGGCGAAACGTCCACCGGATACTTCTCCATCAAGAACGGAGAGATTTGGACTTCTCCCCAGTTCCCCGTAAACTCCACCTTCACAGTGACTGAGCGTACCCCCGGCGAGGGCCTCACCGATAAGACCCTTAAGATCGAGGGCACAATCAAGGCTTGCGAGGAGAGCAAGGCCGAGGTCTATGAGTACACCAACCACTACTGGAAGACCAAGGAAGTCGAGGTCCCCTTCGAGAAGACCTGGGATGGACCCGCAGATATGATTCCCGAGAGCATCGTGGTCCAGCTTCTCCGCGACGGCGAGGTTATTGACACTGTTACTGTCACCGCAGCCGATAGCTGGAAGCACACCTGGACTAAGCTCCCCGAGAGGTTTGCTGAAATTGCTGACCCCTATAAGTACACCGTTAAGGAAAAAGAGATTTCTTACCCCAGCACCTCCGGCTACGCAGTTGCAAGCGATCCCACTACCGGTATGTTTACCGTGAAGCTTATTGATGAGAACAATCCCAGCAACCCCCAGAAGTATGTGGTCGGCTACTGGTACGCCAACGAGAATGGCTATGTTATCAGCAATAAGTGGCACCCCGCACACGACTACGGCAGCATCGACCTCACCGTTATAAAGGTCGATGGTGACACTCAGTACAACGATATAAAGCTTGATGGCGCTGTGTTTGCACTCTTTGATGAGACTGGCACCCGCGAGATTGCAGAACCCAGAGGCCCAACAGAGAACGGTCAGCTCCTGATCCCCTTCGTCGAGCCCGGCACCTATATTCTTAAGGAGCTTCAGGCCCCCGTGGGCTATGAGCCTCTCCAGACCGAGTGGACCATCGTCGTTGGCAAGGGAACATTTGATAGAGTTGAGCTCAGAAGTGATAATGAGTATTACAACGCTTTCATTCGTAAGTTCACCAGTCCTCTGGGCGAGGGCGGAATAATCGGCAACGAGCTCACAATCGGCAACCACCTTAAGGAGTACTCCCTCGAGCTCAACAAGGAATTCGACATTGACGCCACCGACGAGGTCAAGGCCGAGCTTCTTAAGGACCTCACCTTCAATTTCACCGTCCATGTTGACGGACTGAACCGTGACGAGTACGACATCCCCGTTTCCCTCACCGCCAATGATGGTTGGAAGAAGACCCTCACCGGGCTGCCCTACGGCACCTACACCATCACCGAGGTCAATGTCCCCGGCATCACCCACTTCAGCTATAACGGCGTCAAGTACGCCGGCGGCAGCGGCACCGATAACGAAGGCTCCTGGGTCGTCAAGGCCAGCGACGCCGCCGCGAGCACCATCACCGTCACCGCCACCAACAGCTACACCGTTGACCGCGTGAGCCTCCAGCTCAAGAAGAGCGTTGAGCTCAACGGCGCCGCTCCCACCAACGTGAACGGCAGCCTCGTGGACGGCAAGACCATCACCTTCCAGGTCACCGGGACCGGAGTGAACGGCGAGACTGTCGATGAGACCCTCACCCTCACCCTCAACGCCAACGGCACCGCCGACAGCGAGGTCCTCGAGAACCTGCCCGTTGGCAAGTACACCATCACCGAGACCGCCAACGAGATAGCCCAGTACAACTGGCAGAGCGTCACCTACACTGTGAACGGCGTGACCGCCACCGCCACCGAGCTTCGTCAGGGCGTGGACTTCGACCTCACCGATTCTACCAAGGGCGCGGAGATCGTTGTCACCGCGGAGAACCAGTACGAGCTCAACAGGGGCACTGTCACCGTCAGCAAGACCACGAAGCTTGACGGCACCGCCTCCACCGAGAACACCAGCGGCGCGACCTTCACCTTCACCCTCACCGGAACCGACCTCAACGGCGAGCCCTACAGCAAAACCGTCACCGTCAAGGCCGGCGAGACCGGAACCTTCACCGATGTCCCCATGGGCACCTACACCGTCACCGAGACCATGAGCGGCGAAGTCACCTATTACGACTGGTCCTCCGTCACCTACACCTCCGGCAGCGAGAGCAGGACCTACGCCAAGGGCGAGGAGGACAACGGCATCCAGATCACCCTCACCGAGCAGAACAACAACAAGAACGTCTCCGTTGAGCTTGATGTGACCAACGACTACACCGTCAAGAAGGTCGCCATCAACCTTCTGAAGGTGGCCACCCTCGACGGCAAGAAGCCCATTGAGAGCAACAAGTTCGCCATTACCGACGCCCAGGTGACCTTCCACATTGTGGGCGTGCCCGCCAGCAAGGTGAATGCGGAGCAGGATAAGAGGGACTTCACCGTCACCGTCACAATCGACGAGAACGGCAATGGTGTCATGAGCGCCGAGGATAAGGCCAAGCTTGCGGACCTGCCCGTCGGCACCTACACCATCACCGAGACCGCCAACGACCTTAAGGACTACACCTTCAGCAACGTTGTGTGGAGCTTCGACGGCAGGACCATCGACGATGACAGCGTGACGGTCGTCCTCGACCATAACAACAGCGGCAGCACCTTCACCATCACCGCAAACAACGACTACTCCATCATGCGCGGCAGCATCACCGTCCACAAGGACGTGACCCTTGACGGCACCACCTATGAGGGCGGCGGCAAGGACATCCGCGAGGAGTTCACCTTCTACCTTGACGGCAAATCCTACTCCGGCGAGGAGATCCACAGGGAGGTCACGGTCCACTACGGCGACGAGGCCACCTTCGACGACGTGCCCTTCGGCGAGTACACCATCACCGAGGACATGGAGCAGGCCGACGTTGACCACTACGACTTTGGCAGAGTGACCTTCGAGGACAAGAACAATAATAACAGCAGCGTCACCACTCAGGAGCAGGTCGAGGCTGGCGAGAAGGCCGGAATCGGCGTGACCCTCGACGAGGACAGCGTCAACACCGAGCTCAACCTCAAGCTCGATGTCACCAACGAGTACACCATCAAGAGGACCAGCCTCACCATCTACAAGGACTTCAGCATGGACGGCAACAATGTCCCCGCGGACACTGAGTACGTCTTCCTTGACAAGGTGTTCAGCTTCAACCTCAGCGGCGACACCGCCAGCGGCCTCGGCGAGCACTTCAATCAGGATTTCGAGCTGACAAGGGCCAGCGCCTCCAAGGTCTTTGAGAACCTGCCCGTGGGCACCTACATTCTCAAGGAGCTCTCCGGCAACGTTGCTGACTACATCTGGAACGGCTTCACCGTCAACAACGGCAAGGTCTCCAGGATCGACGACTACACCTGGCAGATCGACCTCACTGGTGAGGAGACCGGGAACAGCGTGGAAATCACCGCAGTCAACCAGGAGACCGTAAAGCACAACGGACGCATCGCAGTCCACAAGGACATCAGCCTCGACGGCACCACCTACGAGGGCAGCGAGATCGTGAAGGAGAACTTCCACTTCTTCCTCGACGGCACTGACCTCTCCGGCAACCCCGTCCACCGCGAGCTCTGGGTCCACTACGGCGAGACCGCCTACTTCAAGGATGTCCCCTACGGCACCTACACCGTCACTGAGGACATGGAGTACGCGGGAGTCCAGGACTACAACTTCGGCGGCGTGAGCTTCAACCACAACGGCGAGACCACCCACGTCTCCCAGGAGGAGATCGAGGGCGGCGCCAAGGCGGGCAGCATGACCTTCAAGGTCGGCGCCACCGAGACCGACGCGGAGCTCGAGGTCCAGCTTGACGTGACCAACGAATACGTCCGCAAGCTCAGCGACATGAGCATCACCAAGACCGTCAGCGGCAACATCGCCGACTACGGCGCGAAGTGGGACTTCCAGATTGGCCTTGCCAGCCCCGCCGAGTATGTGAAGCTCGCTGAGACCTACAGCTTCACCGTCACCACCGCCAACGAGGCCCTCACCGATGAGCAGCGCGCGGCTTATCCCGCCACCGGAACCATCGCGGCCCTCACTGACGAGGACGGCAACACCCTCACCGTTGAGTACAACGGAGTCACCTACACCGTCTACGGCGTTATCGCCCTTGGTCACCTGGACACCGCCACTGTCACCGGACTTCCCGTGGGCACTGAGTTCTATGTGATCGAGCCCGCAGCCAACACCGACGGCTACTACACCAGCTACACCGGAGAGAACGGCGTCATCGCCGAGGGCACCACTCCTGCCGCCAGCTACCTGAACGACAGGAGCTACACCCCCTTCACCTCCGTCAACGTAACCAAGACCTGGGTCGGCGATACCGAGGCAAGCAGACCCGCAAGCATCACTGTTGAGCTCCTTCAGGACGATCAGGTCATCGACACCGCAGTCCTCTCCGCCGCGAACGGCTGGTCCGCCAGCTGGGATGGCCTTGAGTACGGCAGAACCTACACCGTCCGCGAGGCCGATGTGCCCGAGGGATATACCTCCCGCGTCAGCGGCGGCGGCATTGGAGCTGAGATCAACGTGAACATCACCAACACCTCCACGGTTGAGGAGTGGACCTCCGTCTCCGTCAGCAAGGAGTGGGTCGGCGACGACGAGTTCGCCCGTCCCGCCAGCGTTTCCGTCAGCCTCCTGCGCGACGGCGCTCCCTACCGTGAGACCGTTACCCTGAGCGCTGAGAACGGCTGGGCTTACACTTGGGCCGACCTCGACGCCAGCCACACCTACAGCGTCGTTGAGAACAACGTCCCCGATGGATATACCTCCAGAGTCGATGGCAACGAGACAGTGTTCGTCATCTACAACACTTGGGGCTTCGACACCACGATCCCCGATGATGATGTGCCGCTGAGCGACCTGCCCGACTACGACGTTCCTCTCGAGGACCTGCCCGACATGGATGTTCCTCTTGATATGCTCCCCGATACCGGAGACAACTCCAACATAGCCATCTGGGCTGTGCTGATGATTGCAAGCTTCGTGGGGCTGGCGGTACTGAGCTTTACAGGCCGCAAGGGCAAGAAGAACGACTGATCCGGGAAGGAAAAGCAAAAGATTTTAAGAGAAGTTACTCCTAAAAGCTCCGGCGGGACCTGAGGGTCCCGCCGGAGCGATTTTTTTAAAGAATAAAACCCGTAAACACCATACCATATTTTTGGCGGGCATGACGTGAAAAAATTCGAGGCAAAATCCGGCGACATGTGCGTCGGATTTTGCCACATTCAGGTCCCCGGATGTGCGCCCGCAGGCGACCCCTTGTCAAAGAAGGCCAAAAGGGCCCTTTTTGACAGTCTAAAACGGGAGCTGACCTGCTGTCAGCTCCCGTTTTGATAACTATTATATTATATATTTTTTATACCGCCTGGGCGGTGGACCTGGGCTCGACGCTGACCCTGCCGTCCTTTGCGTCCACAAGGACCGTCTCACCCTCCTTGACCGCGCCCTCAAGGAGCTTTTCGGCGATGGCGTCCTCCACAAGGGTCTGAATCTCTCTGCGCAGGGGGCGGGCGCCGTAGGCCGGGTCAAAGCCGGCCTCCGCCAGCGCCTCTACGGCGGCGTCGGTGACATCCAGCTTGAGGCCCATGGTCTCCACGCGCTTCTCCACGTTCTCGAGGAGCTTGCGGGCAATCTCCTGGATCTCCGGCTTTGTGAGCTGGTGGAAAACTATCGTCTCATCGATGCGGTTTAAAAACTCCGGCTTGAAGGTGCGCCTGAGGTCGCCCATAACGGCCTCGCGGATGCGCTCATCGCTCATAACGGCGGTGCCGGGATCGCCGGAGGCGAAGCCCAGAGTCCTGGCCCGCTCGGTGATGTTCCGCGCGCCGACGTTGGAGGTCATGACTATCACCGTGTTGCGAAAATCCACATGTCGGCCCTGGGAGTCGGTGAGACGCCCGTCGTCCATTATCTGGAGCATGATATTGAAAACATCCTCGTGGGCCTTCTCAATCTCGTCGAAGAGGACCACGGAGTAGGGCTTGCGGCGGACCTTCTCGGTGAGCTGCCCGCCGTCCTCAAAGCCCACATATCCCGGAGGGGAGCCGATGAGCTTGCTGACGGTGTGCTTCTCCATATACTCGGACATGTCCACCCTTATCATGGCGTTCTCGTCCCCGAACATGGCCTCGGCCAGCGCCCGGCAGAGCTCCGTCTTGCCCACGCCCGTGGGTCCCAGGAACAGGAAGGAACCGATGGGGCGCTTGGGGTCCTTGAGGCCGACGCGACCACGCCTTATGGCCTTTGCCACGGCGGAAACTGCCTCGTCCTGACCGACCACGCGCTTATGGAGTATCTCCTCCATCCGAAGGAGCCTCTGCCCCTCGTCCTCAGTGAGGGTGGTGACGGGGATGCCCGTCCAGCCGGAGACGACGGCGGCGATGTCCTCAGCCAGCACCTGCTTGCCGGAGCCCAGCTTACCGTCGGCCCACCTGGAGCGCTGCTCCTCGGCCCGGGCGCGGACGGAACGCTCCCTGTCCCGGAGCTCGGCTGCCCGCTCGAAGTCCTGATTTTGCACCGCGGCCTCCTTCTCGGCAGCCAGGGACGCGGCCTCCGCCTCGAGAGACTTGAGGTCCGGCGGGGTCCTGGTCTCCTCCATGCGCACGCGGGATGCGGCCTCGTCCACAAGGTCTATGGCCTTGTCGGGCAGATACCTGTCGTTTATAAACCGGACGGAGAGCTTCACCGCGGCCTCAAGGGCCTCGTCGGTTATCTTAAGCTTGTGGTGGGCCTCGTACTTGTCCCGAAGGCCCCGGAGGATCTCAACGGACTCCTCCTCCGAGGGCTCGTCCACCTGCACCGGCTGGAAGCGCCGCTCGAGGGCGGCGTCCTTCTCGATGTACTTGCGGTACTCGTTGAGGGTGGTGGCGCCGATGGCCTGTATCTCTCCACGGGAGAGGGCGGGCTTTAGGATGTTGGAGGCGTCGATGGCGCCCTCCGCCGCACCTGCGCCGACGATGGTGTGGAGCTCGTCGATGAAAAGTATCACATCCCCGGCCCGCCGGGCCTCCTCAAGAGCCGCCTTTATGCGCTCCTCAAAATCGCCCCTGTACTTGGTCCCGGCGACCATACCGGTGAGGTCAAGGGACACCACCCGTTTGCCGATGAGGGACTCCGGCACATCGCCGGAGACTATCTTCTGTGCGAGGCCCTCGGCAATGGCGGTCTTGCCAACGCCGGGCTCGCCGATGAGCACGGGGTTATTTTTCGTCCTGCGGGAGAGTATCTGTATTACCCGCTGGACCTCACGATCCCTGCCGATTACCGGGTCCAGCTTCCCCTGAGAGGCCATGACAGTGAGGTCCCGGGAGAACTGGTCCAGGGTCTTTGTCTCCGGGTGGCGCACAGAGCGCTCCCCGGCGGCGGCCCGGCGGCGGGTCACGTCGAACATATTGATAAGGTCGGTGTAAAGCTTGTTGATGTCCGCCCCGGACAGGGTGAGTATCCTGGCGGCGACGCTGTCGGTCTCCCGGAGTATGCCCATGAGCAGGTGCTCCGTACCGACGTAGCTGTGCCCGAGGCGCAGCGCGTCCATGAGCGCCAGCTCGATTATCCTCTTTGCCCTGGGGGTCAGCCCCTGGACGGTGGTGTCGGCGCTGTCGCCCCTGCCGACTATTTTCTCAATGGACGCCCTGATGAGCTCCGCATCAAGTCCCGCGTCCCGGAGGACCTTCGCGGCGGCGCCGCCCCCATCGAGGGCGATGCCTAAAAGTATGTGCTCGCTTCCGACGTAGCCGTGGCCCAGGTCCGCGGCGGACTCGTGGGCGAGGTTTATAACGCGCTTTGCGCGCTCGGTAAAGCGGTCCTCATTTTTCATGATAAGCACCTCCTGAGCTTATAAATGGGCGGGCAGGCGCCCGCCCTTATATTAAATACAGTTGAAATATGATAACGGTTTACCTGGGCTTTTTGTCCTCGAGCTTCTTAAGCTCGTCCCGGATACGGGCGGCCTCCTCGTAGTCCTCCCTCTCGGCAGCGGAGCGCATCTGCTCCCGCAGGGCGTTTACCTGCCTGCGGTGGGAGAGCTCATCGTCCACCTCGTCCGGTTTGCGTTCCTCCGGCTCCCCGGCCTGACGCCGGGCGGAGGTATCCGGGAAGGTTATCTCTATCCTCGGCACGCCAAAGTCTGAGAGAGGCGCGAAGGCGGCGAAGGGGCCGGAAAACAGGCTGCCGCCGAAGAAGCTGTCCAAAAGCCCCCCGGTGCCCCGGCCCGGCATCCCGCCGAAAAGGCTGTCCATGAGGCCAAAGCCGCCCATATCCCCGAAGAGCTCCCGGGCGACGGAGGCCGGCTCCAATTCCGGCATGAGCTGCCTTGCACAGTCGGCGCACAGGTGCGCCTCGGCGGCGCGTCCGTTTACCTCGTATCTAAAGTGGCTCACAGCGTTATTCTTACCGCAATTTGTGCATTTCATAATAATTTCTCCTGTTACAATAAATTTACCCCAACTTCGTGGCAGCCAGCCACGGGCGAGGGGCATCTCGTTGCCCAAGCTG
>CANRIU010000031.1 GCA_947630755.1 uncultured Oscillospiraceae bacterium | reverse complement strand
CTCTGGCATAGGATACAGCACACCGAGTACGTTTTTCTCTCTTTTGGGTGTCCACTAATCTTGACAAGTTTCACCGGGTCAAGGGGGATTTCGATTTCCCCCTTGACAATCCCCTTTTAAAAACGACACAGAGAGGGGGTTGCGGGCCCCCCTCTGGACTCCCCCCGGGGCTGCTCGTCCCGGTGCCTGCCGTTACACTGAAAACTGTCTTATAATGTAAGAATCCCGGTGTCAGACCGGGATTTTTGCTTTTTTACGATAGTATAGCTCCCGCGCCCGCATATCGAGACTTACCGCTGCACCAATTGCCGCGCGGTCCTTTGTCGAATTGTCTCAGCGTTTTCTGCCCCTGCCGCTCACTGGTCTATTAAAAAATATTCAGCCTTTACCCCACCCCGCGCGGTAGCTCAGTTATCAGTTATCGGTCTTAAGCGCGACCGTGCGGGGCGGAGTGGAACCGCGGACCGCAAAAACGGCACAAACCAAGCGCGCCGAAGAAATGAGAGAAAAAAGAACCGAAGCCGTGCAATCCGGCCCCTTCTTTTGTGCCACATGAACCACCGGCTTTGCCGGGGGTCCTGATTTTCAAAAGCATCATTTCATATTAGCCGGAGGCTTTTTGCCGATATGGGCGGAAATGGCGTGAAAAATCGGTCGGCAGTCTCTCCGGAGAGTAGATTTCTCCGTATTTGGGTGGTATAATGGAAAGTATAAGTTCAAGCCTTGAATACGAGGGAGGGAGGCACTATGGAAAAGCCGCTTTTGAGTTTATTGAGGGAGCTTCCGGGGGAGGTTTGGCTGTCTCAGGCCGTCGGCATCAGAATAATTGAAAATGACGACGACCTCTGGTACGCCGTGGCGGAGTGCGGCGTCTCTCCGGAGCAGGAGGAGTTCGTCAATCCGGCCGGCTTTTCCGTTGGCAGAGCGTACCTTGCTCCAAACGATAACGTCCCCTGCGTGATATGCAGAGCCGACAGCGAACGGATAGGGTTTATTGTCTTTAGAAAATGGAGCGGCTCTGAACCGGGATTTAACTGGAGCTATTTTATTGACCTGAAATATCAGGGCATGGGTTACGGGAGGGCCGCCGCGGAGCTTGCGATAAAAATACTGAGAGCCGCCGGCCCCGAAATGCCGATAAGGCTTTCCACTGAGGCTCACAACACCAGAGCCCGGAAGCTTTATCAGTCCCTTGGTTTTACAAAAACAGATGAGCTCGATGGGGATGACCCGGTTTTTGTCCTTTATTGAAAAAATATAAACATATATTGTTGCGGCGCTTCGCGGCAGATTTGCGGACAAAAACGACAGCCGATTCGGCTGCCGTTTTGCGATATGGACTATTGCTGATGCCGTCACTGTTTCCAGAAGAGCTCGTCCAGAGTTTTTCCCAGAGCGCGGCAGATGGCGATACAAAGGTTTATGGTGGGGTTGTAGTCGCCCTTCTCGATGGCGTTTATGGTCTGGCGGCTGACGCCGACCATATCCGCCAGGACCTGCTGCGAGAGGTCCCGGGCGGCACGGGCGGCCTTTAGGCGGAGGTTTTTCATTCGCCGCGCCTCCGGTCCAGCAGCCTCCTGATAAGAAGTGTGAGGAGGACGCTGGCGCAGGCAAAGGCCACCGTGAACCACACCCAGCAGCTTCCGAGGACGCCGCCGGATACAGGTCCCTGCTCATTGAGGCTGTCAAGGCCGCGGATGAGGCCGAGGAGGAAATACAGGCACAGACAGACTATAACCGTAACACCTCTGCCGCCGACAGGGATGCAGGCGTCGTGGGCGACACAGTAGCCTGCGTTGACGGCAGTGCCGAGAATAAAGGCAATTATCAGCGCCTCGCTGGCGCTGAGGATCTCCCAGCCGGCTATTGCTCCGGCTGCTATGACGGCGAAGGTAAAAAAGCCCACCGTGAGAAAGCCCCACATGTACCCGCGGCCCTGACTGAGCTTCTGGCGCTCGTCGTACCTGCCCGCGGATCTCTTCCCCTCATCCGGCGCGGAGCCTGTCAATAAAAGCGCGGAAAAGCCGCCGACAAGAAGAAGCAACACAGCCGGAATAATTATGTCAACCATTTTATCGCCCCTTTCACTTAATGTGACACGGGTCCAACTCCCGTTACCTGAGACACATTATAATATTAATATGACTTTATGTCAAGTATATTTTACAAAGAGGTGCTGTATGTCAAGAAATGAGGAGTTTTTGAAGAGAGCTGAGATGCTTATGCCGGAGCTTCGGCATAAGCGCGTGTGCCCGGAGGGCGGCGCCGGGGGGAGGTCGCTGAGAGCGGGGGACAGGGTGTGCTTCGACTTTGGCGACCACTATGTGGGGTATGTGACGGTGAGCTTTTCTCACGCCGGGGCGCACCCCGACGCCCCGGCCTGGGTTCGGTTCAGGTTTGCCGAGCGGGAGTGGGAGCTTGAGGAGGACGCCGGGGAGTACCGGGGGTGGATAAGCAGGGGCTGGATCCAGCAGGAGGAGATACACATCGATGTGCTCCCGGCGAGGGTGAGCCTCCCCAGAAGGTACGCCTTCAGGTATCTTATGATAGAGGTCCTTGACGTGAGCCCCAAATACGCCCTCACGGTGGAGGCGGTGGAGGCGGACACGGTGACAAGCGCCGACGACGGGGCCCTTGCGCCGTATATCTGTCAGGACGAGGGGCTTGAGCGCATCTACGCCGTGGCCTGCCGGACGCTGCGGGAGTGTATGCAGAGGGTCTTTGAGGACGGGCCGAAGCGGGACAGGCGGCTGTGGATGGGGGACCTGCGGCTTCAGGCGCTGGCAAACTATGAGACATATGGGAGCTTCGACATGGTGAAGTCCTGCCTGTACCTCATGGCGGGGGACACGCTCCCCGACGGGGCGGTGGCGGCGTGCCTGTTTTTGGAGCCGCGAATCGAGGCGGACGACACGAAAATGTTCGACTACTCCCTCTTTTTCACCGCCGCCCTCCGGGACTACCTGAACGCCGCCCGCGACACCGCCGCCGCTCGTGAGCTGTGGCCCACGGCGAAAAGGCAGATCGAGCTTGCAGAATCGTCCTTTGACCACCTGGGGATAGTGCGGGACAGCGACAGGATGGGCTGGTGCTTTGTTGACTGGAATTTGAGGCTCAACAAGCAGGCCTCGGCCCAGGGGATATATTTATACTGCCTGAAAGCCGCCATAGAGCTGGCAAAGGCCCTGGGAGAGACGGAGGACGCGCAAAGGTTCCGGGAGGAGTACAGAGAGAAGAGAGCGGCGGCGCTGAAATATCTTCGCGACGACAGGGGGTATTTCGTGAGCGGCGGCGAGAGGCAGCTCTCCGTGGCAAGTCAGGTGTGGATGGTGCTGGGCGGCGCGGCGGAGGGCCGGGAGGCGGCGGAGCTTCTCGCCAAGGTGCAGGCGGAGCCTGAAGCGGAGAGGATGGTCACGCCGTATATGTACCACCACTATGTTGACGCGCTCATCTCCTGCGGCGAGAGGGAGAGGGCCCTTGAGGTGCTGCGCTCCTACTGGGGCGGCATGGTGGCGGCGGGGGCTGACACCTTCTGGGAGCTCTGGGACCCGGAGGACCCCGGGCACTCCCCCTACGGAGGCACCATCGTCAACAGCTACTGCCACGCCTGGAGCTGCGCCCCGGCGTACTTCCTGCAAAAATACTTCTCCCCTGGCAGAGAATGGATCAATGCTTAAGGCGCAAAGCCCTCAGGGCTTTTTCGACAGTCAAAACCGCGGCGCAGGAAACTGCGCCGCGGTTTTCATCTTAAATTCGTCAGTCTGCGTAACTTACCTTCTCCCGCCGAAGGACCCGCCGCTGCGCCCTCCGCCGGAGGGCCTGAACCCGCCTGACGGCCTCGACCCGCCCGACGGGCGCGGGGGCCTTGGCGACGAGCTTCTGGGCCGCGGGCTGCCTGTCCTGGGACTTGAGCTTCCCGGACCCGGTCCGCCGGACCTCGGCGGCGGGTATCCTCCGCCGCCATGTGGGGGCGGGGGAGGGGGAGGCGGCCGCCTTGGCGGCCTTGGCGCGCGGTAGCGCCTGTATGGCCTCGAGGAGAAGATATACCACGGGTAGTACCTGGGTATCGGCTGCCCGATGCTCCTGTAATACCCCCGGTATCTGCGCCTGTCGGACCAGATAATCAGCACGATTATCAGCACAAACAGCAGAATAATCAAAATATTTCTCATAATGAACCCCAGCACCACGCCGAGGACCCCCACCCCCGCAAGAGCGGCGGTCCCGCCGCCGGAGCTGCCCGACTCCGGCAGGGGGTCGGCGCCCATGTCGTACCTGTCCATGAACCAGTCGTAAAGCTCATCGGCAAGCTCCGTCACGGCCTCGTCGTAGTTTCCGTCGTCAAATTCGTCCCAGAAGTAGTCCTCCAAGTAATCGTTTATGTCGTCCTCGTCAAAGGCCGTTTTGATGTCCGTGCCCACGGTCATGCCGCCCCGCTTCTCCACGGGGGAGACCACCAGCAGCATCGCCCGGGGCGACAGGCTCCAGCTGTTGAATAGGCTGACGGCGTACTCGTCGGCGTAGGCGTCGCCGAAGTAGTCCACAAACACCACCACGATCTGCGCCCCGCCGCACCGCTCCTCGAGGGTGTAATTGAGCTCCAGAACGTGGTCCACCGTGTCCTGACTCAAGACACCCGTCTCGTCGGTCACATAAAAGCACTCGCTCTGCTCCAGCGCCAGTGCCGGGACCCCCAGGCACAGCGCCAAAATGAGCGCGGTCACAAGTGAAATGATTTTTTTCAAGGCTTACACCTCAGCTCCTGCCGCCGCCCTCGGACACCGTGCGGAAGCTCTCCGGCGGGTCCACCCCAAACAGCGAGCCCACAAGGCTCGCCGGGAAGCGGCTGTACACATCCTCGTTAAACTCCTCCACCGCCTCGTTGTAGCCGCATCGGCTCACGGCGCCCTGGGAGCTTTCAAAGAGCCTCGCGTAGTACTCCGCGTCGGCGGCCTCCTGCTCGGAGAGGGGCATGGTCAAAAGCGCCTCCCGCAGCCCGATGAAGGACCGGGCGAGATCGGCGTTTGCGTCCTCGATTTCGGCGATGGACACGCCCTTGCTGTCAAGCACCCGGATAAATGTCTCCCGGGAGCTTCTCAGGGCGTCGAGCTTTTCGGACAGGGCGTCGTAATTTGCCCCAACGGTAATGAGCCCCAGCGCCGCGTCCTCGGAATCGGCGAGGAAGTCCGCCGCCGCCCCGTAGGGGGCGACGCCGATGAAAAACTGCCTCTCCACATCCCTCACCGCCCTGCGAAGGCTCCGCCACGCCCCGAAGGGCGTAGCTGTGATCACCACGGCGGCGAGCACCCCGGCGGCAAAGCCGGCGCTTTTATACCACCTGTCCTTCCGCCCCGCCATCGCCGGGTCGGCCTTTGAGGCCCCGGCGGAGGCGTTTTTCCGGCTGCTCATCTGTTCATCTCAAGGAGCTTCGCCTTGAGGTCGGACTCTATCTTGCCGAGCTCCGCCTCGGCCTGGCGGCGCTTCTCCGCGCCCTCGGCCTGAATGGTGCGGACCTCCTCCAGCGTCTCAATGAGGGACTCGTTTGTGGCCTTGAGCGTCTCGATGTCCACGATGCCCCGCTCAGACTCCCGGGCGATCTCTATGGAGCCCTGCTTGAGGGTCTCGGCGTTCCGGCGGAGAAGCTCGTTGGTCATATTGGTGACCTCCCTCTGGGCCTCCATGGCCTGCTGGGAGTGGTGCTGCCCGAGGGCCAGGACCATCTGGTTCTTCCAGAGGGGTATGGTGTTCACAAGGCTCGTCTGTATCTTCTCCACCATGAGGGTGTCGTTATTCTGGATGAGCCTTATCTGGGGGGACATCTGGATGCAGATCATCCGGGTGAGCTCCAGGTCGTGGAGCTTCTTCTCAAAGCGGTTTATCATGTTCTGATAGTCGTTTGCCGCCTGAGCGTCCTCGGGTGTCCCGGACCTGCGGGCCTTCTCCTGAAGCTGGGGCAGTATGACCTCGCGGCACTCCTTGAGCTTCTTCTTGCCCGCGAGGATGTACATGGTCAGCTCCTTGTAGTAGGCCTTGTTCAGCTCATACATCTTATCCAGAGTAGCCACGTCCTTCAGGAGGGTTATCTGGTGCTTTTCCAGCATGGAGGCTATCTTGTCCACGTTCACCTCGGCCTTGTCGTACTGGGCCTTGAGATTGGCGACCTGATTCTGGACCTTCTTCTTGAAGCCTAAGAACCCCCGCTTCTCCCCCTCGTCGTAGTTGAAGCCCCGGAGCTCCACCACAAGGTCGGTGAGCATCTCGCCCACCTCGCCCATGTCCTTCGTGCGCACGTTGGACAGGGTGTTGCTGGAGAAGTCCGCTATGTTCTTCTGGCTGGAGGCGCCGTACTGGAGCACGGCGTTGGAGTCGGTTATGTCTATCTTCTTTGCGAACTCCTCCACCGCCTGGAGCTCCGCCTCGGAGAGCTGGCTCTCCTCGTGCTCGGTGGCGTCTGTCTGGGGGAGCTGCGCCTCCGCCGCGGCCGCCGCTGCCTGCTGGGCCGCCGGAGTGGTGGGCGTGGAGCTGAAGGTCAGTGTGGGGACGTATTCTTGTTCGTTCATTGTCGATCTCCCTTTCTCTTATTTATGTGGAATGTCCCATCCGGGACAGTATCTCACTTTCCCTGGGTCCGGACCTCAAAATCCTTCCCGGTGAGGCCCTCCCGCTTCATCATCGTCTCCATGACGGATATGTCTGTCTCAATGTCAAGGGCCTCGTTGGCGAAGAGCGAGTCGTACTGCTTCTGATACGCCTTCACCGTGGTGTCAAGTATCTCCTCGATGCGCTTTAAGGTCCCGGAAACGTTCTGCCCGTCGCCCTGGCCGCTCATCCGGTCGTAGGCGTTAAGGAGCTTCATCGTCGTGGGGAGATAGTACCCGGCAAAGCGCTTCACCGCCGGGATGTCCTCCGGGTCGTCAACTATATCCGCGAATATCTTGCCCGTAAGGTCCGCAAGCTGGTCTATCCTCTCCCTCACCGACGGCTCGGGAATTACGCCCCGCAGCCTGTAAAGCTCGTTCACCGCGTCAACGCCCTGCTTCAGGAGTATGTCTACCTCGCTCTCCTCCGGCTTTTCGCCCGCCGTCCCGGAGCTCTCGGCCTCGGCAGGGGCTTTGGGCTTTTTGACGGGCTTATCCGCCTTCACAAGCTTCCCCGGGAAGATGAGCCTCAATATCCCGTAGGAAGCCGCCGACGCCCCGACGAGCGCCAGAAAATTCCACACGGTGTTCATCGGCAAAAAAAGGCACCATAGAAGCCACACCGCTGCCGCTCCCAGAAAGGGGGCCGGGGATGGCTTTCGCTTAAGTCTCTTCAAAAGGACGTCTCACCTCCTTGCCTGCACTGCCATACCATATTATTGTATGATTTTACACAGTAAATGTCAAGAGAATCAAATAATTTTTGGCATATTCGCCCCTCTCACCGCCTGTACTCGAACTCGATGCCGCAGACGCTCACCGTGTCGCCCTCCTCAACGCCCAGCTCCTCCAGACGCTCGAACACCCCCCGCTCCCGCAGGGTCCTGTCAAAGTACATTCTGGACTCGTAGTCGCCGAAGTTGACGTTCTCGATGAGCCTCTCCGCCCAGCCGCCGTCCACATACCACACGCCGTCCTCCCGGCTTATCTCCGGGTCGGGAAGCTCCGCCTCCGCCTCCGGCTCCACATACTCCGGCTCGAATACGGCTATCGGCGGAAGCTCCCGGAGCTTGTAGGAGACGGCCCTGACGAGCTCCTGCGTGCCCATGTGGGCCGCGGCAGATATGCGGAAAAACTCCATCCCCGCGTTCCTCACCCGCTTTTCCAGCGCCTCGAGGCGCTCCTGCTCCTCCTGACCCGTTATGAGGTCGCACTTGTTGGCGGCGACTATCATGGGCCGGGAGGCCAGGGCGGGGGAGTACTCCGCAAGCTCCCGGTTTATTATCTCAAAGTCCTCCAGCGGGTCCCGGCCCTCCCGGCCCGAGGCGTCCACAACGTGGACAACGAGCCTGCATCTGTCGATGTGCCGGAGAAAATCGTGGCCCAGGCCCGCGCCCTCGCTGGCCCCCTCGATTATCCCGGGTATGTCCGCCATGACAAAGCTCCCGCCCTCTCCGGCGTAGACCACGCCCAGATTGGGGAACAGCGTTGTGAAGTGGTAGTCCGCTATCTTCGGCCTCGCCCTTGACACAACCGACAGCAACGTGGACTTCCCCACGTTGGGAAACCCCACCAGCCCCACGTCCGCCAGGAGCTTCAGCTCCAGAACTATCTCCCTCTGCACCCCCGGAAGCCCCGCCTTTGCAAAGCGGGGGGCCTGGCGCGTGGGCGTGGCGAAGTGGGAGTTGCCCCAGCCGCCGGAGCCGCCCTTCGCGGCGACGAACCTTGAGCAGGCGGACATATCCGCCATCACCGCGCCGCTCTCCCTGTCCCGGACGACGGTGCCCAGGGGGACCCTTATCACCAGGTCCTCCCCCCGCTTTCCGGTGCAGCGCTTCCCGGCGCCGTCCATCCCGTTACCGGCGGCATACTTGCGCTTGTAGCGAAAGTCCATCAGCGTGGACATGTTGGGGTCCGGGACGAGGACCACGTCCCCGCCGTCTCCGCCGTCCCCGCCGTCGGGCCCGCCGGAGGCCACATACTTCTCCCGGTGGAAGGCCACGGCGCCGTTGCCGCCCTTCCCCGCCTTTATCTCTATTGTAGCTTTGTCAACAAACATGGCTTTCCTGTCTTCCTTTGCGTATTTTACCTTATATTGTACCAGAGCTTCGCGATTTTTTCAAGATACATACTCCTATTGACATCCAAAGAGGAAAATATTATACTTCATTATAATATTTGTATCAAGGAGACATCCACATGGAGCGTCTTGAAGCGGCAAACAGATCGAAAAAAACACTGTGGGCCCTGGCGGCGGTCATCTTCCTCTTCGCCCTCGCCCTCAATTTCCTGACCCCCTATGTGGCTGACGACTACGTCTACCGCTTGGGCTTCCACACGAAAAAGGAGCTCACAGGCGTGCTGGACGTGGCAAAAAGCATGTACGTCCACTCCTACCGCATGAACGGCAGGGTGGTGAGCCACTTCTTCGGACAGCTCTTCATGCTCTGGCCCAAGGCGATATTCAATATTGTGAACTCCGCCGTCATTACTGCCCTCCTCTTTCTCATGTCATACCTCGCCTCCGGCTGCCGCCGCCCCACGGCATTCACGGTCCTTTGCGCGGCAATGGCGTTCTGGGTGGGGTGTCCGGTGTTTGGGCAGGTGGCTCTGTGGCAGCTGGGGTCGGTGAACTACTTATGGGGACTTTTTTTCGGAATTATCTTCATTTTACCCTATTTTTTTCGATTTTTCCATGAAAAAGACCCTCTGGACCGCACATGGAAGCGGATTTTGTTCTCGATTTTTTCGTTTTTTTTCGGATTTTATGTAGAAATCATGAGCTTTATCGCCCCTTTTATCGCGGCGGTTCTTGTTATTTCATATTATTTTAAGAAGAAAACACTGAAAACCTGGCTTATCGTGCCGATTATATTGTCCGCGGCGGGATATTTGGCGCTCATGTCCATGCCGGCGGAGCTGGCGGCGAAGCAGACCTCCATGAGCATCACGATCCTCCTTAAAAACTTCGTAAAAGCCACCGAAATGCTCAAAACCTACGGCTTTACCCTCATAATTGTTTGGATCGCGCTGGAGGTGCTGGGATTTTACTTAAAGGGCGACAGAGAGCGGCTCCTCCTATCCGCAGTTTTCGCATTTTCCGCTGTTTTGGCAAACTATATGCTCACCTTTGCGGCGTACTACGAGCCGAGATGCGCCTGTCCGGCGGTGATGCTGCTTATTATGGCGTGTCTCACCGCGGGAGAGGGGCTCTCCGGAGAGAAGCTGGGAAAAATGGTGAAAAACATGCTGTTTTTCTCGCTTTCCCTGACTTTTTTCTTCTCCGCTGTGACGGGCTGCGCGGGGATATTCTCTGATTATTCCGCGTACCTGGCCCGTGAGGAGCAGATAATTGACGCAAAGCAGGCCGGGGAGACGGACCTTACGCTCCCTGTTGTCCACCCCACGAGCCCGTACAGCGCATTCTGGGGGCTTCTGGACCTGAATACCGACACCCGGGACACATGGCCCAACATCCAGATGTCCGAATATTACGGGGTGGACTCAATTATCGGGTACTGATTTTCCAGAAAACAAAAAATATTCTAAAATTCTAAAAAATATGATAAAATATTTGCCTGAATAATGAAGGGCGGTGGATCTTTGAAGGGAAAAAGCAGAAAAAACGAGGCTTCCGGAGAAAAAAACAAAAGCGCCGCCGGGACTGTCGGCGTGATGATGGCGATCACACTACTGGGGAAGATCCTTGGCCTTGTGCGGGACAGGCTCCTCACGGTAAACTACGGCTCGGGCAGCGCAGCCAACGCATTTTTGACGGCGAGCCGCATACCCCGGGTGTTTTTCGACACGGTTTTCGCCTCCGCCATATCCGCCTGCCTCATCCCCGTGCTTGGCGAGGTGATGGAGAAGCGGGGGAAGCGTGACGCCTTCCGTTTCGCGGGAAATTTCATGACGGTGATGGGCGCGGCCTGCGCTCTGCTGACGGCGCTGGGGACGGTGTTCGCCCCGCAGCTCACGGCGTTTTTCGCCGACGGCTACGACGCCGAGACGGCGGCGCTGTGCGCGTATCTCACAAGAATAATGATGCCCACGGTGTTTTTCACCGGGCTTGCCTTCTCCTTTGTGGGAGTTTTGCAGACTCTGGGGGAGTTCAACATCCCCGCGGCGATAAGCCTTGTGTCGAATCTTGCCGTAATAGCCTACTACCTCACGCTCAACAGCCGCTTTGGCATAACCGGGCTTGCCGCGGCGTTCCTCACAGCCTGGTTTTTGCAGGCGGCGGTGCAGGTGCCGTCGCTTTTGAAGCGGGGGTTTCGCTTCCACCCGTCGCTCTCGGTGAGAAACGACGAGATGCGAAAGGTGGGAAGGCTCCTTCTGCCCGTTATGGTCAGCACCTGGGTGCTGCCGATAAATCAGACCATAAACTCAAAATTCGCCTCCCGGCTTTTTGAGGGGGCGGGGGTGTCGGCGGTGGAGCACGCCTTTAACCTGTACACCGTTATCGCAGGGGTGTTCGTGCTGTCGGTGACAAATTACCTCTTCCCGCGGCTTGCCCGGGAGAGCGCCCAGGGCGGCGGGGAGAAGCTGCGCTCCACCCTGCGGGGGGCGACCCACTCCACGCTCTTTGTGGTGGCGCCGATGACGGCGGGGCTTTTCACAATGGCGGGGCCGCTGGTGGACCTCATATTCGGCGGCGGACAGTTCGACGCCTTCTCCGTGGGCATTACGGCCCGGGCGCTGAGATTCATGTCCCTGGGGATGATAGGCTACGCGGTACAGGCGGTCCTGTCAAGGGCGTACTTCGCGGAGCAGAAGGGCCGCGTACCCCTCGCCGCCGGGGGAATATCCATCGCGGTGAACGCGGCGCTGTGCGTCCTTCTGACGGACAGGCTGGACGTGACGGGGATAGCCCTCGCCTGCACTGCGGCATTTACGGTGAACGCCCTTGTCCTTGCCCTGCCGCTGAAGCGCCGGGGACTCGGATTTTTTGACGGGCATTTCATGCTTGACATGGGAAAGCTCCTTATAGCCAGCGCCGCGATGGCGGCGGCGGTGTGGGGGCTTGAGGAGCTTCTCGCCCCGAGGGCGGGGAAGCTCATAACGCTGTGCGTCCCGGCGGCGGCGGGGGTGGCGATATACGCCCTGCTCACGGCGGCGCTCAAAGTGGAGGAGACGGGCATCGTCCTCTCCGCCATCAAACGAAAGCTCCACAGGGGGTGAGAGGTTGAAGAAAATATTAAGATCGAGCCTTCTCTGGCGGGCCATTACGGCCGGCGCGGCGTGGCTTGACGGGCAGTGGTCGAAAAGCTATACCTCCCTCATATTTCAGGGCTCCGGGAATGAGAGCTCCGGCGGGCTTCTGGGAAAGGCGGGGCGGGGCGTCCACAGGGCGCTGTGCGCCGTTTTCCGCGCTTTAAGGCTTGATAAGCTCCTCGAGGGCTCAATAACCACACAGTGTTATTTCTGGATGTGCCTTGCGGTGCTCATTGCGCCCATACTGCCCACCATGGCGGCAATCGGCGCGGTGCTCATTGCCTCGGCGTCCCTGACGGTGCGCTTCGGGATGGAGCCCGGGCGGCGTCTTGTCCCCTCCCCGGTGACAAAGTGGGTGGGGGCCTTCGCGGTGATATACGCCGTGTCCACGATTTTTTCGGTGGATTTCCGGGGGTCGCTGCCCGGCGGGGCGGTGACGGTGCTCTTTACCCTCTTTGCCGTGGTGGTGATGAACTGCATTGACAGCAGGGAGCGTATGGAGCGCCTGTGGAGCATAATAGTGGCCTCCGGCTTTGTGGTGGCTCTCATCGGCATAGGGCAGGCGGCACTGGGGCTTCAGAGCACGGAGACCTGGGTGGACCTTGAGAACTTCGAGGACCTGACGCTCAGAGTATACTCCACGCTCGATAACCCCAACGTCCTCTCGGAGTATCTTCTGCTGGTGACGCCGCTGGCGGCGGCGGGGGTATACACCTCCCGGACGGCAAACGGGCGGATAGCGTCGCTGACGGCGGCGGGGGCCTGCCTTTTGTGCCTCGTCCTCACCTGGTCGAGAGGCGGGTGGCTGGGCATAGCCTTTGCCGCGGCGCTCTTTCTCGTCATAATGGACAGGCGCTTCATAATCCTCGGCGCGGTGGGGCTTCTGGCCCTGCTGCCCATGCTCCCGGCGGGGATCTGGGCGAGGCTTTCAAGCATTGGCGACCTGTCGGACAGCTCCACCTCCTACCGGGTGTATATATGGCTTGCCACATTGAACCTGCTGCGGGACTACTGGCTGGCGGGCTTCGGCACCGGGGTGGAGGCGTTCAGGAGCGTCTACCCCAGGTACAGCTTCAACGCCATCGCCGCGCCCCACTCCCACAACCTCTTTTTGCAGATGTTCTGTGAGTGCGGCATCTTCGGGCTCACGGCTCTTTTGGGGGTGTTCCTCTCCGCCGTCCGGGCTCTGGGCGGGGCGCTCCGGGGCAGAAGGGGGCCGGAGAGGGCCAGATGCGCCGCTGTCATTGCGGCCCTGGGGGGATTTGCGGTGCAGAGCATGACGGACCACTCATTTTATAACTACCGCGTGATGCTTATGTTCTGGGTCATTGTGGGCCTGGGGGCGGCTATGGCGGGACTTTACCGCAGGGAGGCGAGGAATTGATAAGGGTACTGAATATAATAAGCGACACAAACATCGGCGGCGCCGGGAGGGTGATACTCAATTACCTGAAATACTCCGACAGGTCCGGATTTGAGACGCTTGTCGCCGTGCCGAGGGGCAGCGCCCTTGCGGGGCCTCTGGCCGGGGCCGGGGCGAAGGTCTACGAGGTGGACGGCATGGCGGACAAGTCCCTGGACCTCAAGGTCATAGGGGAGCTTAAAGAGCTCATCCGGGAGACGGACCCGCAGATAGTCCACACCCACGGCTCCATGTCCGGGCGGATAGCCGGGCGGCAGTGCGGGAAGAAGGTCATATTCACCCGCCACTCCGCCTTCCCGGTGAAGGGATATATGAAAAAAGGGCCGGGGCGGTGGCTCAACAAGCTTGTAAACGAGCACTACGCCGACAGGATAATCGCCGTCTCCCCGGCTACGGCGGAGAACCTCACCGACGCCGGGGTCTCCCCGGAGCTTATCGACATTATGATGAACGGCGTGGAGCCCGTGGAGCGAAAGAGCGTTGAGGAGCGGGCGCAGCTGCGCCGGGACTTTGGGATAGTGCCCGGGGACTTCGTCATGGGGATAATGGCGAGGATAGAGGACTACAAGGGCCACGAGGACATACTGAGGGCCATGGCCCGGATAGTCCCGGACCACCCGGAGGCGAAGCTCATTATCGCGGGGACGGGGAGCAGCGAGCCTGACGTGCGAAGGACAGCGCTGGAGCTGGGGCTTTCGGACAACGTGATATTCGCCGGGTTCGTTGAGGACGTGTCAAGGGTGCTGAGCATACTTGACCTCCAGCTCAACGCATCCTGGGGGACGGAGGCCTCCAGCCTTGCCATGCTGGAGGGCTTCAGCCTGGGGATCCCGGCGGTGGCCTCCAGCTACGGCGGAAACCCCTGGCAGGTGGAGGACGGCGTAAACGGCTTCCTCTTTCCGCCCAGGGACTTTTGCGCCATGGCGGAGAGGATCCGCGCCCTCATTGAGGACAGGGCGCTTTTGGAGAAGCTGGGCATGAACGCCGGGAGGATATACCGGGAGCGCTTCACCGGGGAGATATTTGCCGCGAGGCTTGAGGAAATCTACATGAAAACACTGGAGGGCCGGAATGAAAAAGGAAAATAAGCGGGGACGGAGCATAATAAACGTATTTGACATCGTCCTCATCGCCCTGGCCGTGGTGCTGGCGGCGGTGTACCTCATATCCCGGGGCTCCGCGCCGGCATCATCGCCGACGCAGCCCGCGGCGGGCACGGTGAGCGTGAGCTACACCGTGGAGATAACCGAGCTTGACGAGCTTTACGCCGGGGATGTGAAGGCCGGGGAGCCGATAGTCGACAGGATAAAGAAGTACAACATCGGCACGGTGGAGTCCGTGGAGACGGAGCCCGCCATGAGAAATGTGGACAACAGGGCGGAGGGCACCGTGGAGCGGGCGCCCGTACCGGGGTGCGTGACGCTTTACGTCAACGTGACCGCCCAGGGCGTTGTCAGCGGCAGCTCAATAGTAATCGACGGGGGCTACGAGCTGAAGGTCGGGCTTCCGTGCAGCTTCAAGACGCCGGGCTTCTCCGGCGCAGGGGCGATAGTGAGAGTGGGGAGGATAGACCAGTGAAGAAGCTTATCGACGAGCGCGGACTTCTATTCGGGAGGATAAGCGTTGTGGACATCCTTGCCGTTCTGGTGGTGCTCCTTCTGGGCGTCATGGTGTACACCCGGTTCTTCTCCGGCGGGGAGGCGGACATATCCGACACGGGCTCCGTCCGGGTGGAGTATGAGATGCGCATTTCCGGCGTGAGGCAGTTCACCGTGGACGCCATAAAGCCCGGGGACGCAGTCTACGAGTCGGAAAACGGCACGGCCCTCGGCACGGTGACGGATGTGAGGACGGAGAGCGCGGTGAAGAAGGTGGAGACCGCCGACGGCCGGGTGGTCCTCGCCGAAAATCCGGGGTACTATGACATTTGGCTCACACTCAGCGCCGACTGCTCCGAGAGCGGCGGCAGGTACTACATCGGCGGGACCTTTGAGCTGCTGCCGAATGCCGAGTGCACCATTAGGACGCTGTACGCCGCCACCACGGGCAGAATTGTGAGCGTGAACGAATGAAGATCCTGATGACTGCCATGGGGCTTGACATCGGCGGGGCGGAGACACACATAGTGGAGCTCTCCAAGGAGCTGGTCCGGCAGGGGCACCAGGTGCTGGTCGCCTCCAACGGCGGGGTCTACGTCCCGGAGATAGAGGCGGCGGGCGTGCGCCATGTGAAGATACCCATGCACAAGCGCTCGCCGGTGCTCATGGCCCGGTCGCTCTTTATGCTCCGGAAGCTCATCGCCCGGGAGCGCCCGGACGTTGTCCACGCCCACGCAAGGATACCCGGATTTTTGTGCGGGATACTGAAGCGCGGCATGGACTTCCCGCTCGTCACCACCGCACACTGGGTTTTCAGCACCGGAGGGGCGCTGAGGGCGCTGACAAACTGGGGCGACAGGACCATAGCCGTGTCCGGGGACATAGAGGAGTACCTGGTGGATAACTATTCCCTGGACAGGGAAAATATTTTCCTGACGATAAACGGCATCGACACGGAAAAATTCTCCCCGGAGGTGTCCGGGGAGCGGGTGAGGGAGGAGTTCGGGATCGCGCCGGGGACACAGGTGGTGTCCCACGTCAGCCGCCTGGACGACAGCCGGGCCGACGCGGCGAGGGCGCTTCTTCGTATCGCGGGGAAGCTCGCGGGCAGAGTGCCCGGGGTGAGGATACTCATCGCCGGGGGCGGCGACCAGTACGAGGAGCTTCTCCACCGGGCGGAGGAGATAAACCTGCGTCTGGGGTACAGGTGCCTCATTCTCGCGGGGCCGAGGACGGATATTAACGAGATATGCGCCGCGTGCGACGCGTTTGTGGGGGTCTCCAGGGCGGCGCTGGAGGCGATGTCCGCGGGGAAGCCCGTGGTCATTGCCGGAAACGAGGGGTATCTGGGGCTTTTTGACGAGGACAAGCTGGAGGTCGGCGTGGAGGGCAACTTCTGCTGCCGGGGGTGCCCGGAGCTTTCGGACGGGGAGCTTCTGGACGACGTGACCAGCGCCCTGACGCTGCCGGAGGAGACAAGAGAGAGGCTTTGCGGCTACGGGCGGCAGGTGGTGCTTGAGCGCTACTCCGTGGAGCGCATGGCCCGGGACGCTCTGGCGGCCTATGAGGCGGCGATGCCCCGGGCGCGGGTGACGCTGAGCGGATACTACGGCTTTGACAACGCCGGGGACGAGGCGATTTTGGGCACGCTCTGCCGGGACGTGCGGGCCTGCATACCCGACGCGGAGATCACAGTCCTCTCCCGGGACCCGGCGCTGACGATGGAGAGGCACGACTGCCTCGCCGTGCCGAGATTTTCCCCGGTGAAGGTGATGAAGAACCTGCGCCGATGCGATATGCTCATATCCGGCGGCGGGAGCCTTTTGCAGGACGGGACATCTACAAGGTCGCTGCTGTACTACACCACACTCATCCGCCTCGCCCAGCGCTGGGGGAAAAAGACATGCCTCTACGCCAACGGCATAGGGCCTGTCCGCCGCCCTGGCAACAGGCGCATAGTCCGGGAGGTGGTGGAGAGGTCCGACGCCGTGACGCTCCGGGACCCGGACTCCCTCCGGGAGCTTCGGGAGATGGGGGTGGAGCGGGAGGATATAGCCGTTACCGCGGACCCCGTTTTCACCATGGAGGAGCCGGACCCGGGGAAAACGGAGGAGATACTCCGGAGGCTCGGCGTCCGCGGGGAGTATATAACCGCCTCCGTGCGGCCCTTCCGGGGCGCGCCGGACTACTTTACGAAATTCGCACAGGTCCTTGACGGCGTGGAGGAGCGCTACGGCGTGTCGGTAGTTTTGGTGCCCATGCAGCCGAGGCGGGACGAGCCCGTGAGCTGGCAGGTATCCGACGCCATGATGGGCCACGCCCACGTCCTCACCGGGGAGTACACCCCGGAGGAGCTGATGGGTGTTATCGGCGGGAGCAGGATGATACTGTCCATGCGCCTGCACGCCCTGATTTTCGCCGCAAGGATGGCGGTCCCGGCTCTGGGGTTCGTGTACGACCCCAAGGTGGAGAGCTATCTTACACTTCTGCACCAGCCCTCGGCGGGGGACTCAGGGAGCATAGACGTGAACGCCACAGTCGAGGCGGTGGGCGTCATACTCTCCCACCGGGAGGAGATAGTCTCAAGGCTCGCCGCCACCCGGGACAGCCTCAGAAATGAGGCGGGGAACAATAAGGAAATACTGCGCCGACTCATGGAAAACGATGGCGCGTCAAATACAAAAGACTGAAAGGAAGCTGAAAATGGAACTGAAAAAAGACATGACCCTTCACGGCTTTAAGGTGCGCTATGTCCAGCCCATACCAGAGCTTAAGGGCACTCTCTACCGCATGGACCACATGAAGAGCGGGGCGGACCTGGTGTGGCTCCACAGGCCCGACGACAACAAGACATTCTCCATAGCCTTCAAGACCATCCCCTCGGACGACACGGGCGTTTTCCACATCCTCGAGCACTCGGTGCTGTGCGGCAGCCGCAAATATCCGGTGCGGGAGCCCTTTGTGGAGCTTTTGAAGTCCTCCCTCCAGACCTTCCTCAACGCCATGACCTTCCCGGACAAGACCATGTACCCCGTTTGCAGCCGGAACGAGAAGGATTTTCTGAACCTTGTGGACGTGTACCTCGACGCGGTGCTCCACCCCCTGTCCGTGGAGAACCCCCTGGGCTTCAGGCAGGAGGGCTGGCACTATGAGATGGAGACCCCCGACGGGGAGCTTAAGCGCAACGGCGTCGTGTTCAACGAGATGAAGGGCGCCTTTGTGGACCCGGACGAGGTTTTGAGCTTCGAGCTGAGCCGCAGGCTCTTCCCGGACAACTGCTACGGCTATGAGTCCGGCGGTCACCCGGAGCACATCCCGGAGCTGACATATGAGAAGTACCTTGCGAGCCACGCCCGCTTCTATCACCCCTCCAACTCCTACATCTTCCTTGACGGGGAGATGGATCTGGACGAGGTGCTCTCGAAGATAGACGGGTACCTTGCCGAGTACGACAGGATCGACGTGGATGCGGACATACCCATGCAGGCCCCCGTCAGCCCCGAGGACGCGGTGGAGGAGTACGAGGTCGGCCCCGAGGACGACGGCGCCGACAAGGCAATACTTGGCAGGGGCTGGGTCTACGGCTCCTTCGCCGATCAGGAGAGGATATACGCGGCCTCCATACTCTGCCGCGCGCTCACGGGCACAAACGAGTCGCCCCTTAAAAAGGCGGTGCTGGAGGCGGGCCTTGCGCAGGATCTGAGCCTCTACAACATGGACGGCGTCCAGCAGCCGAGGATAATGCTGGAGGCAAGAAATACGGACCTTGCCAAAAAGGACGAGCTTATCGCCACGGTGGAGCGGGTGCTCCGGGAGCAGGCGAAGGGCATGGACCACGCAGAGCTTCACGCCATCTTAAACCGCGTGGAGTTCCAGAACCGTGAGAAGGACTTCGGGCGTATGCCCCGGGGACTTGTGTTTGCAATGATGTCTCTGGAGACGTGGCTCTACGGCGGCGACCCCGCCCAGACGCTGGACAATTCGGAGCTTTTCAAGACCCTGCGCCACAGGATAGACGAGGGCTGGTTTGAAAAGCTCATCGGGGAGCTTCTCCTTGACAACCCCCACACCGCAACAGTCACCCTGGTGCCCTCAAAGACACTGAGCCAGGAGCGGGCGGAGCGGGACGCGGCGGAGCTTGCCGCGATCAGGTCCTCCTGGAGCGACGGGGAGAAGCAGAAGGTCATAGACGAGTTCGCCGCCCTTCGCCTCCACCAGAGCTCCGGCGACACGCCGGAGGCGCTGGCGACGCTGCCGAAGCTGGAGCTTTCGGACATCCCGGAGAAGGCTCCGGAGCTGCCGACGACCATGACGACCATGGGCGGCACACAGGTCCTGCGGCAGGACGTGGAGACCGGCGGAATTGTGTACCTTGACCTCAATTTTGAGTGCCCGGAGCTTGGTCTGGAGGAGCTGTCACGGCTCAATATGCTCTGCACCCTTTTGGGGAGCCTTGCAACGGACAGGCACTCCGCCCTTGAGATCGGAAATCTCCTTCGGGAGCGGGTGGGGCGTCTCAGCCTCCAGCCCACGGTGTACGAGCACCGCGACGGCCGGGTGCGCCCGGTGGTGACGGTGTCTCTGGCAGTGCTGCCGGAGCGCGTCGACGAGGCGGCGGAGCTTCTGGAGGAGGTGCTGCTGCACACGAGCTTTGAGGACAGGACGCTGGTGTTCAACATCCTGCGCCAGTCCCGCATCGGCCTTGAGCAGGCGGTGATGGGCGCCGGAAACGCCATCGCGTACCTCCGGGCCTCCGCCTCCCAGAGGGCCTCCGCCGCGGCGGCGGACGCCCTGAGGGGCATCACGCAGCTTCGGTACCTTCAGGACGCGGACAGGTCCTTCGCCCAGCGCGGCGGGGAGATCGCCGCCTCCTACGCGGAGCTGGCAAAGAGGATATTCATCCGCGAGCGCGTCACCGTCGCCTGCGCCGGAGACGCCGAGGCCCTGGCGGCCCGGGTCCTCGACATGCTGCCCCGGGGCGAGGTCGGGGAGAGGGCGGAGCTTTCGCCCCTCCACATCCCGGCGGAGGGCTTCTCCATCCCCGCGGCTGTCGGCTTTGCGGGGCAGAGCTCATGGCTTAAGTCCGTGGGTGCGGAGTTTGACGGCTCCATGCTCGTCGCCGCAAAGCTTCTCAGCCTCGACTACCTCTGGAACACCGTCCGGGTAAAGGGCGGCGCCTACGGCGTCAACATGAGCGTGGGCGAATCCGGCTCCGTCGGCTTCACCTCCTTCCGCGACCCCGGCTGCGCCGCAAGCCTTGACACCTTCGCCGGGGCGGGGGACGCCCTGCGGAGATTCGCGGCCTCCGGGGAGGCGCTGGACAAGTATATCATCGCCACCATCGGCGGCATGGAGCCTGTCATGACCCCCCGTCAGGAGAACAGCCGCGCCGAGGGCAACTACTACACCGGGCGGACTGCGGAGGACCTCCAGCGCGTCCGTCTTGAGGTACTCCACACGGACATCGAGGCGCTTAAGAGCTTCGCCGGGACGCTGGACGAGCTCCGGGCCAGCACGGCGGTGTGCGTCGTGGGCGGCGCGGGAGTCCTTACGGACTGCGGAGACAAGCTCCAGAGGACCGAGCCTGTACAGATGTGACCTGTTAAAAACCATATATGCCAAATCCGCCCTCCCGGACCGGGAGGGCGGATTTAAGCCGTCGACAAAGGCTTTGCCTTTGCCGACGGAAGGAATTTGCCGGTCCCCTGCGCGCACGGCCCAGAGGGCCGCACACTTTGGGGACCTGAAAGGGGCAAAATCCGACGCGCATGTCGCCGGATTTTGCATTTAAATTTTTCGCGCTGTGACCGAAGGGAATCCCCCGGCGGTCCGGGCGCTGATTTTAAGCGAAGCTTTTTCAACACTCTGCGCCGCCCTCCCGGACCGGGAGGGCGGCTTTTCCGGCAGGGGGGAGCGCGCGGGAGCATTTACAGGGCGCTGTCAGGGCAAATAATATAAACTTATGTACATTTACGGCAAATCATGCTATAATAAAACCATAATAATCATTATTTTCATTTTTTCAAATCAAGGAGCTTAAATTGGACAGCAACGAGAGAGAACGGGCGGTGCTTGTGGGGCTTGCCGCCGACAACATGGAGGAGCGGGAGCGCTCCACCGACATAAGCCTTGACGAGCTGGAGGCGCTTTTGGAGACCGCCGGGGGCGTCTGCATGGGGAAGGTTTTACAAAATAAGCGCACGCCCGACCCCAGAAGCTTCATCGGCGAGGGGAAGGTGAGGGAGGTCCGGGAGCTTGCCGAGGCGAACGACTGCACCCTGGCTGTTTTTGACAACGAGCTATCCCCGTCGCAGCTCAGGGCGCTGGAGGAGGATCTGGGCTTTCACGTCATTGACAGGTCGCAGCTCATACTGGACATCTTCGCCTCCCGCGCCAGGACCCGGGAGGGGCGGCTTCAGGTGGAGCGTGCCCAGTATAACTACCTGCTGCCCAGGCTGACCGGCATGTGGACCCACCTTGTGCGCCAGACGGCCTCCGGCGGCAAGAGCCCCATCGGCACCCGAGGCCCCGGCGAGACGCAGCTGGAGACGGACCGCCGCCACATAAGGAGGAAGATACAGAAGCTGGAGGAGGAGCTGGAGGATGTGCGCCGTGTCCGGGGCACCCAGCGCCGCGCCCGGGAGAAAAACGGCATCCCGGTCATAGCTCTCGTGGGATACACAAACGCCGGGAAGTCGACTTTGCTTAACCGCCTGACCGGGGCGGGGATAGAGGCCAACGACCGTCTCTTTGACACGCTGGACACCACCACCCG
Source organism: uncultured Oscillospiraceae bacterium (assembly GCA_947630755.1). Lineage (GTDB taxonomy): Bacteria > Bacillota > Clostridia > Oscillospirales > Oscillospiraceae > RUG626. The sequence goes on along the minus strand of CANRIU010000031.1, from coordinate 2,024 downwards.
GAAGCTCACGCTCTCCCCGGGGAGCGAGGTGCTCATCTCCGACACCGTGGGCTTCATAAGAAAGCTGCCCCACCACCTGGTGGAGGCCTTCAAGGCGACGCTGGAGGAGCTTAAATTTGCCGACGTGCTGATACACGTCATTGACTCCTCATCCCCGGAGCGGGACGCCCAGATAGATGTGGTGAGGCGGCTCATCGCGGAGCTTGACGCCTCCGCCACGCCGTGCATCGACCTTTATAACAAGGCGGACCTGTGCGCGGAGCCGGGGATGATACCGAGGGGGGACAGCACCCTCGCCGTGTCCGCCAAGACCGGAGAGGGGACGGAGAGGCTTTTGGAGATGATCTCCGCCGTACTCGACCGGGGGAAGAGGCGCGTCACCCTGCACATACCCTACTCCGAGGGAGGGGTGCTGGACATGCTCCACCGGGAAGCGCGGGTCCACGCCATAGAGTACACCGACACAGGCATCGACGCCGACGTGACACTGGAGCGGGAGCTCTGGGCGTCCGTGAGGCGCTACGCCCGGGGGAGTGAGCGCCCCGGGCGGGAGTAAAGCATTTTGTGAAAATGAGGTGCGAAATGAGAAAAAGAGCTGTATTTACACTTATCCCGGCGCTTATATTGGCGCTGCTGCTGACCTCCTGCATGTCGCGCCTGGAGGCGGAGCGGAACGCGGGCTACGGGGAGGGGTACTCCCAGGGGTACAAAGTGGGCTCGGACGAGGGCTACGATGAGGGCTTCGCCGCCGGGCTGGAGTCCGCCCCGGTCCCCGAGGACAGGTACGATGTGGGCTACGACGAGGGCTTCGCCGCCGGGTCAGACGAGGGGTACGAGAACGGCTACGCCCAGGGCCACGACGACGCCGTGGCGGAGATGACGCCGCCGGAGGTCCCGGCGGACGCCAGATCCTCCGGCCCAGACGACCCGTCGGGCTTTGTGGACCTGGCGGAGGCAGTGCCGGACGCGATACTCGAGATACGCTACTACTCCACCTACAACTTTGTGGGGGCGAGGGTGGACGGCTATCAGGAGCCTGTGGCGCTCATGACAAGGGAGGCCGCCGCGGCCCTGAAGAGCGTCAGCGACGGGCTTTTGGAGAAGGGCTACCGGCTGCTCATATACGACGCCTACCGCCCGCAGTCAGCCGTGGACCACTTCCTGCGCTGGGCGGAGGATGGCGAGGATACGGCGATGAAGGCGTATTTTTACCCGAATGTGGAAAAATCCGCTCTCTTTGACCAGGGCTACATAGCGAAGAGCTCCGGGCACACCCGGGGGTCCACGGTGGACCTGACGCTTTTTGACATGGCGTCGGGCAAAGCAGTGGACATGGGGGGAGTGTTCGACTATTTGGACCCCGTCTCCGCCAGAGACAGGACCGAGGGGCTGACGGAGGAGCAGATTGCGAACAGGAAGCTTTTGAGGGAGGCCATGGAGGCCGGGGGCTTTAAGTCCCTCTCCACGGAGTGGTGGCACTTCACGCTGGAGAAGGAGCCATACCCCGACACATATTTCACCTTCCCCGTGGCGTCCCTTGGGCGGTGAGGCGCGATATGAGGGAGCTTTGCGAGAACACATTTGAGTTTACCCCCTCCGACATATCCCTGCCACGGCGCCCGGAGAACTCCCACAAGGGGGACTGCGGGCGGGTGGTGATCGCGGCGGGGTCCGTGGGCTTCACCGGAGCTCCGGCGCTGGCGGCCCGGGCCGCCTTGAGGTGCGGCGCGGGGCTGGTGTTCCTCCATGTCCCGGGGGATATATACGCCATTGAGGCGGTAAAAAACGACGAGGCTATGGTCCTGCCCCTGGCGGAAAGCCTCCCCGGCGCGCTGGAGGGGCTTTTGCCCGGGCTGCGCCGGGCCGACAGCGTGCTCATAGGTCCGGGGCTGGGGCTGTCGAATTTTGCGAAGGAGCTTGTGTACGCGGTGCTGGAGAACGCCTCCTGTCCCGTTGTCGCCGACGCCGACGCCATAACCGCCATAGCCCGCCGCCCGGAGGTCCTGCGGGCCCTTCACGCGCCG
>CANRIU010000030.1 GCA_947630755.1 uncultured Oscillospiraceae bacterium | reverse complement strand
GTTGCCCATTTTTACAGCTGCTCTTTATTCGAATTTTTTCGCGTTTGGGGTTGACTTTTTATTTGCAGGCTTTCAGCGGCGGTCACTCAAGGGTGATAAAGCACGGGGCCTCCTCCCGGCACCGCTCCCAGCGGGCAAGCCCCGGCCCGTTGGGGTCCCCGGTCTTCATAAAGTTTGACCAGTAGTCCATGATGGTCCGGCTCAGCTCCCAGTCGTGGTCCTCCATGGGCCGCCAGCAGTACTTGAGGCTTCCGAACACATACCACAGCTCCGCCGAGTGGAAGGACCCGGCGTCGTCGCCGGGGAGCTTCCTGTCAAAGTAGTACACCCAGACCGGGGCGTCCACCTTCCCGGCGTAGGCCATGTTCCCCTGATGCATGGGGTTGTTGCCGGGGCGGGGGTCCTTCTCGTCGGCGGTCATGTCGTTGCCGTTGGCGCCGAGGATGTAGGGCACCTTCGCCGCCTCGCCGGAGGCGATGAGCTCGTTTACGTCCTCCGTCACCAGCTCCCCGTCCACCACCGGGACGTAGGGCATACCCTTGCGCTGTATGAACGCCTGGGCCAGGGCATCGTTGAGGGCGGGCAGCAGCTCGTCATATGTCGCGGTCCAAAGACGGTCCTCGCCGCCCAGGGCCTTAATTACGTCGTCGCCGAAGGTCACGGCGTCCTCGCGCTTTCTCGTGACGCCCAGGGGATTTTTGTAGCCGCCGCCGCTCTGGAGGATCATTCTTCTGAAAAGGCCCCGGGCGCTCCGGCAGACAGCCAGCACCTGAAGGCTCATGGCTCCCGCGGACTGCCCGAAGGCGGTGACGTTATCCGGGTCGCCGCCGAAGGCGGAGATGTTCTCCCTCACCCACCGAAGGGCGGCTATCTGGTCCCACAGCCCGTAGTTTCCGCCGAAGGGCGCGTCCCCCTCCGCGAGGGCCGGGTGGCACAAAAAGCCCAGCGCCCCCAGGCGGTAGTTTATCGTCACGACTATCACGCCCCGGCGGGCAAGCTCGGCGCAGGCGAATGGCAGGTTGCTCCCCGCGCCGCCCATGAACGCGCCGCCGTGGACGTACACCGCCACGGGCAGATCCCCGCCCATGTTCTCCGGTACCCAGACGTTGAGGTACAGGCAGTCCTCGCTTATGGGCGCGTCAAAATCGGGGTTTGAGTAAAACTCCTTTTTGTAGAAGGTGCCCCGGGGATTTGAAAACTGGACGCTCTTGTCCCCCCATTTGTCCGCCCGGAGGACGCCCTCCCAGGGCGCGGGGGGCTGGGGTCTTCTGAAGCGCAGCTCCCCCACCGGGGGCGCGGCGTAGGGTATTCCCCTGAAAACGGCGCAGCCGTCCTGGGACACGCCCTCGATTTTGCCGTATTTCGTGGTAACAAGCATCTTTATACCTCCCGTAAGTTATCTCCGGGCATCCTTAGTGGTACTCCGCCCGGAATTCCTGGGGCGTGAGCCCCGTCTGCTCCTTGAATATCTTCGTGAAGTAGGAGGAGTAGGAGATCCCCACCCGCTCCGATATGCGCGTCACCGACAGATTCGTCTTCATAAGAAGCTGCTTTGCCACGGTGATGCGCTTTTTTGTTATGTAGGTGGAGATGGACATGCCCGTCTCCTTCTTGAACACTCTCCCCAGGTGTCCGGGGCTTAAGTGGACCATGGCGGCGAGCTCCTCCCGCTGGAGGCTCCCCTCCGACAGGTTGTCGGATATGAGCTTCTTCACCTGCTCCACCACCTGGGCGGAGTTCTCCATGTCCTCCACCCCGGCAAGGTCCCCCTCCTCGCCCTCAAGCTTCTCCTCTATCCGGCGGATTATCGCCGCCAGCTCCTCGTAGGGCAGGGGCTTCAGAAGGTAGTCCTCCACGCCGAGCCTCAATGCCTCGAGGGCGTAGGAAAACTCCGCGTGGCCCGTGTAGAACACCGAGCGCGCCTCCGGGCGGTTCTCCTTCACCCATTTTATGAGCTCCAGTCCTCCGGCCCCGGGCATCTCGATGTCGGTTATCACGATGTCCACGTCCTCGCTCTCCATTATCCGCACGGCCTCGTCCCGGCTGTGGGCCTTGAAGAGCCTTGTCACGTTTAGCCCGTCCCAGTCCACCCCGGCCTCAAGGCCGAGGATGGCGAGCTCCTCGTCGTCAACGATGAGAACCTTGAACTGCCTCATTTTTCTTTCCCCCGCTCTCAGTCAATGTCGATGTCCGTGTCGGTGAAGCTTATCCTGGGTATCCGTATGGTGGTGACGGCGCCGTTGTCGTTTCGTATCTCCATGTCCGCCTTGTCATCGTAGACTATCTTCAGCCTGTTCCAGATGTTCATAAGGCCGATGTGTCCGCCCTCCAGCTCCTCGTGGCGCCAGTCGGACTCCAGGACCTGGCGGCTGTAGCCGGGGCCGGAGTCCCGTATCTCCAGCTCGAGCTGGTCGCTCTCCGTAAGCGGCCGGACGGTTATGCGCACGGTGAAGGGTCTGTCCGCGGTGGAGCCGTACTTCACGGAGTTCTCCACAAAGCCCTCTATGACGAAGGGCGGCACCAGGGCGTCCCGGAGCTCCTCCGGGGAGTCCACCACGCACTCTATGACGTTCTGGCTGCGTATGCGCTGTATCTCAAGATAGTTTCTCACATGGTCCAGCTCCCGCCAGAGCTCCACCATCTCCGAGGCATCCCGGAACATGTACCTTGAGTAGTCCACCACCGCGGTGGAGACCCGCTGTATGGCCTCGTAGTCCCGGCGCTGGGCAAGGGAGTAGATGATGTTGAACATATTGGCGTAGAAGTGGGGCTTTATCTGGAGCTGAAGGTACTGCATCGTGGCCTTCTGCACCTGAAGCTCGCTCTCGTACTTTTCGATTTTTAGCTTTTTTATCTGACTTATCATGTTGTTGAAGGACCTCGACAGTGTCCCGAGTTCAAGGATGTTTGAGCTTGTCTCCACGGTGATGTCCAGGTCCCCCTCCTCGGCGACCCGCTCCATGGTCTTTGCTATCTCGTTCACCGGGGCGCCCACCCGGCGCTTGAGCAGCCGTGACAGGAAGGGCATCGCCGTGAGCAGCGAGGCCATGAGCACCAGCGTCAGGGCGTAGTAGGGCATCATGTTCCCGGCGAGGGACTTAAGGGGCGTCAGTATGCCGAAGTAGCAGCCCGTGCGCTCCGACAGATAGCCCGTCTGGAGGTACGTCCTGCCGCCCCGGTTTACATACCGTCCCTCGTCCTCCACCGTAAAGGGCCCCTCAAGGTCCTCCTCGGTGGAGGCTATAAGCGCCCCGTCCTCCTGGGCGAGGAAGGCCGCCCCCTCCCCCGTGAGCTGCGCGTACTGGAGCGTCCGCAAAAGGCGCTGGGAGGAGACGCTGATTATTATCACGCTCTCCCCCACCCGCATGAGCCGCAGCATATGGCGCTGTGAGTCCCGGTCATAAATCATGTACCTCTGTATGGGGCGCTCCCCCGAGAGTATCTCGGGCCCCAGGGCGCTCTTGAGCTCCCGCCGGAGAAGGTAGCTCTCCGTTTCCCCCGCCTCAAGGAAGGCGTTTCCGTCCTCCCGGGGCGTGCACACCACCACGGCGTCGATGGTGTCCGACCAGCTCACCACGCTCTGGATGGAGGACTGGACCTCCCACCTGGCGTTGAACAGCTCCTCCCCGGGCTGGGCGTTGGCGAGGATGAAAAAGCTGTGGGGCACAGCCATCTGGGTCCCCCGGTAAAGGGACTCATATAGGAAGCTGTCCACACCGTCCAGGGAGGACTCGATGTCCTCCTGAACGATGTGGACGTTTTTGCGTATGGTCTGCTCCGCCGTCCTGGTGAGGGCGGCGAGCATGAGTATCTGGGAGCACAGAGCTATCACCGCCAGTACTGCGGCGGCGCCGAACCAGTAGTGCCTGAGCCAGTTTTGCAGTGACAGCTCTTTCTTCATAAAATGATCCTCCTGTCAGCCCTTTACCGCGCCGACTGTCAGTCCCTTCATGTAGTACTTCTGGAAGAAGGGGTAGAGGAGTATCATGGGCAGCATCCCCACCACGGCGATGGCGAGCCTCAGAGAGAGCGAGGGTATCGAGGCGGCATCGGTCACGACGGAGGAGGCGTCCATGGACTGGGACAGATACTGGGCGTTGGTGAGCATATTGTTGAGAAGGGCCTGGATGCCTACCAGATCCTTATCCGTAATATAGTATAAACTATTTGTCCAGTCATTCCAATACATAAGTGCCTTCATAAATCCGATCGTCGCCAGAATCGGCAGGCTCAGGGGGAGGACTATCTTGAAGAATATGCCGAATTCGTTCATTCCGTCGATGCGCGCGCTCTCCAGGACCTCCTTGGGGATGTTGTTCTGGAAGTAGGAGCGGCAAATCATCAGATGGAAGGCATTGCACAGCATATTGGGCACGAGCAGCGCCGCGAAGTGGTTCTTTATGTGGAATATCTGCGTCCACATCATGTAGCTGGGCACAAGTCCGCCGGAGAAGAGCATGGTAAAGAGCACGAGGAAGGAGAGTATCCCCTTTCCCGGAAGTCCGGGGACGGTGAGGGTGTAGGCGAAGAGGGTGGTGATTATGACGCTTATCACCGTGCCGAGAAGCGTGACGAGGATGGTTATGAGATACGCGTGGAAGACGCTGCCCTCGGCGAAGATGTACTTGTACGCCGAGAAGTCGAAGGTCTTGGGGATGAGGGAGTAGCCATCCTTAATGATGTCAGACTCCGCCGACATGGAGGACATTATGAGCAGCGCCAGTGGGAATATGACCAGAAGGGCCATGATTATGAGCACAACGTGGTCGAGAAACTGAAAGCCCTTATCCTTTTTAACCATTTCTGATCCCTCCTTAGAACATTGCGTTCTCGCTGCTGACCCTGCGGACGATGGCGTTTGTTATCATCACAAGGCAGAAGCCGACGATGGACTGATAGAAGCAGGCCGCGGCGGACATACCCATGTTTGCCGTGTTCATAAGTCCCCGGTAGACGTAGGTGTCTATCGTCTGGGTCACGTCAAGTATGGCGCCGGAGTTCATGGGCACCTGATAGAAAAGGCCGAAGTCGGAGTTGAATATCTTGCCCACCTGGAGGATGGTCATGGTGATTATGGTGGGTATGAGGCAGGGCACCGTTATCTTGGTGAGGCACTTCCACCTGGAGGCGCCGTCAAGGCTCGCCGCCTCGTAGAGGCCCGGGTCAATGGCGGACATATTCGCAAGGTAGAGTATGCAGTTGGTGCCCGTCATCTGCCAGAAGTGTACGAAGGTGAGTATGAAGGGCCACCACTTCTTCTCGGAGTAGAAGGATATGGGCTCCAGCCCCAGGGGCCGGAGGATGTGCATGTTGATGAAGCCCGTGTCCCCGGCGAGAAGGGCGTTTGCAAGGTAGGAGACGATGATCACGGAGAGAAGGCCCGGGAAGAGTATGACGGTCTGATAGACCTTCCGGGACATATTGCTCTTCAGCTCATGGAGAAGGTACGCCGTGAGTATGGAGAGCACCGTGCCGAGGATTATGAAGGCCACGTTGTAGAGCAGCGTGTTGCGCATCATTATCCACGCGTCGGGGCTGCTGAACAGGAATTTGAAGTTGTCAAGCCCCACCTTCTTGGAGCCGAAGATGCCGCCGGAGACGGTGTAGTGCTCAAAGGCGAGGATAAGTCCCGACATGGGGATGTAGTTGTTGATTATGAAGTAGACTATCGCCGGAAGGGCCATTATGTAAAAAGGCCAGCATTTCAGAAGACGGCGGCCCAGGCTCTTCTTGTTGGGGTTTTTCACTTTTGCCGGTTTTCCGGGCTTCACCGGCGTTTTTGTCGCGGTGGTCATATGGCGCTCCCCCTTATTATAATTTGTTTGCGGTGAGGGCGCGGACTCTGCCCGCGCCCTCCCTTTCGGCAGACACTGCCGGGTCTTATTTACTTGCCAAGGAACTTGTCAAGCTGCGCCTGCTTCTCGGCGATGACCTTGTCAATCCCCGCGTCCTCCAGAGCCTTGAGGAAGTTGGGAAGCTCGACCGCGGGATCCATGGAGCCGCACTCAAGGCCGGTCTGGTATCTGGTGCAGATGTTGTCAAGGGCGGTGATCTCGTTGGTCACGGGAGAGGGGTCGAAGGCGAAGCCCAGGCCGGCGGACTTCTGGGCGTTGTTGTTGCTCTCGATGAGCTTCTCGGCGTAGTCGGGGTCCTCGGTGCACCAGCGGATGCGGTTGGTGTTGGAGATGCTGGTGCCAAGGTGGTAAGCGCAGGAGTTGGCGTCCTGTCCCTCGGGGTACTCGCCCATGCCGTCGGCGTTCAGGACATAGTGCTCGCCCTCGATGCCGTAGCTTATGAGGTTGCCCACATCGACGTCGGAGAACCAGAGGTTGAGGAACTTCATGCAGGCCTCGGCGTGCTTGGTGTTGGACATGACGGTGAAGGTGACGTTGTTGTATGTACGGGCCACGGGCACGCCGCCGCCGAGCATCACGATGTCGATGGGCTTGCCGCAGGAGGTAGTCTGATAGAAGGGGGTGTTGAAGTCGGTCTGTCCGAGAGTGGAGAAGGCCGCGTCATTCTGGGTGAGAACGGTGAAGCTGTCGGTCTGGGTCTGGATGTCCTTGCTGGAGTAGCCCTTCACATACCAGTCGTGCATGACCTCGCAAAGGTGCTTATACTCGTCGGTGGCGAAGAGGTTGACGACCTCGCTGGTCTTGCCGCCGTCCATGAGGACGCCGTAGTTGTTGCCCAGATCATCCCAGCTGCCGTACTGGAAGGTGTAGGCGGTGGAGCCGCTGTTGGAGACGAAGGGGGTCATCTCGGGCTTGGCGGCCTTGACGGCGTCAAGGACAGCGCCCCAGTCCTCGAGGTTCTTCACGTTTGCCACCATGTCCTCAAGGCCCAGCTCCTCGACCACGTCTCTGCGGTAGAGAAGGCCCATGTTCCAGGCGTAGGAGGCGTAGATGGGGATGGCATACTGATGGCCGTCCACCTGGCCGGACTTGAGGTAGTCGCCCTCCATGGCGACGATGTCCTTGCCGTACTCGTTGATGAGGTCGGTGAGGTCGTAGGCCGCGCCCTGTGCCACGGCGTTCAAGTATCCGCCGTAGTTGGCGAGGATGTCAACATCCTCGGTGCCGGAGAGGAACAGGCTGTACTGCTGGAACCACTGGCCGAACTGGAAGGCCTTGAATTCCACCTCGACACCGATCTTCTCGCGGGTGATCTCATTGACCTTCTCCATGACCTTATCCATGTCGTCGGTCTTTGCGGATGTGGGGACGTAGATCTTTATCTTCTCCACGTCGCCGGAGACGCCCTCCTCCTTGCCGCCGCAGGACGCCAGCACGGAGACGAGCATAAGAAGTGAGAGTACCAGAGCTGTGATTTTGCGATTCATGGTTTATCCTCCTTGTTTTTTGTTGGTGTCTGAATTGTACAAAAAATCCGGCTCCGCCGCCATAATTTTTAGTGTAAGTTTTTTATACTTTTGGAACATCCTTCTGCAATCAAATTCCAGCCGCCCGCAAAAACCCGCTTTTTTGGGCAAAAAAGGAGCCCCCGGGCGGTCCGGGGGCTCACATATTGTGGAAAATGCTCAAAAATCATATTTATTTTTTATAATTTTTACGGAAGTGGGAGAGCCGCGGGCAGGAGGAGCTTTCCCAGGCACTCAAGCCCCGGGGCGTCCCGGCGGCTTATGGGTATGTCCAGATCGCGCCGGGCGCGATCAAGGGCAAAGAGGTACACATTCCCCTCGGAGTCAGCGATATACTGGCGGCAGACGAGCTCCCCGCCCACCCGAAAAAGGCCCGCCTCGCCGTTACTCGGAGGCTCGCGGGAGAAAAACATGGTCCCTCCCCGGCGGACATAGGGCTCCATGCCCCCCTCGGTGCAGGTGACGGCAAACTCGGCATCATCCGGGACCCTGCCGGATCGCCGGAGCTGCATGACGCCCCCCTCGGGGGCAAATTTGACCTCATCCACGAAAACGCCTCCCCTGCCCGGGGAGAAGCGCCCTCCCGGGCAGGGGCATTATACCACCGCCGGGGAGCCCCGTCAACCCCGCCGGGAGAGGGCGGGAGAAAAAGCGCGATATTTTCGGTCAAATGTCACAAAAGTGATATGGACAACGGGGAAATATCGGTGTATAATATTGATGCACCAAAATAAAACATAAAAGGAGGCATCCTATGTACAGCGGTTTTCAGGATTTTGTAAAGCGTCACGACTACCTTGTGTGCGTTGACTCCGACGGCTGTGCCATGGACACCATGGACTGCAAGCACATCCACTGCTTCGGCCCCAGAATGGTGGAGGAGTGGGAGCTTCAGGAGTGGGCGGAGCCCATTCTGGAGCGGTGGAACGTCATCAACCTCTACTCCATGACCCGCGGGATCAACCGCTTCAAGGGGCTTAACATGATGCTCACCGAGGTCAACGGGAAATATAAGCCCATCGACCATCTGGAGAATCTGACGGCCTGGGTAAACTCCGGCGCGGCGCCCTCCAACGACGCCCTCCAGAGGGCGATAGAGGAGACAGGCAGCCCCATCCTCAAAAAGGCCCTGAGCTGGTCTCGGGCGGTGAACGCCTCCATCGTGGCCCTGCCGGAGGAGCTCAAGAAGCCCTTCGAGGGGGCAAAAGAGGGCCTCGCTGCGGCGGCGGAGTTTGCCGACGTGGCGATAGTCTCCAGCGCGAACCGGGACGCGGTGGTGGAGGAGTGGACAAAGTTCAGGCTCCTTGACCATGTGGACATAATGCTGGCCCAGGACGTGGGCAGCAAGGTCCACTGCATCTCCGAGATGCTGAAATTCGGCTACGACCCCCACAAGGTACTGATGGTGGGCGACGCCCCCGGCGACGCAGACGCCGCGGACTCAAACGGCGTGTGGTACTACCCCATCCTCGTCCGGCACGAGGCGGAGAGCTGGGCCAGGTTCCCCGAGGCCGCCCAGGCCCTCCAGAGCGGCGGTTACGCCGAGTACGGCGCGCAAAAGCGCCGGGAATTTCTTGAGAACCTGTCCTGACGCCCCAATTTTAAGAATAAACTCAGAAAAATCAAGAAAGGAAGTATAAAAAATGATCGATCTCCCCCTCAATGTAGATTTCACCGGAAAGGTAGTAGTGGTCACCGGCGCCGGCGGAGTTCTCTGCTCCGTCATGGCCCGGGCTTTCGCTCAGGCGGGGGCGAAAGTGGCGGCGCTCGATTTAAACGAGGAGGCCGTGAAGAAGCTCGCCGACGAGGTGAAGGCCGAGGGCTTCGTCCTTGAGGGCTACAAGTGCAACGTGCTGGAGCCCGACTCCATCAAGGCCGCCCATGACGCCATTCTCCGTGACTTCGGGCCCGTGGACATCCTTGTCAACGGCGCCGGCGGCAACAACCCCCGGGCCACCACCGACAACGAGTACCAGCATGAGGCAAAAGAGGGCCAGAAGACCTTCTTCGACCTGGAGCCCTCCGGCGTGGACTTCGTCTTTAAGCTCAACTTCCAGGGAACGCTCCTGCCCACCCAGGTCTTTGCCAGGGACATGGTGGAGCGCAAGTCCGGCGTCATCCTGAACGTCAGCTCCATGAACGCCTACATACCTCTCACCAAGATCCCCGCCTACTCCGGCGCAAAAGCCGCCATCAGTAACTTCACCCAGTGGCTTGCCACTCACTTTGCCAAGTCCGGCATCCGCTGCAACGCCATAGCCCCGGGCTTTTTGGTGAGCAACCAGAACCGCAGGCTCCTCTTCAACGATGACGGCACCCCCACGGCCCGCAGCGCCAAGATTCTTGGCGGCACCCCCATGGGCCGCTTCGTGGACGCGGAGGAGCTTCTTGGCGGCGTGTTCTTCCTGTGCGACGACAAGGCCGCCTCCGCCATCACCGGAGTTGTCCTGCCCATCGACGCCGGCTTTGCCGCCTACTCCGGAGTGTAATGCCCCGAGCTCAGTCATACGCATAAAACATCTGCGGGGTCGGTCATTCCGGCCCCGCGGCGCTTTAAAACGGGACCTTGAACGATAAAAAGGCCCGGCTGTGAGGTGATAAGGAATGTGGATGGTGCTGCCTGTTGCTGCCCTTGCGATATTTGCGGCGGGGGGAGTGTACGTCGTCGTCCGGTTTCACAGATTTGAATTTGTCCGGAGGATAGGGGAGAAAAGCGCGCTGCTCTCCTGGCTTGTGTCCCTGGCGCCCCTCGCGGCGGCGGGGCTCTTCGCGTTTATCAACGTGACGGCTATGGCGGTGGTCTTTTTGCACCTCGTGGTGTTCTGGGCGCTTTTTGAGCTTATCGGGTGGATCATATGCAAGATTCGCGGCAAAAGCTCCCGCCGGGGCACGGCCGGGGCGGCGGCGATCGCCTTCACGGTGGTTTACCTTGCCGCGGGGTGGTTTTTCGCCCACCACATCTTCGTCACCCGGTATGTCATTGAGACCCAAAAGCCTCTGGAGGCGGAGTCCCTGCGCGTAGTCGGCGTGGCGGACGCCCACCTTGGCATAACCCTGAACGGCGACAGCTTCGGCGAGCTCACGGACAGGATAAACGCCCTTGAGCCGGACGTGGTGGTGCTCCTCGGGGACTTTGTGGACGACGACTCGGCGCGCGCCGACATGGAGGCCGCCTGCCGCCATCTCGGGGAGATAGACGCCGCCATGGGCGTCTACTTCATCTACGGAAACCACGACGACGGGTACTTCGGCTACCGGGACTTCACCTCGGCGGACCTCCGGGAGAATCTCGAGGCAAACGGCGTCACGATTTTGGAGGACGAGACCGCCAATATCGGCGGCATCCAGCTCACCGGAAGGCGGGACAGGTCCTTCCGGGATCGCCTCACGGCCCCGGAGCTCACGGAAAAGCTCGACACCTCCCGCTTTATCCTCATGCTGGACCACCAGCCCAACGACTACGACGCCGAGGCGGCCTCCGGCGCGGACCTGGTGCTCTCCGGGCACACCCACGGCGGCCACATCTTCCCGGCGGGGCAGCTGGGCCTTTTGATGGGCGCAAACGACGCGGTGTACGGCCTCACTCGCCGGGGGAGCACGGACTTCGTGGTGACCTCCGGCGTCTCCGGCTGGGCGATTCCCTTCAAGACGGGCACGATTTCGGAGCTCCTTGTGGTGGATATTGTGGCGGTAAAGTAGTCTTTTGACGGATGTCAAGGGCTTTTCGCGCGCAAATGAGCCTATGTAAAGGACATTTGATAGACGCGCTCTCCCCTGAGTGGTAATATGTCCCCAGGTCGAGAGAAATGTTGGGAGGCGGGAAAGTGGAGATCGGCGCGCAGATCAGAAGATACCGCAATTCCCTGGGACTTACGCAGGATGAGCTGGCAGACAAGATTTATGTTACCAGACAGACTATTTCCAACTGGGAGACAGGGAAGAGCTACCCGGATATCCACAGCCTGCTGAGGCTTGGGGACCTATTCAATATCTCTCTTGACCAGCTTATCAAAGGAGATGTTGAGATCATGAAGCGGGAGATAGACAAGGATGAGGCGGCCCGGTTCAACCGTCTCGGGAAAATATTCGCGGCGCTGTTTATTGCCTGTATCGCGTTGTTTGTGCCCCTGGTGGCCTTTTTGAAGGTCTGGGGCGTAGTCATCTGGGCGGTCTTGTATGTGGTGACGCTGTTTCTTTCCTACAGGGTGGAGAAGCTCAAAAGGAGCAATGACATCCACACCTATAGGGAAATCGTGGCCTTCAGCGAGGGAAAGACGCTGGATGAGATACAAAAAGCAGCGGGAGATCGGCAAACGGCCCTATCAGACGGCCCTGAAATTTATCCTCGGCGCCCTTGCCGGCGCGGCTGTCGCCGCAGCAGCTGCCGCGGCGGCTTTATTAAAGTAAAAAAATCCACCTGTGAGTCCACAGGTGGAGTTTTTTGCGCTGATTTTAATGTTTAATAACTCAGTCCTTCGTCACGGTGAAGGTCATGACGCCGCCGTTCTCGGCGGTGTAGAGCTCCTGGGTGGTGTCGAAGGTGTAGCCGTCGGGAACCTTGATGACCTGAATGTGGTAGGCAAGACTGGGGAATACGAAGCTCACTATGCCGTTGTCGTCGGAGACCATGGGGATGCAGCTGTCGTCGTCGCAGACATTGGCGGTGACGCCGGAGACCGGGTCGCCGTTCTGGTCCACAAAAACAAGGTTATAGAGGGAGCTGCCCTCGGCTACGGCGTCGGAGCCCTCCTTTATCGCGGTGGTGGAGGGGGCGGTGCCGTCGGCGTACTTCCAGCTGGCGGCCATGGTGCCGTCCTCGTTCTGGAGGTTCCGGGTGAGGAAGGTGTTGACGGCCTCCTCGCTGTCGAAGTAGAGTATCATGGCGGTGGAGACGCCGGGGTCGGCGTACAGCGTCACATAGCTGTATGTGGAGGACCTGCTGGAGACCACGGGGACGGTGTACTTGTCGCCGTCGACCTTGTCGGCAACGGTGGCGGTGTTCTCCGCGCCGTCGGCAAAGTAGCCCACGCTGGCCCTTCCGGGGTCCCCGGTGAGGGTGACGTTGAAGGAGGGGTCCGCGCCGGGGATTATCATGGTGACGGCGCCGGGGAAGTTTGCGTCAATAAGTCCGGTGGGGTCATTAATGATTATCTGCGCCGCGCCGCTCACCGCGGGGGTGATGGAGTCCACATCGGACACGGGTAGTCTGGGCTGGTTTGCCAAAATCTCCGCGCCCTCGGCGGCGGAGAGCAGACGGACCTCGTCCACAGCGCCGTAGTCGGAGCCCTCGTCGGTGTAGGGGTCCTTCTCATAGGCGAAGGCCATGGAGTATGTCCCGGCCTCAGTGAACTCATAGCCCCATGTGGACCACTCGCTGACGCTGCCGGAGAAGCTCTTCACGGCCTTGCCGTCACGGTATAGGGTGAGGAAGTCGAAGCCCTCCTCGGAGGATACAAGGTACTCAAAGGCCAGCACGTCCCCGGCGTTGACCTCAAGGGTGAAGTTTACCATGCTCGTGGTGTTGCTCACGTTCTTGTTGGTGGAGATGGCGTAGCTCCGGTCATTTTTGTTCATGACCTTCATGGGCCAGTCGTAGGCTCCCGTGGGGTTCTCAAAGGCGATGGCGCCGCCCTCGGCGTTGAGGGCCGCGGAGAGCGTCTCCGGGTCGATGGGGTCCACGGTGGGCTTGGGGCCGGGAATGCCGTCGAGAGTTACGGACTCGGTGTAGTCGTCGCCGATGTACACATCAAAGAGGCGCTCAAAATTCGCCTTGGCGTCCTGAGAGCCCACCTCGATGAGGCTTATCACGCCGTAGCGGTCAACTACAATGGAGGTGGGGATCCCGGTGACCCGGAAGAGGGTGCTCAGGTCCGCCTCGTCCCTGCCCACGGGGAAGGTCATGCCCATCTCGGACACATAGTCGGCGAGGACCTCGTCGGTGTCCGTGGGCTCTGTGGAGAGGGCGAAGATCTCGATGTCGTCCCTGTACTCCTCATAGGCCTCGGTCATGAAGGGGAACTCGTTCCGGCAGGGGCCGCACCAGGTGGCCCATATGTTGATGAGGACCATGTCCTTCGTCTTCAGCGTCTCGTAAAGGCTGTACTCCCTGCCGTCGTAGGTGGTGAAGGAGAAGTCGTGAAGGCGCTCACCTAAAGCGGAGCCCTCGGGGATGTCCATGTTCACAAGGCTGACGCCGGGGTCCTCGGGCTCCTCGGGAGTCTCGGGCTCCTCCGGGGTCTCGGGCTCCTCGGGGGTCGCGGGGGTGTCGGGTGTCTCCGGGACCTCCGGCGTCTCGGGGGTGTCGGGTGTCTCCGGCTCCTCGGGAGTCTCACTCCCGCCGCAGGCGGCGAGGGCGAGGACCATCACCAGCGCGAGCAGCAGAGCCAGAAGCTTTTTGCTTTTCATTTTGATTTCCTCCAATTCCGATTATTCGCGGTCACTTTAACATGTAAAAGAAACCCTATTCAATATATTATATATTTTTTGAGTAAAAGTCAAGGTCCAACAGCACAAAGCCGCCGTATATCTTCCGGTGATTTTATGCTCATCTTCCATAAAAACGGGGAGATCTCCCGGATTTTTCCCGGAAATATGATGCTCCGCCTGTTGAATTGAATAAGCTTTCGTTGTATAATGCAAAAAAGGGGGAATGACCTGTGACCTGTGCTTATAAATGGGTGAAGCTGGCACTGGCGCTGCTCACCGTGGTCCTTGCGGCGGCGCTTATATATGAGGCGACGGACATATATCTCACGGGCTCCGCGCCGGAGAACATGGCCGCCCCGGGCGTGGCGGTGAACCAGATGTACACCCGGGCGGACATCGCCGCGCGGCTCAGGCGGATAATGCCTCTGGCGGCGGTGTATCTCACGGTGCTCATCGCCGGCATTGCGCTGAAGATTGCCGTCGGCGGCAGGGAGCGGCCCCGTGCCGTAAAGCCCTCGGGGAGCGCCGCCCCGGTCAAGGTCAGAAGGGCCGCCCGCATAGCGGTTTTTGCCGCGGCGGCGGTGTTCATCGGGCTTGGGATATGGAACGGTGGCCTCTGGGACGTGCTGGTGAAGGCAGTAAATATTTGTACGGAGTGTATAGGACTTGGGTAATATGAAAAAACGGACCTTTCGGGATTATCTGCCCACCCGCCGCAGGCTCATACAGGTCTACGCGGCGCTTCTCTACAATGCAAATCTCAAGGGCTGGATAAAGGGCGAGATATACACCGGCAACACCAAGGCCGTGTGCGTGCCGGGGCTCAACTGCTACTCCTGCCCCGGGGCGGTGGGGGCCTGCCCGCTGGGGGCGCTGCAAAACGCCCTGGCCTCCACGGGAAACCGCGCGCCCTACTATGTGCTGGGGATAATCATGCTCTTCGGCCTCACCCTGGGGCGGACGATATGCGGGTATCTGTGCCCCATGGGGCTTATTCAGGAGCTTTTGTACAAGATCCCCACGCCAAAGCTCCCCAAGAGCCGCTGGACCAAGTATTTAAGCTGGACGAAATATGTCGTGCTGGCGGTGTTCGTCGTCGCCATACCCCTCTACTACGTTCCCCAGCACATACCCGTGCCCGGCTTTTGCAAGTACATATGCCCCGCCGGGACCTTTGAGGGGGCCGTGGGGCTCCTGTCAAATCCAGTAAACGAGCCCCGGCTCTCCATGCTGGGCGTGCTATTCACGCGGAAATTCATCATAATGGTCCTTATTTTCGCCGGGAGCGTATTTGTTTACAGGGTGTTCTGCCGCTTTCTCTGCCCTCTCGGGGCGATCTACGGGCTTTTCAACAAAATCAACATCATCGGCGTTAAGGTGGAGGAGACGAAGTGCACCCACTGCGGGCTGTGCGTGGGCTGCTGCGGCATGGACGTCAGGCGCGTGGGCGACCACGAGTGCATAAACTGCGGAAGGTGCGTCTCCGCCTGCCCCACCGGGGCAATATCCATAAGGGCGGGGAGCATCCCCCTTCTGGAGCACCCGAGGGTGGAGGAGCCAAAGCGGGATAAGCTCCGCCGCAGCAGGGCCATAGCCTGGTGCGCCGCCCTTGCCGTCCTCGCCGGGGCGATAGCCTACTTCAACATCCCCCGCAGGGAGGACACGCCGGAGACGCCGCCCGTATCGGAGCCCGACACGCCGGACACCCCGGACATGCCGGAAGCTCCCGGCACCCCGGTGACGCCGGATGAGCCCGATGAGCCGGAGGCGCCTGAAACGCCGGAAACGCCCGATGTGCCCGTGGGCAGCGAGGTCGGTATGCTTGGCCCGGACTTCACCGCCAGCATCTACGGCGGCGGGGAGTTTGACCTTGCGGACACCCGGGGCAGGGTCACGGTAATAAACTTCTGGGCCACCTGGTGCGGCCCCTGCGTCAAGGAGCTTCCCCACTTCCAGGCCCTGCAGGAGGCTTACCCGGACGTGGCGGTGATTGCCGTGCACTCGGACCTCGTCACCGACGACGTGGAGGCTTTTCTGGCCCAGTACGACTACACCATCCCCTTCGCCCTGGACGAGAGCGGCATCATCGCCGCCTACGGGGGCTCCGCCATGCTGCCCCAGACGGTGATCCTTGACCAGAGCGGCGTCATAGTCTACAACACCGTGGGCAGCGTGACGTATGAGCTTCTTGAGTCCGTTGTCTCACCGCTGATTGAAAAATAGAGGACTAATAATACATATACCAATAGAGAGCGGGCACAGCAAAAGCCCCGTCCTGGGGATAGGACGGGGCTTTTGCCAAAAAATGAGGGAGAAACGCTTAGCTTGCGCTAAGTTGCGGATTGGGAGAAATCCGCGTAAAGCAATTTCGGCGATAGTGGGATCTATCGCTTTATGGAGGAATCGCTTCGATTGTATTATATCTGTCTCAGTCAAAGAAAGTGTGAATAATCTGTATACAATTTGTGAATTTCGTAATTATTTTCTCATTTTCCTGATTCGGGCACGGTCTGACGGTTCCTGGCGAGCTTCAGATCGAACACAAATGTGGTGACGCCGTCCCGGCTTGTGACGAAAATCGAGCTCTGGTGGCTGTCCAGTATGGTCTTTACGATGTAGAGCCCCAGGCCCACGCCCTCCCGGTCCTGGCTTCTCGACTTGTCCGTCTTGTGGAAACGGTCGAATATAAGGGGCAGCTCCTCCTTGGGAATTGTCTCACCCCGGTTGGCTACGGAGACGTACGCCCTGCCCTCCTCCCGCCAGAGCTTCAGCGTTATCCTTGTGCCGGGGGTGGCAAATTTCGCCGCGTTGTCAAGAAGGTTGTGCACTACCTGGGTTATGGCGTCGGCGTCGCCCACGGCGTATATGGGCTCCTCCGGCAGCACGGTGTCCACGTCAAGTCCCCGGGAGGTTATCTTCTGCTCGAGGCTCAAAAGGGACTGGCAGACCACCTCAAGAAGGTCGAAGGACCTGTTTTGAAGCTCCATGGGCGTAATCGACTGGAGCTGCGACATATCCAGCATCCCCCGCACGAGCCTTGAGAGCCTCTTCGTCTCCGAGGAGATGATTTGCAGATACTCGCTCTCCTGCTCCGGCGGAACGGTGCCGTCAAGTATGGCGTCGGCAAAGCCCGATATGGTCGTCATGGGCGTCTTGAGCTCGTGGGAGACATTGGCGATGAGCTCCCGGTGGCTGCGCTCCATGCGCTCGAGGGAGTCCGCCATGACGTTGAACGCCTCGGTGAGCTCCGCCATCTCGTCGTGCCTGCCGTCTGAGCGGACCCGGGGGGAGAAGTCACCGCGGCTGTAGCTTCTGGCGGCGTCGGACATCTCCTTAATGGGCCGGTTTGTCTTTCGTATGACGATGTAGGAGATAACAAAGCCCAGGACTATTACCACCGCCGCGGCGAACAGGAATATCCGTGCAAAGCCCGTCCAGATGCCGCTGAGCCTCCCGCCGTCGTCGGAGACGAAGATGTACCCGGTATTCGGTCCCGCCGGAAGCGGCAGTCCCACGATAAACCGCCCGCCGGGGTAGACGTCCCCGAAGGTGTCAAAGCCCCGGTAGGAGCCGTTCCTGTTAATTGCGGAGACGGCGCCGGAGGGCACCGACAGGCCGATCTGGTAGCAGCTCGCCACGTTGTCGGAGCAGTTGAGGATCATCCCCTGAGAGTCCGTGACCATCATATGGTAGCCTGACAGCCGGGACATCCAGGACAGCGTAGCGCCGATGTTCACCGAGCCCAGCCCCTCGCGCCACTGCTGGGCGTAGGACCGGAGCATCACCCCGGCGGTGCCCGCCGCCTCCGTCATGCCCGAGGCGCGCTGGCGGAGGATGAAGCTGTAGCTCATTGCCGCGAAGGCCATGCCGAGGATGAAGATGCTTACGCTGAACAGGAGCACTATGACTATGAAGTTTCTGAAGTAAACTCCGCTGAGAAGCTCCCTCACGCCGCTCTCCCCCTCTTACCCGGCCTCGCCGGGTGTTTTAAGCTCAAATTTGTACCCCACGCCCCAGACGGTCTTGAGGCTCCACTCGTCGGAGACGTTCTCCAGCTTCTCCCGGAGGCGCTTTATGTGCACATCCACCGTGCGGGAGTCTCCGAAGTAGTCAAAGCCCCACACCTCGTCCAGAAGCTGGT
Source organism: uncultured Oscillospiraceae bacterium (assembly GCA_947630755.1). Classification (GTDB taxonomy): domain Bacteria; phylum Bacillota; class Clostridia; order Oscillospirales; family Oscillospiraceae; genus RUG626. Next base: position 5,882 of record CANRIU010000030.1, on the reverse strand, counting down.
TGCGGGTGTAGACGCGGTTCGGCGACAGGGCCAGGTGGTATAGAAGCTCCATCTCCTTGGGCGGTATGTCCACGGGCTTGCCGTCCACGGTTAGGACAAAGGACTCCATGTCGATGATGAGCTTGTCGAACACCAGCCTGCGTTTGGCGCTCTCCGTCTCCGTGCCGCCGTAGCGGCGCAGCACGGCCCTGATGCGGGCCACTACCTCCTTCATGTCAAAGGGCTTTACGATGTAGTCGTCCGCGCCCATCTCAAGCCCGGAGACCTTGTCAAACGTCTCGCCCTTGGCGGTGAGCATTATAACAGGCGTGTCCGCCTGCGCCCGGATTTTCCGCAGGACCCCCCAGCCGTCAAGCTTTGGCAGCATTATGTCCAGCAGCACCAGCTCCGGACGGGAGCGCTCAAACTCCATAAGCCCCCGCTCTCCGTCGTGGGCGATTGCCGTCTCAAAGCCCTCCCGCTCAAGGTACAGCCGCAGAAGCTCCGCTATGTTAGCGTCGTCCTCAATAACAAGTATCTTCTCAGCCATATTATTTCCTCCCTTTCAAGTGGAAGCAAAATCCTCAGACAAATCAATTTTATTATATTTTTTTCACATCTTCAAGAGTGAATTTTTTGTTACGGTAATGAAAAAAGTTTTTTACAAGAATACCGGGGACATCCTGTCCCCGGTATCAGGCCGTCGACAAGGGCTTTGCCTTTGCCGACGGATCATTATTTATATTTCCGCCCGTCAGGCCCTCGACCGCAGGTACTCCAGCACCTCCGCGGGGTTCGTGTCGGGCTTTACCTTCTCCATTATCTTCTCTATATTCCCCTGCTCGTCGATGATGAAGGTGGTGCGGACGACGCCCATGGTGACCTTCCCGTAGTTCTTCTTCTCCTGCCAGACGCCGTAGGCCTCTATCGCCTGCCTCTCCGGGTCCGAGAGGAGGATGAAGGGGAGGGAGTATTTCTCCGCAAAGCGCTGGTGGGAGCTTACGGAGTCACGGCTTATGCCTATAACGGCGGCGTCAAGGCCCTTAAACTCCTCGTAGGCCGAGGCGAAGGCGCAGGCCTGCCGGGTGCAGCCGGGAGTGTTGTCCTTAGGGTAGAAATAGAGCACCACGGGGCGCCCTGAAAAGTCCGAAAGGGACACCTTTTTGCCGTCCTTGTCCTCCAGGGTGAAATCCGGGGCCCTCATGCCTGTCTCCATAATTTATTCCTCCTTGTATTTTTTACGATTATACCACCCGCCTGGGCGGGCTTCAACCCCGGAAGCGTGTCATTTTCACAGAAAAAGCGGGAAATATCCCTGATCTCTTTAAATTGCGCGGAATCTGTGATATAATGCGCCAAAAGTAATTTACCCTCGGGAGGGGAGAATCATATGGACGAAAACGAATATACGCCCGAAAAGGGTTCACCCGAGACGGCTGAAAGGTCCGAGCCCTCCGCCGGCTCGAAGGGCGGGAAGCACCGCAGGCGCTCAAAGAGGAGCAGGGTCCTTCTCGTGGTCCAGATCTTGTTTCTGGCGGTTTTCCTTGTCTCCGGTTACATGGTGCTCTCTCAGGTCATAACCGAAAAGCGGGAGGCCGCGGCCTTTGACGACATAACGGCCCTCATCGGCGAGGACCCCCCCGCGTCCCCCGTCGTAGGCGGCGCCGCCGAGCCGGGCGGGGACGGCGTCACCTCCAGCACGGGACCCATGAGCAGCTCCGGCTCCACGGAGGCAAGCCAGCTTTACACCGACAGCCGTTACACAAAGTACGACAGGGTCTACGAGCAGAATAACGACTTCTTCGGCTGGATATGCATCGAGGGGACCCAGATAAACTACCCCGTGATGTACACCCCCGACGACCCGGAGTTCTACCTCCACCGGGCCTTTGACGGCTCCCGGTCCTCCAGCGGCGTGCCCTTCATGGACGCCAAGTGCTATGTGGGCTGCGGAAATTACCTCCTCTACGGCCACCACATGAAGAACGGCTCCATGTTCGCGGGGATAACGAAATTCGCGAAGAAGGAATACTGGGAGGAGCACAAGACTATCCAGTTCGACACAATGGACGCACCGGGGACGTATGAGATAATCGCGGCCTTCTACTCCCGCGTCTACCGTGTGGACGACACGGACGTGTTCCGCTTCTACAACTACACCGACCTCACCGACGAGGACACCTTCAACGAGTACATGGAGCAGGTCTACGCCTCTGCGGCCTACGACACCGGCGTCACCGCCGAGTACGGCGACCAGCTTCTTACCATGACCACCTGCAGCTACCACACCACCGAGGGGCGGTTCGTGATAGTGGCAAAGAAGATAAGCTGACGGGCATACACGGCCGGGACTCACAGGCCCGGCGCACCCGGGGGGAGCATTTGCGGAAAAGCTCCAGATAGCGCTCCGCTAAAAATGCTCCCCCGCGCATCTGCGCCGCCGAAAAATAACGCTTCAAACGCTTGCAGTTTACCGAAAGATATGGTATAATAGCTTCGATCCATGAAGAGTACGCGAGGGACAGCCCCGTTGACCGTACACCAACCTGCCGGAGGGTAAGGTGGTAAAGGCTGAACGATGGGTGTGATATGACGGTGAAGCGTCCATCGTAACGATGGGCGCTTTTTGTACCTCCATGGGAAAAAATTTTTTGGAGGTTTCAGTATGAACAGAAAATTTGCAATCATCCATGTGGTCGTCAACGACGAGACCGTTTTGCGGACATTTGACTTGAGCGCCAAAGACGAGGCCATCGCCTGCGGAGAGAAGATATTCCGCGACGGCATCGGCCACACCGTCGTCTGCGGCATCATCCCGGTGGATGACGCGGGAGAGCGCGTAGGAACGTCTATCCAGATTTTCAGGGTCTGGCAATGAGGAGACCGTAAAATGGACTTTCAGCGGGACATTGACAACGCAAAGGCGTCCTTTGAGATTATTAAGGAGAACCTTCCCCGGAGAGGCTGTACGTTTGACTACCGCGTGCCTTACGGCTATCTTCAGGTGAGGCCATCTTCCTACGCGGTGACCAGCGGCACGATCTTCCGCAGGAAGACATATCACAGGTCATACTTTGCCTCAATAACGAAGGACGGGTCCTATTCCGCCTACGAGATCAACCTCCGCTGGCTTTGCGGAGAGGAGAACATCAGGTTCTATTCGGTGATAGTGGACCCGGATTCGGGGAAGATGTACGCCCCGCCCTCCACGTCGACCTATGGGAACAGGCAGCCGGAGCTCCACCTTATCTGCACGAAAAAGTGACCGCCGCCGATGGGCGAGGCGCGGATGCGTTTCGGCGGCATACGGCGGAAAAATGCCTGAGAAAAGCAAAAAGCGCCAGTCCGCGGACTGGCGCTTCGGCCTGTCCAAAAGGCCCGCCGGGCCTTTTGGACATAGTGTTTTTGACAGACTGGGCTTTAAAAAAGAGCACCAGTCCGCAGACTGGTGCTCTTTTTCTGGAGCTGATACCCAGATTCGAACTGGGGACCTCATCCTTACCAATTATCTTTTTGCTTATTATGGCTTGTTATAGCTTGCTATTTCGTGAAACAAAGAATCCTTGTACCACAACGGATTATAGCCTTTTCCTTGCCGTAACCTATCATATCTTAACATAGCGTGTTTTGAACTTTTTTAGACTGTTTCTCAATCCTTTTTCAATCCTTTTCCCGGCACCGTATAAGGGGGTATGGAAGACGATTCCATACCCCCTTGTTTTATCCGTTTTGTGCTTTAAGCGCGTCTCTGACCGTCTGCCCGGCCCGTCTGATACTTTCCTCGTTGGCGTGGGCGTACATCCGAAGCGTGACCGCCGTATCACTATGGCCCAGCCGTTCACTGACGGAAACAACGTCCGCGCCGTTGGTGATACCGATACTTGCCGACGTATGCCGTAGCTTATGCGGGTGAAAATCCTCTATGCCGTACTTCTCGCCGAACTTCTTAAAATACCGCGTGGGGCTTTGCGGGTGCATTGGCTCCGCTATTCCATCTTGTGTAAAACACCATTTTGATATGCAGGAATGGGCCTGTTCCTCCCGGAGCTTTTTCAAGAGGGCCACCGTCTCCGGGCCAATATCCACCGTGCGGCTCTTGCCGTTTTTGGGGCTTTTCTCAAATACTCCCGCCGAAGGGGTGTATTGAAGATTGCGCCGGATCGTGACCGTGTTGGATTTCCAATCTATATCGCTCCACTGGAGGCCGCACAGCTCCCCGCGACGTGCGCCACTGTCGGCGGCAAGGTTTATATATGCTTGCCATTTAAGAGGCTCTTGCGCCACGCAGGACAGCACACGGGCCAGCTCTTGAACCGTCAGAGCCTTTTCCCCTTCCTCTTGTATGTGTTCATCCTTGCGAGGGGCGGGCCGCTTGACCTTCAACATGGGGTTTATCGGTATGCTGTCATCGAGAAAAGCCATTTGAAAGATGCCATTCAGAATATTGTATAGTTTGATTGTGCTTGCGTGGCTCTTTCCTGTTTTCTGGAAGTCAACAAGTAATTTGGTAATCATTGCCGGGGTAACGTCAACTAAAAGGAAATCGCCCAGCACCGGGAAAATATGCTTGTCAAGGAACATCCGATAGCTTGCGCGGGTGTTTTCGCTGAAATTGACCTCTTTTGTCGGCATATAAACACCATCGGCATATTGCCGCACAGTTTTGAGCTTTGCCGCCTCCGCCAGTCTCCGGGCTTCTTCCTCCCGCTCCCGCTCCTCCTGTTTCTTCTTCTCCGCACGGTTTAGGACTTCACCGTTTTTGCAAGCAAGCTCAAACGCGGCGGCTTGCTTTGCGGCTTCTCTCTCCGCCGTCCGCTTGCTCCACCCCTCCGGCCAATACCAGCGGGTTTTATATGGGGCTTTCCCATATCCACGGGAGACACAGATTTGAAAGAACCGCTTGCCGTCCTTTGTCTCCATCAATTTAGTGCTTGCCATCGTCTTTTGCCTCTCTTTCGTTTTTATCCAGTTCTTCCAACAGGGAATTAAATTCCCTTACTGCTCTATACCCAAAAATGTCTCGTTGATTGAACTCATCATCCGTATTTGCGCCATGATTTACTTCATGAAATTCCCTTGATATTTCGGCGGCCCTTGATGTTTTTCGCTTCGGACTATTGATATACCCGCGCAACTGGTTAACTAATCCCCAAAAATGCGTTGCTGTCAGCAGTAAATTCAGGACTGATATTAAATCCATGTTATTTTCATATATGGTGAATCCGGGGTGAGGCGTTGTCTCAAGTACAATGCGGTTTATTGCCTCTAAAGAAAGGCCTGTGTATTCAGCCGCGCCTGCCGCATGTGCGTTTATTGTGGGATAATTCGACAGCCCCAGAAGATAATCAGCAGAAACACCATAAAATTGGGCAAAAGCGTTTAGATATTCAACTCCCATATTTAAGTTTGGATACTTGCCGTTTTTGATTTTTGAATGTGGCTCCGTCTGTATCTCATAACTCATCAGACTGTCACGGCTTATTGTAATTCCAAATTGTTGTAATAATGCCGTCTTTAATTTGTCATGGGATAATTTGCTTTCTTCCCGTAAGCTTTTGAGCCGCCACGCCATTTTAAAGGACTGTTCTTGCTTTGTCATCAGTTGCGCCCTCCGTACGTTGAGTATATTCTACTAACATCTGATTTTTGTGGATTATATTTTACTTCGCTCTATCTGGACAGTTTTGGTAATGTATGATAGAATACAATCATCATCAAGGTGATGATAGCAGAATTTAATCCATCTGTCAAGAGGGAGGTTTAAACAAATGACAGAAAATCATGTTGTGAGAGACAGGGCGAAGGCCGCAAAGATACCGCTTTGGAAGGTTGCGGCAGAAATACAAGTAACCTCAACTTCAACACCAACTACAGCTTCAAATGGTGGTATGCCGCTTGACGCG
>CANRIU010000029.1 GCA_947630755.1 uncultured Oscillospiraceae bacterium | reverse complement strand
TGACGGGTCAAAAGAGAGAAAACGAACACCCCCCGTCCACCTCCCAAGGTGGACAAAACCCTCCGCCCTTCGGGCGGAAAAACTCGCCTTATTAAGGCGGCTTTCGGTTCCCTTCGGGGACCTTCTCCTGTCCACCTTCGGGGGACCCGCCCCGCCTGACGGCGGGCCCCCTCCACCCTCCGGGCGGTGTCCCTTACGCCTTTTGGGCTTAAATTTTGTCAAAAATTCCTTTTTGGGAGGATAACAAATGGAACTCTACAAGCACGATTTTATTGAATTTCTTGAAAACGCCGGCGTTTTGAAATTCGGCGATTTCACCGCCAAATCCGGCCGCAAGATTCCCTACTTCATAAACGCCGGGGACATCAAGACCGGGGAGCAGATAATGCGCCTTGGTGAATTTTACGCCAGGGCTTACCTTGATAATCTCGGTGAGCGCCGGACTGTCCTCTTCGGTCCCGCCTACAAGGGCATCCCCATCGCCGTGTCCGCCGCTGCCGCGCTGGCCCGGGACGGGCTGGATCTGCCCTTCTGCTTCAACCGCAAGGAGGCCAAGGACCACGGCGAGGGCGGCACTATCGTGGGCTGGAAGCCCCAGCCGGGGGAGGAAATCGTCATAGTTGAGGACGTTATCACCGCCGGGACCGCCATCCGGGAGAGCATGGAGATACTCTCCCAGCTCGAGGGCACAAAGGTCGCCGCCTGCTTCATCATGGTAAACCGGGGTGAGAAGGGCAGGACCGACAAGGGCGCCATGGAGGAGATTGAGGAGGAGTTCGGCTTCCCGGTGTACTCCGTAGTGGATGTCTGGGACATAATAGAGTACCTTGAGGAGAAGCCCGAGAATGCCGAGAATGTACAGCGCATCAGAAATTACCTTGCCGTGAACGGAGCGAAAAAATGAGAAGCCTTATTGACATAGCAGACCTCTCGGTGCAGGAGATCGACGAGCTCATCGCCAAAGCCGAGGACATAATCGCAAACCCCGACAAATACGCCGAGAAGTGCCGCAGAAAAAAGCTGGCTACCCTCTTCTACGAGCCCTCTACCCGCACGCGCCTCAGCTTTGAGTCCGCCATGCTGGAGCTGGGCGGGCAGGTCATCGGCTTTTCCGAGGCCCAGTCAAGCTCCGCCGCCAAGGGGGAGAGCGTGGCCGACACCGCCCGGGTCATAAGCTGCTTTGCGGACATAATCGCCATGCGCCACCCCAAGGAGGGCGCGCCGCTGGTGGCTGCCATGAACGCCTCCATCCCGGTGATAAACGCCGGGGACGGCGGGCACAACCACCCCACCCAGACCCTGACGGACCTTCTCACCATAAAGCGGGAGAAGGGCAGGCTCGGTCACATGACCGTGGGCTGCTGCGGGGACCTTAAATTCGGGCGCACGGTCCACTCGCTTCTCGGCGCCATGAGCCGCTACGAGGGCGTGGATTTCGTGCTCATCTCCCCGGAGGAGCTTAGAATCCCCGAGCACGTCCGCTCGGACATTCTCGCCGCAAGAGACATAAAATACCGGGAGACGGAGTCCCTGTCGGAGGCCATGCCGGAGCTTGACGTGCTCTACATGACGCGGGTCCAGCGGGAGCGGTTCATAAGTGAGGCCGACTACGTCCGGCTCAAGGACACATACATCCTCACTCCGGACAAGCTTGTCACGGCGAAGAAGGACCTGTCCATTCTCCACCCGCTGCCCAGAGTAAACGAGATCTCCGTGGCTATCGACAGCGACCCCAGGGCGTGCTACTTTAAGCAGGTCCTCAACGGAAAATACATCAGAATGGCCCTCATACTCAAGCTTCTGGAGGTGGAGTAAATGCTCATCGGCACTATCGTGGACGGCATCGTCATAGACCACATCCCTGCGGGACGCGGGATGGAGCTCTACAAATATCTGGAGCTTGACAAACTCGACTGCGAGGTGGCGCTCATAAAAAACGCCTCCTCCGGCAAGCGCGGCAGGAAGGACATCCTCAAGATAAACGAGGTCATTGACTTAAACTTCGATCTTCTTGGCTACATTGACCCCCACATCACCGTCAACATCATCCGGGGCGGCAGGAGGGTGGAGAAGCGCCACCCCGAGCTCCCCGAGACGATAAAGGGCGTCATACGCTGCAAAAACCCCAGGTGCATCACAAGCGTGGAGCAGGAGCTGGAGCACATATTCCGCCTCACCGACCGGGAAAAGCGGGTGTACCGATGCATTTACTGCGACACCCGCGCAAAATAAGGCAAAAGGAGGCAGGTCAAAAAACAATGCAGGAGACATCAAGGTTAATTTTGGGTCTTCGCACTGCCGGATGGGACGAGAAGAAAATCAATGATTTCATCCTTTGGGTTGAAACCGGCGAGGAAAAGTACAAGCCGAAAGACACTGAAGAAAAAAGTGAACCGGGTGCGGGGCCGGGAACCCGACCCCAGCCCTAACCATTTAAAACTGAGTTTTTTACAAGCATAAAACCGCCTCTTACCGGGCGGTTTTTTCTTTGTTTCAGGTAAAATCGACAGCCCCGGAGGGCCATAATATACTTGCAATCCGCCCTGATTTTTGATATAATGTAGGTTACTGTTATGATGCCGTGAAGTCGCCATTTTTGGGGCGGGATAAAAAGGAGTGACAGACAAAAATGAACTCCATTGAGGATATATGGTCCAGCGTTCTGGAGCTTATGGGCTCGGAGCTCACTCCAGTTGCCATGAACACATGGTTTGGGGAGAGCAGGGCCGTCGGAATGACGGAGAGCAGCTTCACCCTGTATGTGCCGTCGGATTTTAAGCGGAGCATTATCAATGCCAGGTTCCTCGGAAACATTAAGGAGGCCCTGAGACAGATTTTCGCCGGGGAAATGGAGGTCTACCTTGTGGGGGATGAGGAGCTCGAGTCCTCGGAGCCGGAGCCCGAGCGGGAGGTGGCAAACCCCGACGAGTACACCTTCGACAAATTCGTGGTGGGTCCTTCAAACAAATTCGCCCACGCCGCGTCCCTCGCCGTGGCGGAGGGCCAGACCACGGACTACAACCCCCTTTTCATATACGGAGACTCCGGCCTCGGAAAGACGCACCTTCTCTACGCCATACGCCATGAGGTAGCCCGCCGTCACCCGGAGTACAACATCGTCTTTGTCCGGGGCGAGGACTTCATGAATGAGCTCATCGCCGCGATCCAGACGGGCAAAAACGTGGAGTTTCGGGAGAAATACCGCAGCGCGGACCTCTTTCTCATCGACGACATACAGATAGTCGCCGGAAAGGCCAGCACTCAGGAGGAGATGTTCCACACCTTCAACACCCTCTATGAGTCCCACAAGCAGATGGTATTCACCTCCGACCGTCCGCCATCCGATATGCCGCTTCTGACCCAGCGCCTCAGATCCAGATTTGACATGGGCCTTCAGGCGGACATCCAGCCCCCGGATTTTGAGACCCGGGCCGCCATCGTGCGCAACAAGTCCATGAAGGTGGGTCTGGCACTTCCGAACGAGGTGGTGAACTACATCGCGGAGAACATGACCTCCAACGTCCGGCAGCTGGAGGGGGCGGTGCTGAAGATCCGCGCCCAGAGCGAGCTTATGAAGACGCCCCTGACGGTGACGGAGGCCACGCGGATACTGAAGGACATGTTCAAACAGAAGTCCTCCTACGTCCCGACCCCGGAGGACATAATAAACGAAACGGCGAAATATTTCTCCATCTCCGTCAAGGACATCCGTGGGCAGAGCCGCACCCGCAACACGGCCCTCGCCCGGCAGATAGCGATGTATGAGATACGAAAGCTGACAAACCTGTCCCTCTCGGACATCGGCGAATTTTTTGAGGGGCGGGACCACACCACGGTGCTCTCCAGCATCCAGAAGATTGAAAAAAACATATCCGTGGACAAGGAATTTGCCCAGATGGTCCGGGATATAACGTCCAACATCAACTCCCGGGAGTGAGCCGGACTTTTCAACACAATGTGGAAATGTGGTAAATAGTCTGTTGACAACATTTTTACCTGATTTTGCCCTGGTGAAAACAGATTTATTTTCCACAGCGTCCAAAACAGTGCAATAAGGGCGAAACCCCGCGGAAAAAGCGGAGGCTCCGCGGTTTTCCACAATAGGCGCCGCTTCTACTAATACTGCTGAAAATATAATAATATGTCTATCTATGAAAAGAGAAGAAATAATTTGAGGAGGAACGGACAATGAAATTTTCCTGTGAGAAGGCCGAGCTTTCGGCGGCTGTCACCACAGCATCCCGGGCCGCGGCGGCGAAGAGCGCGGTCCCAAGCCTTGAAGGGCTGCTTTTAGAGGCAGGCGGGGATCTTTCTGTCACGGGCTACGACCTCAAGACGGGCATACGCTCCACCATCAAGGCCGACATCACCGAGGAGGGAAGCGTAGTCATAAACGCCCGGCTCTTCGGGGACATTATAAGAAAGCTCCCCGACGATGTGGTCTATATGAGCGTTGACGACAAGTACATGATAAGCATAAGCTGCGCCGCCAGCAAATTCTACATAATGGGAATGTCCGCGGACGAGTACCCGGACCTGCCCGTTGTGGACTATCAGAACTCCGTCTACATGAAGGAGAAGGACATCAAGGCGATGATAGCTGAGACCACCTTCGCCGTCTCCGACAATGAGGCCCGGCCCATCCACACCGGGGCGCTCTTTGAGGTGGAGAACGAGATTCTCACCGTGGTTGCCGTGGACGGCTTCCGCCTTGCCCTCCGGCGGGAGAGAGTGGCAAAGACCGAGGTGGGAAAAATCTCCTTCGTCGTGCCGGGCTCTGCCTTAAACGAGGTGGAGCGCATCGCCAATGACAGCGACGAGTTGGTGAAGATAACTCTCGGCTCAAAGCACGTCATGTTCACACTGGGCAGCACGATGCTCATCTCCCGGAGGCTGGAGGGAGAGTTTTTAAATTACAGAAACTCCATACCCCAGTCGGGCAAGTACAGCATCGAGGCGGCAAAGAGGGACCTTATAAGCACGGTGGAGAGGGTGTCCCTCATAATTTCGGACAAATTCAAAAGCCCCGTGCGCTGCTGCTTCACCGACGGCGTGCTGAAGGTCTCCACCGCCACCACCCTCGGAAAGGCCGTGGACGAGTGCCCGGTGAAGGGCGACGGCGAGGGGCTGGAGATTGGCTTCAATAACCGCTACATTCTGGAGGCACTGAGGGCCGCCCCGGCGGAGAACGTGCGGCTTCAGCTGAGTACCGGGGTCTCTCCCTGCGTGATAGTCCCGACGGACGAGAACAGAAACTTCATCTACATGATACTTCCCGTGAGGCTGAGAGCAAATGAGAATTAAGCTGAAGGCTCGTATAAAGGAGCAGACGATCCAGGATATACCCATCTACACCGACTTTATAAAGCTGGACGCGTTTTTGAAATTCTCCAATCTCGCTGAGACCGGGGGAATGGCAAAGCGGCTCATCGAGGAGGGAAGGGTGCTTGTCAACGGCGAGGTCTGCGATAAGCGCGGAAAAAAGCTCTACCCCGGAGATACCGTTGAGCTGGGCGGGAGCAGGCTCAGAATAGCCTCGGAGTGACGATGCGCCTTAACAGTATGGCCCTCCGGAGCTTTCGCAGCTACACCGACTGTGAGACTGAATTTTCCGGCGGGATAAACGTGATAGTGGGAAAAAACGGTCAGGGAAAGACGAACCTTCTTGAGGCGATATATCTTATCGCCACGGGAAGGGGATTTAAAGCGAGATCCGATAAGGAGCTCATCGCCTTCTCCTCTCAGGACGCGCATGTGAGCGCCCGGGGAGTCTCCGGTGACAGGGAGCGGCGGGTGGAGTTGACGCTCCGCCGTGGACAGCGCCGGGACATGAGCGTAAACGGCGTCAAATGCCGCACGGCGGCGGAGCTTGCGGGAAATTTCTCCGCGGTGCTCTTCTGCCCGGAGGACCTGAATATGATCCGGGGCGGCGCCTCGGAGCGGCGGCGGCTCATGGACATGTGCATATCCCAGCTCCGGCCCCGCTACGCCGCGGCGCTGGCATCCTTCTCAAGGGCATACGAGGGCAAGACGAGGCTTTTACGCGACTGCGGGGAGAACCCGGGACTTCTGCCGCTGTTGGAGGAGTACGACCTTGAGACGGCGAAATACGGCGCGATACTCATACACTACCGGGCAAATTTTGTGGAGCGCCTTGCGCCGGAGGCGGGGAGGATACACGGGGAGTTCGGCAGCGGAGAGAGGCTTGAGCTGAAATACAAAACCGTGGACACAGTGACCGACCCCAAGGCGCCGCCCTCGGCGATACTGCCGGAGCTTCTGGAGCACCAGAGGACCCACAAGGACGCGGAGCTCGCCTCGCATATGTGCCTCTCCGGCGCCCACAAGGACGATTTGGAGATAGATATAAACGGCTGCGCGGCCAGGGCCTTCGCCTCCCAGGGGCAGACGAGAACCGCGGCGCTGTCGATAAAGCTTGCGGAGCTCAATATCCACCGGGACACACTGGGGGAGTACCCCCTTTTACTGCTTGACGACGTGCTGTCGGAGCTTGACGAGGGGAGGCAGGACTTCGTCCTTAACCGCATCGGCGGCGGGCAGGTGTTCATCACCTGCTGCGAGGACGAGCGCGTCTCCGACAGAACCGGCGGACGGGTGCTGACAGTGGACGGCGGAAGGATATACGGGTGATCTTGCATGTATATACACCTCGGTGCGGACACCCTTGTGCGGGAGAGCACGGTGGTGGGGATATTCGACCTTGACAACACCTCCTGCGCCAGGACCACAAGGAGCTTTCTCAATAAGGCGGAGCGGGAGGGCCGGACATCCTATGTGGTCAGCGACGACCTTCCCAAGGCCTTCGTGGTATGCGCTGAGGGCGGCGCGGACAGGATATATTTCACTCAGCTCGGCGCGCAGACACTGGCAAAGCGCGCCGCGGACGAGAACTTTATATAAAATACTGGAAAGAGGGGCAGAATATGGCAAGAACGAAGCTTGAGCCCATTGAGTACATCTGGAGGGACAAAAAGCGTATCCTGGGGATACCCATGACCTTCACAAAGTATATGCTCAGCGACGACAGGCTCTTCATTGAAAAGGGACTTTTGAATCTCAACACCGAGGAGGTGCTCCTCTACCGCATAAGGGACATCCAACTCAGCATGTCCCTCTGGCAGAGAATTTTCGGCGTGGGGACGGTGTGCATCTACTCCTCAGACAAGAGCTCGCCCCATGTGGACATTGAGAACGTGAAGGACCCCCGGGCGGTGAAGGAGCTCATCCACAGATCCGTTGAGACCGCCAAGGACAAGCGCCGCATGCGCTCCATGGAGGTCTTGGGTGACGAGCCCTTCGACAACCCCCATGAGGAGATGGACTTCGACCCCGACGATTTGGACAACTTGGACACTTAAGCCTTCGTCAAATTGCTGGAAAATATTTCAGGGACAGCGGTTTTTCCCTGTCCCTGACAGATTTGTGTGCGTATCCGCCCCGGAGAGGCAGATTTTCCGGGCGGGAACAGTTTTGGGAGGATCATTTTATGCAGGACATCACTGAGGCCACGGGTATCACTGGAAAGATTACCCAGGAGTACGACGCCAGCCAGATCCAGGTGCTGGAAGGGCTGGAGGCCGTGAGGAAACGGCCCGGAATGTACATCGGCTCCACAAGCTCCTCGGGGCTTCACCATCTGGTGTATGAGATAGTGGACAACTCCATCGATGAGGCCCTTGCCGGCTACTGCGACCACATCCGGGTGACGATAAACCCTGGTGACACCATAACCGTCACGGACAACGGGCGGGGCATACCCGTGGACATCCAGGGACAGACGGGCAAGAGCGCCCTTGAGGTCGTATTCACCATCCTCCACGCCGGAGGAAAATTCGGCGGCGGGGGCTACAAGGTCTCCGGAGGACTTCACGGTGTGGGCGCCTCCGTGGTCAACGCCCTTTCCGAGTGGCTGGTGGTCCAGGTCCACAAGGACGGAAAGATATACGAGATGCGCTTCTCCCGGGGGGAGATAACCGAGCCCCTCACCGTGGTGGGGGAGACGGACCGCACCGGCACTACCGTCACCTTCAAGCCCGACCCCGAGATGTTCGACGACACGGTATACGACTACGACATACTCCACAAGCGCATGAGGGAGCAGGCGTTTTTGAATGCCGGCCTCCGGATACGCATCGAGGACAACCGGGGCGAGGAGCTCATTTTCGACGACATGCACTACGAGGGCGGCATCCGCCAGTTCGTGGAGTATTTGAACCGCCACAAGACCCCCATCGCCGAGGACGTGGTGTACATGTCCGGCGGCAGGGCGGACTCCATCGCGGAGATAGCCTTCCAGTATAACGACAGATACGACGAGCTCATCGTCTCCTTCGCCAACAACATCCACACCCCGGAGGGCGGAATGCACGAGACGGGCTTCAAGACGGCCCTCACCCGCGTGCTCAACGCCTACGCCGTGAAGATAGGCGCTCTTAAGGGCGACGACAAGCTCTCCGGCGAGGACTGCCGGGAGGGCATCACCGCCGTCATATCCGTGAAGCTCATAAACGCCCAGTTCGAGGGCCAGACAAAGGCGAAGCTGGGCAACGCGGAGATGCGCTCGCTGGTTGATTCCATAGTCTCCGAGCAGCTGGAGATTTACCTTGAGGAGAACCCGGCCTTCGGCAAGGCAATAATCGAGAAGGCCCTCACCGCCAGCCGCGCCCGGGAGGCCGCCAAGAAGGCCCGGGAGTCCGTGCGGCGCAAGACGGGGCTGGAGTCCGGGCAGATGCCGGACAAGCTCCAGGACTGCAACGAGCGGGACCCCTCTCTTTGCGAAATATACATCGTGGAGGGCGACTCCGCCGCGGGCTCCGCCATACAGGGCCGGGATTCCCGCTTTCAGGCGATACTGTCCATGTGGGGCAAGATGCTCAACGTGGAGAAGGCCCGGGCGGACAAGATCTACGGCAACGACAAGCTCTACCCCATGATCGTGGCCCTTGGCGCCGGGATAGGGGAGGAGTTCAATATCGACAAGCTGCGCTACCACAAGATAATCATTATGGCGGATGCCGATGTGGACGGCGCCCACATACGCACTCTGCTGCTCACCTTCTTCTTCCGCTATATGCGCCCCCTCATTGAGCGGGGATATGTCTACTCCGCCGTGCCGCCGCTCTATAAGCTCACCCGTGGAAAGACCCAGCGGGTAGCCTACTCCGACGAGGAGCGGGACAGGCTCTCCGCCGAGATGCGCGGCGACAACCCCTCGGCCCGTGTGGAGATAAACCGCTACAAGGGCCTTGGCGAGATGGACCCCCACGAGCTGTGGGAGACCACCATGGACCCGGAAAAGCGCACTCTCCGCCGTATAACCCTGGAGGACGCCGTCGCCGCCGACCAGATATTCACCGTCCTCATGGGCGAGGAGGTGGAGCCCAGAAAGGCGTGGATAGAGGAGAACGCCAAATACGCGGTGAATCTGGACTACTGAGCCGACGCAAAGATTTGACGGGATTTTTGCCATAAAAATAAAAATGACGGAGGAAATACCATGTTTTGTATGAACTGCGGGACGAAGCTGCCTGACGGGGCTAAATTCTGCATGAACTGTGGCACGAAGGTGGGCAGCCTGGACGCCGCCCCTGCCCCCACCCCCGCTCCTAAGACGAGACCGACGGTAAAAAAGGAGAGCGTGGAGCTGCAGGCGAGGTATGAGAGAAATTTCCTTTATGCCCCCGGGACAGGGATATACCTGATAGAAAATAACGCGCTCCTGTTCTTCCATACTTACGACAGTGAGAAAAAGGTGCTGATTCCTAAAACGGAGGGGGTCAGTCTTTCAAATCTCTGCTATTGGGAAGAAAATGTCTATTGCATAGCGGTATATACGCCGGAAGGGTCTTTTTCACAAACGCCTTATTTATGCAAGATCAGACCTGAAGATGGGACAGTCACAAAAACGGAGATCAGAAACGACGGAACGGTAAATTGTCCGAGCTATTATGTCGTCTCGAATGCTCAGCTGTGGAACGGCGCGCTGTGGTTCTTCAACATTTTCAACGACTCCGTTTGCTCCATTTCTCTTTCCAACGGCAGACTTTCGGGAAAGAAGCTGCCTGAGGGTGTTTTCGGTAACGGTGATTTGTTCGTCCACGACGGCTACGGATACACCGGCCTTGAGGATGGGGGAGTGCGCTTCAAGCTCCGCGACCCCGACAAGCTCCAGCGCCTTGACAAGCTCGACCGTGCGTTCTTCTCAAAGGACCTCAATTCAAGAGGCTTTGATAAACTGGTGGCGGTTTACAAGAACAGGCTGTACTATGTCCCGCGGCTTGACGATCGTATAGGGGTGACACCCATGGAAAAGGACTGGGCCGGCGCTACCAGGTGTATTGATATGCCGAAGTTCGCCCGGCTTGAGATTTGGCTTCGCCTTGGCAGTCATCTTGTGAACAGCCGGGCGGTCTTTGACCTGGACACCGAGGAGTTCACCAGGGCTCCGAAGGATCTCCTCAACCTTCGGCACATTACCGATGATTCCGGTAAGCCTTATTTCGATATTGACAATCATTTTGATTATTATCGTGACTTTCAGGAGATGCCCGACGGCAGCGTATATTACTTTTACTATTACGACCATAGTCTGGAGGTCCATCACCTTCCCGCTGACGCCTGGGAGACGGGTGAATATGAGATGGTGCTGGATGTCGATACAGGCGATCCTGAGGAGGATGACGTAATTTTATTTTGAGATAGAGGTTCAATGATAGAGCACACTCCGCAGGACTGACGGCAAGCGCATTTTCAATGACTCAACGAATCGAGGAACCATATGGCACACAACAGAGACTACAAGCCCGAGGACATACTGTTCCCGGATCAAATCATAACCCAGTCGGAGCTCGTCCATGAGATGCAGGAGAGCTACAAGCAGTACGCCATGTCCGTCATTGTGGGCAGAGCTCTGCCGGATGTGCGGGATGGCTTAAAGCCCGTCCATCGGCGCATACTCTACTCCATGTACGAGGGGGGACTGACACACCAGAACCCCTATAAGAAGTGCGCCACCGCCGTGGGCGACGTTTTGGGCCACTACCACCCCCACGGCGACGCCAGCGTCTATGACGCTCTTGTGCGCATGGCTCAGGACTTCTCCATGCGCGAGCCCCTTATCGACGGTCACGGAAACTTCGGCTCCGTGGACGGTGACCCCCCGGCGGCATACAGGTACACCGAGGCGCGCATGTCCCGCATCGCCGATGAGATGCTCCGGGACATCGACAAGGAGACTGTGGACTGGGACCCCAACTTTGACGAGTCACGCCGGGAGCCCCGGGTCCTCCCCAGCCGCCTGCCGAACCTTCTGGTGAACGGCTCCTCCGGCATAGCCGTGGGCATGGCGACGAACATCCCGCCCCACAACCTGAGGGAGGTCATCAACGCCTGCGTGTGCCTCCTGGACGACCCGGACGCCTCCTTCTCCCAGCTCATGGAGCACATAACGGGGCCCGACTTCCCCACACGGGGGATAATCATGGGCAGAAACGGCATCCGACAGGCCTACGCCACGGGCCGTGGGAAGATAACCGTCAGAGCGAGGACGGAGTTTGAGGAGTACGGCAAGGACCACCGCACGAGGATCATCGTCTCCGAGCTTCCATATCAGGTGAACAAGCGGCAGCTCATCAAAAATATCGCCGACCAGGTCAAGGACAAGCGCCTTGAGGGCATCTCCGACATCCGGGACGAGACGGACCGGAACGGTATGCGCATGGTCATTGAGCTGAAGCGGGACGCCAACGCACAGGTGGTGTTAAACAAGCTCTTCACCCAGACCGCCATGCAGTCCAGCTTCTCCATAATCATGCTTGCCCTGACGGACAACCAGCAGCAGCCGAAGATACTGCCGCTGCGGAGCATCCTCACGGAGTACCTCACCTTCCAGGAGGAGGTCATCACCCGCAGGACACGCTACGACCTCAAAAAGGCCCAGGAGCGGGCGCACCTTTTGGAGGGTCTGCTCATAGCCCAGGACAACATCGACGAGGTCATAAGGATAATCCGCACAAGCTACGACAACGCAAGGGAGCGGCTCATGGAGCGCTTCGGCCTTGACGAAATACAGGCCCAGGCCATATGCGATATGCGCCTCATAGCCCTTCAGGGCTTGAATCGCGAGAAGCTTCAGGCGGAGTATGACGAGATAGAGAAGAAAATAGCCTATTATAATGAGCTTCTGGCTGACGAGGGGAAGATCCGGGGCGTGCTTAAGGACGAACTCATTGCCATCCGCGACAAGTACGGCTCCGACCGCCTCACCGAAATACAGGATGTGGAGGAGGAGATAGACCTTGAGGACCTCATCGTCCAGGAGGACTGCGCCTTCACCCTCTCCAACGCCGGGTATATAAAGCGTATGCCGGTGACGGAGTACAAGGCCCAGGGCCGGGGCGGCAAGGGCATCCGGGCTCAGACACTCAGGGATGAGGACTTCGTGCACACGGTGTTCACCTGCTCCACCCACGACTATATACTGTTCTTCACCACCTCCGGCAGGGCCTTCCGCCGGAAGGGCTACAATATCCCCCAGGCCGGGAGGGCGAGCCGCGGCACGAACATAGTGAACGTCCTGCCCCTGGAGCCCGGCGAGCGGGTCACGGCGATGATACACACCTCGGACATAGAGTCCGTCGGCAGATACCTCATGCTCGTGACACTTAAGGGCACGGTGAAGCGTCTGCCCTGCGAGGCGTTCAAGAACATCCGCCAGAACGGCCTTCGGGCTCTCGGCCTTGAGGAGGGGGACACCCTCATCGCCGTGTGCGAGACCTCCGGCGCTGACAACATACTCCTCGCCACCCATGACGGGATGGCCATATGCTTCAACGAGGACGACGTCCGGGTCATGGGCCGCACCGCCGTGGGCGTCCGGGGCATCAGGCTCCGGGACGGGGACTTTGTCATCGGCGCGGTCAACGCCTCCGAGGGCGGGATGCTGCTCACCATAACGGAGAACGGCTTCGGCAAGCGCACGGCCCTTGAGGAATATGTCCGGGGTACCGACGGCACGCCCCAGAAGCGCGGCGGCATGGGCATCAAAAACTACAACGTCACCGCCCGCACAGGCAAGATCGCCGGAATAAAGATAGTCCGGGACACCGACGATGTGCTGCTTCTCGCCGAGGACGGCACCATGATCCGCACGGGCGCCCAGACCATCTCCGTCCTTGGGAGATCCACCCAGGGCGTGAAGCTCATGCGCGTATCCGAGGGGACGAGGCTCCTGTCCGTCGCCACTACGGAGAGGGCCGCGGAGGACGCCTCGGAGGACGCCGGAGAGGAAACCGGGGAGAGCCGGGCGGAGGAGACCGACGCCGTGACCGGAGAGGACAATGGATAAGGTCGTAATTTACACCGACGGGGCCTGCTCCGGGAACCCCGGACCCGGGGGCTGGGCGGCGATACTCACCGCCGGGCCGCATAAAAAGGAGATCTCCGGGGGAGAGTGCGCCACAACAAATAACCGCATGGAGCTGCTTGGCGTCATAAACGCCTTGGAGCTTCTAAAGAGACCCTGCGTGGTGGAGCTCTACACCGACTCCAAATACATCGAGCAGGCCGTAAACCAGGGCTGGCTGCGGTCCTGGAAGGCCCGGGGCTGGCGGCGCAAGGAGGGGGAGCTTAAAAACCCGGAGCTTTGGCAGAGGCTTGACGGGCTCCTATCGGTCCACCACGTCACATTCCTCTGGGTGAAGGGCCACGCCGAGAACGACCTTAATAACCGCTGCGACGAGCTTGCGGTCATGGAGCGGGACAGACACAGGCAGCAGGCTTAAGAATATTTGAAAAAAGCGCGGCTTTTGGGGGAGGCGCGGATAATACTGCCCCCGGGCTTTCCCGCCGGGGTAAAAACGGAGGTTTATACATGAAAAACGAGATTTTCCGAGGCGTGGGCACCGCCCTCGTCACACCGATGAACGAGAGGGGCGTGGACTACGACGCCATGGGCAGGCTTGTGGACCTCCAGCTCGAGGGAGGCGTGGACGCGCTTATCGTCTGCGCCACCACCGGCGAGGCCCCCACCCTCACCGACGAGGAGCACATTGAGACCATACGCTTCGTGGCGGAGCGCGTGGCGGGACGCATCCCCGTCATTGCCGGCACCGGCTCAAACTACACCGACCACGCGGTGGAGATGAGCATAAAGGCCCGTGACGCCGGGGCGGACGCGCTTTTATGCGTCACTCCCTACTACAACAAGTGCACCCAGGCGGGCCTTGTCCAGAGCTTTTACAGGATCGCCGACGCCACGGAGCTTCCCATGATAGTCTACTCCGTCCCCGGGCGCACCGGGGTTAAGATAATGCCCGACACCTGCGTGGAGCTTTCAAAGCATCCCAATATCGCCGGGATAAAGGAGGCCACAGGGGACATGGCGACGGTGGTGGACATAGCCGCCAGGTGCGGCGGGGACTTCGCCATCTGGTCCGGCAACGACGACATCGTGGTCCCCATCCTCTCCATGGGCGGCAGCGGCGTTATCTCCGTGCTCTCAAACATCCTGCCGAAGGCGGCAGGGGAGATGTGCAGAAGATTCTTCGCCGGGGACATCGTCGGCGCGGCGGCGCTCCAGTGCCGCTATAAGCCCCTCATCGACGCCCTCTTCTCCGAGGTGAACCCCATTCCCGCCAAGGCCGCCCTCCATGAGATGGGCATTATTGAAAATTACCTCCGCCTGCCTCTCACACCCATGGAGCCGGAGCACCTTGAAAAGCTCCGCACCCTTATGCGCCGGGAGGGACTTATATGACGGATATACTTGTTTACGGCGCCCTGGGGCGCATGGGCTCGCTTGTGGTGAACGCCGTGGAGCGGGCGGAGGACCTGAATCTCGCCGCCGCGGTGGACGAGTACTCCCAGGGCGGCGCGGTGAAGTGCTTCCCTGTGGAGGTGACGGAGCACGTCGACGTGGTGGTGGACTTCTCCCACCACTCCCTGACGGGAAAGCTTCTGAAGTTCTGTCTGGAGCGCTCTCTGCCGCTGGTGCTTTGCACCACGGGCCACACCGATGAGGAGCGCGCCGCCGTCACAGCCGCGGCGGAGAGGATACCCATTTTCTCCTCGGCAAACATGTCCCTTGGCATCGCCGCGCTGACCGACCTTGCCCGCCGGGCCGCCGCCCTCTTCCCGGATGCGGATATAGAGATAGTTGAGGCCCACCACAACCGCAAGCTGGACGCCCCCAGCGGCACCGCCCTCATGCTGGCCCGCGCCATGCAGGAGGTCCGCCCGGGCAGCACCCTCAACATTGGCCGCAGCGGCATGGGAAAGCGTGAGAAGAACGAGATAGGCGTCCAGGCCCTGCGCATGGGCAACCTGCCCGGCACCCACGCGGTGATCATCGCCACGGACACCCAGACCATCACATTAAAGCACGAGGCCCACGACCGGGCCCTCTTTGCCGAGGGCGCGCTCTCCGCGGCGAGATTTATCGTCGGAAAGCCCGCCGGACTTTACGACATGACCGCCCTTGTGGGCTGAGGGGAAAAAATACCCCGGACGGAAAAACCGGGCCAAAATGCCCTTGACAAAGGCGTTTTTCGGTGTTAAACTTCCCCTGTAAAACGGCGCTGACGGAGAATGAACCGACGTATCCGCCCAGAGAGGGCCCGGCTGGTGAAAGGGCCTGCGGAGAAAACGGGGATACCGCTCCCGAGCCGCCCGGGAGGACCGGGACGGGATTCGCCCGTTACAGCGAGCACAAAGCGACGGATGGGGCATACTATCCGTAAGCAGGGTGGAACCGTGGAGCGTATATTCGCCTCACCCCTGACATCACAGGGGTGAGGCTTATTTTATTCCTCTCCCCACAATACCGGGCCGTAGGCCCAGATCAAGGAGGAAAAAGCAATGTCCGAAGAAAACCTGTACACCTTTGAAAACCCCGAGTACCGCCACAGGTATTGGCACACCTGCTCCCACGTCATGGCCCAGGCGGTAAAGCGCCTCTGGCCCGAGGTGAAGCTGGCCATCGGCCCCGCCATTGACGAGGGCTGGTACTACGACCTCTACGCCCCCTTCGCCTTCACTCCCGAGCATCTGGAGAAGATAGAGGCGGAGATGCGGAAGATCTGCAAGGAGAAGCTGAAGCTCGAGCGCTTTGAGCTCCCCAGAGCCGAGGCTCTCGATTTTATGAAGGACGAGCCCTTTAAGGTGGAGCTCATAAACGACCTGCCCCAGGACGCCGCCATCAGCTTTTACCGCCAAGGGGAGTTTACGGACCTGTGCGCGGGACCCCATCTTGACTCCACCGGACGGATAAAGGGCAACGCCCTGAAGCTCACCGCCTGCAACGCCGCCTACTGGCGGGGCGACTCCAGCCGGGAGACCCTCCAGCGGATATACGGCGTGGCCTTCCCCAAAAAGGAGGAGCTTGACGCCTACCTTGCCCGCATAGAGGAGGCAAAGCGCCGTGACCACAGGAAATTGGGAAAAGAGCTGGGCCTATTCATGCTCAGGGACGAGGGCCCCGGATTCCCCTTCTTCCTGCCCAAGGGCATGGTCCTCAGAAATACGCTCCTTGAGTACTGGCGGGAGGTCCACAAGAAGTACGGCTATGTGGAGATCTCCACCCCCATCATCTTAAACCGCAAGCTCTGGGAGCGCTCCGGCCACTGGGACCACTACAAGCAGAACATGTACACCACCGTCATCGACGACGAGGACTACGCCATAAAGCCCATGAACTGCCCCGGCGGGATGCTGGTCTACAAGTCCGAGCCCCACTCCTACCGGGACCTGCCCCTCAGAGTGGGCGAGCTGGGACTGGTGCACCGTCACGAGCTGTCCGGCGCGCTCCACGGCCTTTTCCGCGTCCGGTGCTTCACTCAGGACGACGCCCACGTCTTTATGACGAGGGAGCAGATGCAGGATGTCATTCAGGAGACGGTGCGGCTCTTTGACGAGGTCTATTCCGTGTTCGGCCTCTCCTATGAGATCGAGCTTTCCACCATGCCCGAGGACCACATCGGCACCGTGGAGGAGTGGGAGCGCAATCAGGAGATATTGAAGTCCGCCATCACCGCCATGGGCAAGACCTTCACCATAAACGAGGGGGACGGCGCCTTCTACGGGCCGAAGCTGGACTTCCACCTGGCTGACTCCCTTGGGCGCACCTGGCAGTGCGGCACCATTCAGCTGGACTCCCAGCTTCCCGAGCGGTTCGAGCTGGAGTATGTGGGCGAGGACGGGGCAAAGCACCGCCCGGTGATGATCCACCGTGTGGTCCTGGGGTCCATCGAGCGGTTCATCGGCGTCATAACCGAGCACTTCGCCGGGGCCTTCCCCACCTGGCTTGCCCCCGTGCAGGTTCGCATACTCACCATAACCGACAGGACCAACGACTACGCCAACGCCCTGGCGGCGAAGCTTGACGCCCTGGGCGTCCGGGCGGAGGTGGACCTTCGCAATGAGAAGCTTGGCAAGAAGATAGTTGAGGCCCGGGGCCAGAAGATACCCTACCTGCTGGTGGCCGGCGACAAGGAGGCCGAGGCGGGCATGGTCGCCGTCCGCACGCTCACCGGCGACAAGGGCGCCTTCACCTTTGAGGACTTTGCCGCGAAGCTCATGGAGGAGATAAAAACCCGCTCCCGTGAGACGCTCATCTGATGAATATTATACTAAAACCTGTTAAAAAGTGCTTTGCACTTTTTATAGCGCCGAAGGCGCGTCAGGTTTTGTATGAGACGTCATTTAAGCGCTTCCAGCGCTTAAATGGGCTGTGCGTAGCACGGCCTTCCCAGATAAAAATTAATATTTTTATCTGGGAATAGTATTAATTAATAAAAAGCCCTGAATTTTGCAAAATTCAGGGCTTTTTATATGTTTCTATTGGAAAAAGGGCATCAGATTAAAGCCGCCAGGGCGAGAAGGACCGCGAGGAAGGCGAGATTCACCGCCGTGAACACGAGTATGTACCGCCCACGGCGCTCCGGGGCCCTTTTTGAGATTTGCTTGAAGGATATGAGGCTCGCCATGGAGGCGATGAGCGTCCCCAGACCGCCCAGGTTCACGCCGACAAGAAGCTCCCGCCAGCTGTCGGTGAAGCCGCCAAGGAGCAGCGCCGCGGGGACGTTGCTTATGACCTGACTCAGCGCCGCGCTGACGGGCAGGACCCGCCCCTCCAGCGCCGAGAGCACCGCGTCCCGGAAGGGCGGGAAGCGGCCCATGTTGCCGATAAACACGAAAAAGCAGAGAAATGTGGCAAGAAGCCCCCAGTCGGCCCGAAGGAGAAGCCTTCTGTCCCGGATGCCCACCGCCAGAACTGTTATGGCGAGCAGCGCCGGGGTGGGGAGGAGCTTTGCCACCGAGAGGGTGCACACGGCGAAGAGCACAAGGTAAAATACCGTGTCCCCCGCCCGGAGGGGGGCGTCCGCCTCCTCAAGGCGCACGCTGACCTGCTCCGGCCTTATGAGCACAAGGCAGCACCCGGCTAAAAGGAGGGCGGACAGGGCGGCGTAGGGCAGCATGGTCAGCACGAATTCCCCGAGCGTAAGACCGGAGACGGAGTAGATGTACAGATTCTGGGGGTTGCCGATGGGCGTGAGGATGCTCCCCAGGTTTGCCGCCACGGTCATGAGCGTCACGGTAATGACCATTGCGCCCTCCTTCCCCTCCAGCTCCAGCACCATGAGAGCCAGGGGCACGAAGGTGATCAGGGCCACGTCGTTTGTCATGAACATGGAGCCGAAAAAGCACATCGCCGTCAGCGCCAGGGTGAGGCCCCGCTGCCCGTGAAGATGCCGGAGAAGGCTGTGGGCCAGCCGGGAAAACACCCCCAGCTTTGAAAGCCCCGCCACCACCACCATGAGGCAGAAGAGGATTATGAGCGTGTCATAATTTATGTACCCCAGATACTCCCTGTCCGGCGGGACGAGAAAGCAGGACACCGCCGCGAGGACTGCGGAGACGGCGAGCACCGTCTCGTTTTTCAAAAATCCCAATACCCTTTTCACATTAACTCTCCTCTAAAACTCCCGTGAGGTCAAAATCCGGGGTGTACTCCTCCCGGGCGGAGCTGAGCTCCTGATAAAATCCGTCCTCGATGCCGCTCTCCTCCAGCATCCCGGCGGCGCTGGCATACTCCTCCGGGGTGAGCCTCCGGGACAACTCCGGGAATTCCCCGGCCCGGCCCATTGGCGTGTACTGGGCCATAAGGGAGAAGAGGACCTGCCCCGGGGCGAAGGTCTCCGACACCCAGCGAATGACCTCCCGGGTGTTCTCCAGGGCGTTCGGCAGGACGAGATGGCGTATAATGACCCCCGAGCGCATCATCCCGTCCTCCCCAATCACATAGGGCCCGGTCTGGCGGTACATCTCAAGTATGGCGCGCTTCGCCGTCTCCGGGTAGTCCGGGGCGGAGGAGTACCGCTCCGCAAGGCGTGGGTCCGAGTATTTCATATCCGGCAGGTATATCTGCACCTTACCCCGGAGCGCCCGGAGGGCGGACAGGGACTCATACCCGGAGCTGTTCCACACCACCGGCACGGGCAGGGGCTCCCGGAGGGACTTCAGCACCGGGATGAGGAAGTGGGAGGCCGTGACGAGGCTTATGTTGTGGACGCCCTTTTTTATGAGCTCAAAATATATCTCCCTCAGCCTCTCCGGGCTCACCGCCGCCCCCGCCTGCCCGGTGGACAGGCCGTAGTTCTGGCAGTATACGCAGGACAGCCCGCACCCGGCGAAAAACACCGTCCCGCTGCCCTGTCTGCCGGAGATGGGCGGCTCCTCCCACATATGGGGCGCCGCCCGGGCCACCCGGGCCGGCTCCCCCTCGCCGCAAAAGCCCCCGCCCCGCTCTCCCCTGAGGGCGCCGCAGGCACGGGGACAGATTTTGCAATAAAATGGCATAAAAATCACAGCTCTCGTTGACCTTTTTGATTTACAAGACTATAATATTATCCAAACAAAGACTTGTCAAGGAGGCTCTTCATGAAGATAGTTATTCTCGATGCCCACACCGAAAACCCGGGGGACTTGAGCTGGGAGGGCTTTGAGGCCCTGGGCGAGGTCACGATATACGACAGGACGCCGAAATTCGACGACGCCGAGATAATCCGCCGCATCGGCGACGCCCAGATCGTCATAACCAACAAGACCCCCCTGCGGGCAAACGTTCTGGACGCCTGCCCCTCCGTAAGGTATGTGGGGCTTTTATCGACAGGCGCCGACGTGTGCGACTGCGCCCACGCCGCGGCTCTCGGCATACCCGTGAGCAACATCCCCGCCTACTCCACCATGGCGGTGGCCCAGCACGCCATAGCGCTGCTTTTGGAGATATGCTCCAAGGTCGGCGTCCACTCCGCGGCGGTCCACGCCGGGGACTGGCAGCGGTGCGAGGACTTCTGCTTCTGGGAGGCGCCCTTAATGGAGCTGGCTGGGCAGACCATGGGGATAATCGGCTTTGGAAAGATAGGCCGGGCCGTGGGGCGCATTGCCCGGGCCATGGGCATGGAGGTCCTGGCCTGCGGCAGCCGCGTCTGTCCCGAGGGGCAGGAGACAGGCGAGTATGTGGATCTGGACACCCTCCTGCGCCGCTCCGATGTCATATCCCTGCACTGCCCCATGAAGGAGGAGACCCGTGGCATAATTAACGCCGGGACCATAGCGAAGATGAAGGACGGGGCGATAGTTATAAACACGGGACGGGGCGGCCTTGTGGACGAGGCGGCCCTCGCCGCGGCGTTAAAGTCCGGCAAGCTCTACGCCGCCGGCGTGGACGTGGTGTCCGTGGAGCCGATTTTGCCGGATAACCCCCTTCTCGGCTGCAAAAACTGCTTCATCACCCCCCACGTCGCCTGGACCCCCAGGACCTGCCGGGAGCGGGTCATGGACATCGCCGTGGGAAACGCGGTGAGCTTCCTTGAGGGCAGGTCCCGGAACCTTGTAAACGACCCGGCGGGCGCCAGGTGAGCCGCGAAAAATATTTTTGGAAAAATTTTTATTTTCTGCGCAATAAAACCCTTTTCCCGCGCATTACTTGATTGACAGGAGTTGAGGACAGGTTGATGAGGGAGAGACTGGAGCCGGAAAACGGCGCGGCCGGACTCGAGCGGCTGCTGAAGCTTACGGCGCAGGGCGACAGAGATGCCTTTGGCGAGCTCTACACCTGCACCCACGCCGGGGTCTACGCCCTGGCGCTCTCCTTGACGGGCTCCGCCTCAGAGGCGGAGGAGCTGTGCCACGACGCGTACCTGCGCGTCTGGGACTACGCCGGGAGCTACCGCCCGAAGGGCACGCCCATGGCATGGATACTTGCCATAACCCGCAATTTGTGTCTTATGGAGCTGAGAAAGCGTGGACGCCGGGCCGAGCTCACACCGGAGGAATGGGACGCCATTCCCCAGAGCGCGCCGGATGTCTCCCCGGAGGACCGGGAGCTCCTTCAGACGGCCCTCGGCGTGCTGGAGACCGACGAGAGGGAGATAGTCACCCTCCACGCGGTATCGGGCCTCAAGCACCGTGAGATCGGAAAGCTTATGGGGATGAACCTCAACACGGTCCTGTCAAAATATCGCCGGGCACTGGCGAAAATGAGAAGAGTAATGGAAGGAGAGTGAGCCCGATGACAGACAATGAGCTGGAGATGAAGCTTAAGGCCGCCGTAGAGCGGACGGCCCCCGACGGTCTTTCGCGGCTCCTCGCGGATATTGACGGGAAAGGAGACGAAAAAATGACAAACACCAAGAGAAGAAAGACCTGGACAGGCATTATTGCCGCCTGCCTCGCACTGGCGCTCATAGCCGGAGGCGGAGGATATTTCTACACACAAAATTACGCGGTCGCCACAGTAGTTTCCCTGGACGTGAACCCCAGCATAGAGCTGAACGTAAACCGGGCGGAGAAGGTCATCTCCTGCGCCGGACTCAACGCGGAGGGGCGGGAGATACTCTCCTCCATGGGCGGCGGCACGGACCTCAGGGGCGCGAAGCTCAACGTGGCTGTCAACGCCATAGTTGGCGCCATAGTGAAGGCCGGCTACCTTGACAGCCTGAGCTCCGCCATCCTCATCTCCGTTGAGGACAACGACACCACCCGGGGCGCCCGCCTCCAGGCCCAGCTTGTGGCTGAGGTGGACGGCATACTCCAGTCCGCCGCAAACTCCGCGGGAGTGCTGAGCCAGAGCATGACCGTGGACAAGGACCTCGCCCAGCAGGCCCAGGAGAACAGCATCTCCGCCGGAAAGGCCGCCCTTGTGAACGAGGTGTTGGCCCTGAACCCGAAGCTCGATTTTGCCGCTCTCGCACAGCTCAGTGTGGAGGAGCTCCGCGACCTCATAGCCATTGGCGCCCCGGCCATGCCCATAGGTAAGGCCCAGGCCATACTGGCCGCCTCGGAGTACGCCGGAGTGCTGGAGCTGGACAGCGTGGCCCACGATGTGGACCCGGAGCTGGACGACCTTGTGCCCCACTATGAGGTGGAGCTCACCTGGGGGGACCGTCACAACCAGTACGAGTACACGGTGGACGCCTTCACCGGTGAGGTCCTCTCCGGCCTGAAGGACGCCGTCAACGCCCCCGCCGACGCAGCCACCCCCGGCATCACCGCCGAGGAGGCATTCAACGACGCCGCCGCTTATTTCGCGGCAAATCACCCGGAGCTTACGGGCAATTTCCTGAACATCAAGACGGACTATGACTGGGACGACGGCCGCTACGATGTGGAGTTCTGGTGCCAGGGCTGGGAGTTCGACTACGACGTGGACGGCCGTACCGGCCAGGTCCTCCGGGAGGAGACGGACTACCGCTACACGCCCACCACCCAGCCCGATACCCCGTATACCCCCGACGATGGGACCGGGCAATCCCAGTCCCCCGAGGAGGCCGCGAAGGCCCTGGCCCTCGGCACGGTCTATAAGGAGTTTGACAGCCTCTACCCCGACTTCGGCACGAACACCTGGTTTGGCGACAATGTTAAGGTGGAGTACGACCGGGATGACGGCCTTGTGGAGATAGAGCTGTGGGCATACAGCGACAAGTACCCCGGCGGCGTGGAGTTCGATTTTGACGTTGACCCCAGCACCCCGCCGAGGATAGTAAAGACCGACACGGACTATGTCCCTGCCCGCCCCTCCGATGGGAACGTGCCCTCGACCCCCACTCAGCCCGAGACGCCCACCGTCCCGGCGGTGACCGACATCGGCGCGGACGCGGCGAAGGCCGCAGCCCTCTCAAGGGCCGGTATAACCGACGCCGCCTCCGTCACCTGGCTTAAGTCCCAGCGGGAGTACGACGACGGAAGGCTGGAGTATGAGCTGGAGTTTTACGTCGGGACCACGGAGTACGAGATCACCGTGGACGCCGCCACGGGCCAGATCCTCAAGTATGAGACCGAGGCCCTTGTCACAGGCGGCCACGACGATGACCACGACGACGAACACGACGACGAACACGACGACGAACACGACGACGACCACCATGGCGTGACGACAGTCCCCCAGACCGCCGACATCGGCGCGGACGCGGCGAAGGCCGCCGCCCTCCAGCACGCGGGCCTCTCCTATGACGATGTCACCCGCTTTAAGTGTGAGCGGGACTACGACGACGGAAGGCTCGAGTATGAAATCGAGTTCACAGCCGGAGGCTGGGAGTACGAGTACAAGATAGACGCCGCCACCGGCGCGGTCCTTGAGCACGAGAAGGACATACATGACTAAAGCCCCGCAGGGGGACCGCCGTAAGGCGGGGTAAGTCCACCGAAGGTGGACGGGAGAAGGTCCCCGAAGGGGACAGGGACCCGCCGAAAGGCGGGGGTATCCCGCCCGAAGGGCGGAGGGTTTTGTCCACCTTGGGAGGTGGACGGGGGGTGTTCGTTTTCTCTCTTTTGACCCGTCA
>CANRIU010000028.1 GCA_947630755.1 uncultured Oscillospiraceae bacterium | reverse complement strand
CTTTCGGCGCCCCTTCAGGGGCTTCGTCCGTATTATGCCCTTTTAGGGCTATTCAAGCCTCCGGCTTAGCCGGAGGTCCTGACTTCACTTTTTCTTCCTGTTCAGCGTAAACCCAAGTGTCCCGCCGACGATGCCGCCGATTATATGGGCCATGTTGGATATATTGTCCTGAAGGAAGATGCCGTCGTATATCTGCTCGCCAAGGTATATGAACGCCACAAGCAGGAAGGTGAGGGGAATGGTGCCCTCCTTAAAGCTTGTGAAGGACGCAAGGAGTATGAACGCAAAGACCACCCCGGACGCGCCGCACAGCGCCACGTTGGGGAAGAGAAGATAATTTGCAAGTCCCGTGACCACAGCCGTGATGAGTATTGCGATTATAAGGCTGTTTGAGCCGTACTTTTCCTCCAGCATTGGCCCCAGAAGCAGAAGGTAGGACACATTGCCGAGAAAGTGGGTGAAATTTGCGTGGCCCAGCACATGGGTGAAAAAGCGCAGCCAGGTCATGGGGCTGAGCATGGAGGAGTGGTAGGTCATGAACACGGCCTCTGTTATCCTCCCATCGCTCGCGATGCCGAGGACCGTGGCAACGAGGCACATGAGGGAGAACGTCAGCACCACAGGTGAGTTGTAGGTGAGCTTAAGCTTCTTCATTTTCGTCCTCCTCAGAATTGTTCTCCCCGCTGGGCTCGTCCATGACGGGGTCCGTGCCCCTGGCGTCGGAGGACTCGCCGCGCTCCTCCGGCTTTTCCTCAACCAGTGCACGGTACAGGAAGGTCAGTATCTGCCCCCGGGTGCAGGTCCGGGAGGGGGAGAAGGTCTCCGCCGAGGTTCCGTTTGTGACGCCGCGGCCCACCGCCCAGAGGACGGGCTTTTCATACCATGAGCCGCTCTCCACATCGGAGAAGGAGATTCCGGTGTCCTCCGGCTCCGGGGAGCCCAGCGCCCGGTGGAGAAACGTCGCCACATGGGCGCGGGTGCAGATGCGCTCCGGGGAGAAAAGGGTGGAGGAGGTGCCGGAGGTGATGCCGCTCTCCAGCGCCCAGAGGACGGCGGGATAGCAATCATCCTCCGGGGAAATATCTGTGAAGGGGCAGGCGCGAAGGGAGCTCTCCGGGGAGCCGAGTGCCCGCCAGAGAAGCGTCACCGCCTCGGCCCTTGTGCAGGGCGCTCCGGGGACAAAAAGTCCGTCGGGCTGGGGCGCGGCGGCGCCGGACTCCACCGCCCAGCGTATGGGCTCATAGGTGTACCCGTCTGTCACGTCGGGGTAGACGCATTTGGCGCTGTGGGCGGTGACGCCCTCGTCGGTGAGAGTGTAAAATACGGGCTCGCCGCCGTCGGTCACATACCAGACAAGCGCGCCGTTCATGGCTATGGGGCGGCAGTCGGAGAGGGGCGCTCTGGCGGTTTTGATTTCTCCCACGCTGCCCGAGCCGTAGCGCGTATACTCCAGCGTGTCGGAGAGCCCGCCGTCCTCCCAGGTGTTCCACATGATGTAGCCGCCGTCGGCGCTCATGGGCGCGATGTGGGGCACGGACACGCCGATGTCGGAGAGGACAAAGGTGGTGATCTCCCGGCTTTGCTTGTCCACAAAGCACACCTCGGCACGCCTGTCCGCGGGAGTTGTGCTAACACCCCAGCCGTCGTAGCTGAATACCGCGACGTAGGTGCGCTCCGTGTCCGCAAGTCCGCCGAAGCCCGCTCCGGTGGTTCGCTCAAGCCCCTCGGAGGAGGGGAAGCTCACAAGCCTCAGGCTGTTTGCCTCACCGGAGGTGACCTTCTCGGACCCGGCCTGCGCGTTCAAAAACGTCAGCACCGCCGCCCGGGGGTACTCGTCCCCCTGGTCCAGCGCCGCGAGACGCCCCGTGGTGTCAACGATCATGTACTGGTTCACGCTGCGGGACACATAGCCCGCGCCGGACGCCTCCACCCGGCAGGCGCAGTCCGTCAGCACAAGGTCGCTCTCCCGCAGGGCGAGGGTGAGGCTTGACTGGTAGTGGAGCCCGTCGGACCTTGAGGCGTACATCTCATGGCAGGTGCGGATATACAGCATCCCGCCGCCCTCCGCGCACCTGAGGGAGCCGTTTGAAAAGGGCCGCCATGTGTTTATACCGCTCACGGACCTCTCGCCGAGACGCTGCCAGTCCTTGGAGTATTTTACCACACGGATCACCTCGGCGGAGTCGTCCTCCAAGGGGTTTTCCCTCCCGAAAATGAGGAAGTTGTAGTTCGCCCCGGCGAAAAATCCGCCCCAGATGGGTCCCTCCGGCTCAAGGCGCATACCACGGACAAGGCGAAAATCCCTGTCATACTCCTCCACGGCGACATACGCCTCACCCGGCTCACCGGGGATGTACTCGACCCGGGTGAGAAGCCCCTCCGGGCTTTCAAAAAGGCAGGAGCTGACCGTCTCGCCGTCGCCGGAGTAGTCCTCGCGGTTTATGTTCCGACTCTTCGCCGGGAAGGCGTAACCCGCCTCGCCCCAGCGGAAATTCTCCTGAGCGTCGGCGCCCACCGCGGGTAAAATGGCGATGGCGAGCGCAAGCGCAGCCAAAAGGGCAGTTATTCTGTGTTTCACATTGACCCTCCGTTCCGCCGCTTAAGTTGACGGCGCCGCCAAAGCGGCAGTGACCGCGCCGTGTCCCGGCTATACCCCGCCCAGCGCCGCGGCAATGGCGGGAAGGCCGCTCTCCAGCTGGGAGCGCGGACAGGCCAGATTGAGCCGCACAAAGCTGTCGTCCCCGTAGCGGGCTCCGTCGTTCAGTATCGCCCCGGCGGCTGTCATGCGACGGACCGCCCCGCGGCTGTCAAACCCGGTATTGAAAATATTCAGCCACATGAGATACGTCCCCTCCAGCGGCGTCACTATGACGCCGGGGAGCTTGTCCGTAATGTAGTCTTTGACATGGAGGAAGCTTCCCCAAATATACTCATTTTGCTCGTCAGCCCAGGCTCCGCCGTGGCGGTACGCGGCCTCGCAGGCGACGAGCCCCAGACCGTTGTTCGTCTCGATGTGCCTTGACTCCTTCCACGCCGCGAGCTTGGAGCGCAGCCCGGCGCTGGGGATGATGTCGTTGGAGCACTTAAGCCCCGCCAGATTGAAGGTCTTGCTGGGCGCGGTGAGGACTATCACGTTGTCCGGCGTCCCCGCAAGCCCCGCGGTGAAGTGGCTGTGCCCCGGCATGATAATATCCCAGTGGATCTCGTCGGAGACAAGAAGCGCACCGTATTGTTGGCAGAGATTTGCAACCTGCCGCACCTCATCCGGCAGCCACACCCGACCCACCGGGTTGTGGGGTGAGCAGAATATCATGAGCTTCACTCCGGACTTAAGATCCCTCTCCAGGTCCTCAGAATCTATGGAGTAAGCCCTGCCATCGCAGCGAAGGGGATTCTCCACCAGTGTCCTCCCGGCGGACTTTACCACATTCCCGAAGGGGTCGTAGACAGGCGTCTCCACAAGTATCCTGTCCCCCGGGGCGGTGAAGCACCTGACGATATTTGCAAGCTCCGACACAACGCCAGTGGAGGGGACCACCCATTCCGGTTTTATTGCCCAGCCGTGCCGCTTTTCGACCCAGAGGCACACTGAATTAAGGTAGGAATCGGTGGGGGCCATATAACCGAAGGCGCAGTTCGCCACGGCCCTGTGCAGCGCATCCACCACCTCGGGAGGGGAGGCGTAGTCGGAGTCCGCCACCCAGAAGGGCAGCGCCTCAGAGTTTCCAAGCTTATCTCTCATATCCCACTTGATCGCGCCGGAGCCCGCTCTCGGGGTCGGAGTGTCGAAATCGTACATTGTCCCGCCTCTTTTCGTTTTTTGTGAGGTGACGGGAGTCGAACACGCGGGTTCAACTCCCGTCACACCGATTATATCACATCTGGGGCGAATTGTAAATGAGCCCTTCATGCCAAATGCCGATTATTCGACATATCAGAATGCTGTCCGGAACGAAAAAGCCGCCCCGGAGAAAATTCTTCGGGGCGGCGGCAGTGAGTGCAGGGCTTTGGCGGTTTTATTTTAAATCCCTCCGCTTTAGCCGAGAAGCGCCTCAATGTGGCGCTTTGTCAGCTTATCCAATCCGGGGTGGTCGACTGCCGGGATATAGCACTGCTCCAGGGCGTCGTGGGAGAGCTTGGCATCGCGGAGCGCCTCAAAGGCCATGTCCATCACGGCGGAGCGCAGCGGCTCTGAGCGCCTTATTTCGGCGCGGGCCCTCTTTCCCGCGTCTCTGTCGGGTATGAGGTCAAGCCTTACCCTCCTCGCGGTCCCGCCCGGGTAGGGACAGCCCGGCAGGGAGGAGATGAGCGCGATGCCCGCGCCGGGGATGATAAGGTGCTCGGTTTTTGACAGGAGCATGGGGGACTGGCAGCGTATGACGCCGACGCCACGCCGCTTTGCCTCCGCGCAGGCCGCCTCAATGGCGGGGAAGTGGAGCCCAAGAGAGCTGTCCAGCATATACACCTTATCCGCCAGCGCCTCCACCGTGTCCCAGAGCGCCATCAGTCCTTCGCAGGTGTGCCCGGTGAGGAAGCGGTACTTTACACCTCCGCCGTCCGGCGTCACATTGCGAAGGAACCTTCTCACCGTGGGCGCGACACGCCGCCGCGCCCAGTCCTCCGTCCCCTCGGGAAGAGCGGGGCAGACTTTAAGCTCCGCCGCGGCGGAGAGGAGCCTGAACGCGCGGCTGTAATGCCCCTTGTATTCAGCTGTCAGGGCGGCGATCTCCTCCCGATGCCGGGAAAGCTCCGCAAGGTCGTAGAACGCGCCGAGATTCACATAAACCCCTTCGCTCCCGGCGAAGGACGGCTCTATGACGTGGGGGGAGGTCCCGTCCACATATCCGGTTTTAAGGTCAGGTATGTACAGCCCGTCAAGGCTCTCCGGGTCCCCGGAGCAGTGGATGACCTCCACATCCCGGCCCGCCTCCTGGCAGGCGGCGGCGAGCCGCTTCATGAACGTGGACTTCCCGCAGCCCGGACCGCCCTTAAGTATAAAAAGCCTGTCGCGCCGTGGGTCGGTGAAGCCGCCGTAAAGTGAGTAAAATCCTCCGGGAGTGTTTGCCCCCAGGAAGAATCGAGCTTGAACTGCCATTTTTATCGCCCCTTCGGAATAGATTTCACTCCACAATATGCCGCAAAGCGCGAAAACGCCCCGCCGCGGGGCGGGGCAGAGGTCATATTCCTTTGTATTTTTTCCTTGTGGCAAGTCCGCCGCGTATGTGCCTCTGGGATTTGTTGAACTCCAGAACGTCCTTCACAGACAGATAGAGCTCCTCGTCGATGTACCTCAGCCGCTCAGAAAGGTCCTTATGTACGGTTATCGCAAAACGGAATGGCATTGAGGCCCCGCATCCCCCAGAGGCCGCAGATAAATGTCCACATTTCCGCAGCTGTCCACCTCGATTTTTTCAATTATCCGCTTAAGCTGCGCGTTTGTCATGTGCTGAAGGTCCGTTATGTCCTCGATTTGCCTGAAGACGCCGTGCAGAATTGCCTCAAGCTCATCGCCCCCGGCGATTTTGCCGGACGCCTTTTTCATCTCGTACTTAAGCCCTTGCATCTCCACCATCGTGCCGTCAAGCTTTTCATTAAGCTCCTCACGGGTGATGAGGTCGTCGGCGTACATATCCATGTACCTCTGCCGTGACTTTTTAAGCCTTGAAAGCCGCGTGCTCAGCTCCTGTACCCTGTCTGCGCCCCCGATGCCGGGCGAGTACAGCTTTAGAAAATGATTGATCACATAACTTAAAACGCCCCTTTTCTCTTTTAAAAGCTCAGTAAAGTGCTCCTTAAGCGCCGCAGTAAGCTCCTCCTCGTCGATGGCGGCGGAGTTTGGGCAGCTCTCCGCGCCCTTTTCGTTGTGACCGGAGCAGACCCAGCGGACGTAGGTGTTTTTATAGGTCCGGACCGTTCGCCGGAAGGACCACCCGCACTCCCTGCATTTTATCAGGGTGGAGAAGAGATATTTGCTGCTCTGCCGCTCGTGCCTTGTGTTTAACGCGGTGAGCCGCGACCTCAATATCTCCCGTGCCTTTAAAAAGGTATCGTCGCCTATTATCCGAAGCTCCGGCTTGTCCACAACGATCCATTCCGTCTCGTCCCTGGCCTCTCTGCGCCCGGTGAGAAAGTCCGCCACCTCCTGCTTGCCGTTGACGACCCTCCCGGTGTAGAGCTCATTTTTCAATATGTGGCTCACCGCGTTCTGGCTCCAGGCACAGCCGCGCTTTGTCACAAGGCCCCGGGCGTTAAGCCCGGAGGCAATCTTCGCCGCGCCGTACCCCTCCTCGTTGTATAGATGAAATATTTCCCGAACGACGGCGGCCTCGGCCTCGTTTACGGTGAGGTTAAAATAGTCCCCGGCAGTTTTATCATAGCCGT
This sequence comes from uncultured Oscillospiraceae bacterium, assembly GCA_947630755.1. Lineage (GTDB taxonomy): Bacteria > Bacillota > Clostridia > Oscillospirales > Oscillospiraceae > RUG626. The sequence continues at coordinate 18,075 of CANRIU010000028.1, read as the reverse complement.
AGACGAGATTCGGCACCCGGCCCTTCTCGGCGTTAAGCCTCTTGCCGAATTTCACCCGCTTGGAGGTGTTGGCGCTCTCCTCCTGGGCAATGGCGCCAAAAATGGTAAGCACGAACTCGCTGCTGCCCATGCTCGTCATGCCGGCAGTCAAAAACTGCGTCTCTATCCCCAGCGCCTTAAGCCGTCGGATATTTTGCAGAAGGTCCACGGTGTTTCTGGCAAAGCGGGAGATGTCCTTCACCACCACCATGTCAAAAATGTGCTCCTCGGCGTCAGACATCATCCGCAGAAATTCTCTGCGGTTGCGGATCTTCGTCCCGGAGATCCCCTCGTCGGCGTAGAGCCTGACGAGCTTGTCCCCGGTGCGTCCGGTGTACTCGGCAAAAAACCTCTTTTGCGCCTCAAGGCTGTTGAGCTGGTCCTCCTTGTCGGTCGATACCCGGCAGTATGCTGCGATATTCATAAGCTGACCGTCCTGAATAAAAAATATAAAAGGAGACATGGTGAAAAACCATGCCGCCTGTGCCTACTCCGTATCGTCTGACCCGCTGCCGCGACCCTTTGGGTCATCACCCGGCTCCGGCGCGGGCAGGAGCGCCCTTCGCACCGCGTCCTCGACCTTTCCCGCATTGACCTCGATAAAGAGCCTCAGAATGTGTTCGGCGGTAACTGCCGGCGGATTTGGGTCGTGAAAACGATAGACCGACCTTCGGTCCTTCATGGAGCATCACCTCCCGGCTGATGCTCTATCCTATGAGGACAGGCCCGGGATAAATGCCATTGGGATGAGCTTTTTTGCTGCGGTTTATTAATCTATCATGCAGCTGTCTCTAATATTTGCCATAACTGCAAATAATCTTTTTTGCAATAACCCGATGTAACATAATTGAAATAATTTATTTACAATTTACCGAAAAACCGAGCAGGGCCTGCGGGGACATCGCGCTTTAATGAAGCGCCGCTGCTGCGCAGTAAAAAATACCCTCAAAAAAGGAAATTACTGTTTGGTAGAAACTGAAAAGTGTCGGCATTATGAATATGTTTTTACACACGGAAAGCTTAAAAAACAATTAAGATAACAAGACGCCGCGCCGATGGAAAAAACGGGAAATCCCGACTTTGATTTATTTCCATAAAGAGTAAAGAAAATTCTTTTCGTGATTTACCTGATTTTTCACAAAAAAGTGTGCTGATTTATCAAGAAATGCAATAGTTGGGGAAAAGAAAGCAACATACTCAAGTTGCCGGATGTTATAATAAAACAGAACTCGACAATAAGATGCAATAAATTTTCCGCCGTAAAAGCAGGAGGGATAAAATATGTCAGAAAATTACCTGTTTGAGTGCAGAGGCCTGTCGAAGTCATTCGGTCCCACGAAAGCTGTTGTTGAGGTTGACTTTTCCCTCCCGAGAGGTGAGATACGCGCCCTGATTGGGGAAAACGGGTCCGGAAAATCCACGATGTGCAGTCTGATCACAGGTATGCTGAAGATGGACTCGGGGGCCATGACCTTTAAGGGGGAGAGCTTCACGCCGGGTTCGCTTCTTGACTCCCAGAAGGCGGGAGTCAGCATCCTCCTTCAGGAGACGGGGACCATCGGCGCGTTGACGGTGGCGGAGAACCTGTTTCTCGGCAGGGAGCAGAACTTCATCAGGCACGGAAGGCTCGATAAAAAAGCCATGATAGACAGCGCCAGGGCGGCGTGCACGCACCTCGGCCTTGATATTGACCCGTCACTCCCCGCGGCCTCCTTCTCCTTTGAGGAGAGAAAGCTCATTGAGGTGGTCCGCGCAATGCAGGACGACCCGGAGCTGCTCATCGTGGACGAGACTACAACTGCTCTATCCCAGGCCGGGAGGGAGATAATCTATTCGCTTTTCAAAAAGCTCAAGGCGGAGGACAAGTCAGCAATTTTCATAACCCACGACCTGGGGGAGATGATGGCTGTCTGCGACTCGGCGACCGTCCTCAGGGACGGGCACTATGTGGAGACGATAAGCAAAGAGCAGTTTGACGAGAGCCGCATCCGTCAGAGCATGATAGGCCGCCAGTTCACCAGCGGCTACTACCGCACGGATGAGAACGATGAGTCACTGCGCGATGATGACATTGTGCTGGACGTGCGCGGCGTCAGCTACGGACGCAGCGTGAGAAAGGTGTCCTTCAAGCTGAGAAGGGGAGAGATACTCGGCATCGGAGGACTTACGGACTGCGGTATGCACGACCTGGGGCAGCTCATGTTCGGCGCGCTACGATGTGACGAGGGAGAGGTGGTGCACATCGAATCGGGAGAGGCCATACGCTCTCCGCGCCAGGCCATAGGTCTACGGATAGCCTATATTCCGAAGGACAGGGATCAGGCGTCAGTATTCCTCCAGTCGGAGATAAGGGACAATGTGGCCGTCGCGGCCTCGGATAAGCTCCAGAAGCACGGGTTCATAATGAAGCGCGCCGAAAAGGAGCTGGTGCTTCGTGAGACAGGCAGGCTGTCCGTAAAAATGCAGGACATTAAGCAGCTGGTAAAATCACTGAGCGGAGGAAACAAGCAAAAGATAGCTCTTTCCAAGTGGCTTGCGAATGATTCGGAGATTCTGATTATGGACTGCCCCACAAGAGGCATAGACGTGGGCATAAAGGCCGCCGTATATCGGCTCATGGAGCAGCTCAAGGGCGAGGGGAGATCCATCATCATGATTTCCGAGGAGCTGCCGGAGCTTATCGGAATGTCAGACCGGGTGCTGATAATGAAAAACGGCAGGCTTAGCGCGGAGTTTTTCCGAAAAGACGGGCTGACAGAGTCGAAAATCATTGAGACGATGATTTAAGGAGGGACGGTACCATGATCAAAAGGTTACAAATGAAAAGCTGGTATGAAGAAAAAGGACGCCGTCTCTTGAAGGACGTCTTTCCATATCTCGGGCTTATATTTGTTTTGGCGGTTTTTTCAATACTCACCGACGGGGCTGTCCTGAAGGCTCGAAATCTGATCATGATTTTCAAGCAGTCCATTATCGTCATGGTGGGCGCCATGGGCTCGTCCTTTGTCCTCGCCCACGGAAACATGGACTTCTCCGTGGGCGGGTCGATGGCGCTGGCCTCCCTCGCCGCCTGCACTGTCGGCAGGATCAACCCCTATCTGATGCTTCCCACCTGCATCATCTGCGGCGTGCTGGTGAGCTTCCTTGTGTCCTCGATACATGTCTCCATCGGCGTCCCCGCCTTTTTATCGACGATGTGCGTAATGTTCATCGGCAAGGGCATCGTCCAGTCCTTTACCGGCAGCGGCATTTCCGCCCCGGCGATGTATGCGGCCTGGGATGAGACCTGGGTGTACGCGGTGATAATGGTCGTCATGCTTATTGTGTCGGTCGCCCTCTTTAACTATACGAACATAGGGCGCTTCAACAAGCTCATCGGCTCAAATCCCACAGCCGCCAGGCTGAGCGGCATCAATATCGGAAAGTACAAGACACTGGCCTTTCTGCTCTCCGGGTTTTCCGTGGGGATCGCGGCGTTCCTCACGCTTCTGCGCTCCGGCGGTGTCTCGGGCCAAACCGGGCAGACGTATGAGATCGACGTGATAATCGTCCTCACCCTCGGCGGCGCGCCCATCTCCGGAGGCTCGGGCGTCAAAATGAGGAGCAGCATCCTCGGCGCTCTTACCTACTACGCGCTGAGCAACGGGCTCATACTCTATGGCATAAGCCCGGAGGTCGTCTTTATCGTCAAGGGCGCACTGTTCCTCACCATAGTCGCCCTCACCTTTGACCGCAGCAACAGGATCTGAAACCCTTCCGCTGCCGCCTTTAAGCTGTTTTCAGCGGGGAAGCCCGCTGGGAAAATAAAAAATCAAGAAAACAAGGAGGAAAAAAGATGAAAAAAGTATTTGCTCTGCTGTTGACGGCGGCAATGCTCCTCACCCTGCTTGCCGGATGCGGCTCCGAAGGCGGCCAGCCCGGAGATGATCCCGCACCCGGAGAAGAGGACGGCGCCGATCCAGCAGACCCCGACGAGCCCAAGGCTCCCGCGGACTCCCAGAATGATGGGAACAGCCAGGATGAAGCTCCGCCAAAGTATAAGATAGGCGTCATCCTTTACAGCAAGGAGGACAGCCTGGGCGCCAGAATGTATTCGCTGCTCAACGACGCGGCGGAAGCGCTGGGCATAGAGCTCGTATTCGCCCTCGGCGATATGGATACTCCGAGCCAGCTCACCTCCGCCGAGAACCTTATCTCCGCCGGGTGCCAGGGAATTTGGCTCCTGCCGCTTGCCGAGACATCGTCCCAGAAGATAAGCGCTCTCTGCGAGGATAACGGGGTTTACCTTGGCATTTGCCTTCGCACATTTACCGACCCCGACATCAACGAACAGGTCCGCGGCAACCCCTATTTCGTCGGCAATATTCTGGGCGACGACTACGGCAACGCCAAGGAGCTCACCCGCATCCTTATTGAGGACTTCTCCTGCCGGGAGCTTGCCGCCTGCTACGCGGCCGAGGGCTCGTCTCTTGCGTACAGGAACGAGGGTGTCAGAGACGCCATCACCGAATACGGCGCGACGCAGCTTGCGGAGGCGACGGGGATTGATGCAAATGTCAGCGCGGTGCCCGGATATATCCAGAACTTCGTCAACACCAACCCCACGCTCCAGGGGATAGTCCTTGTTTCCGGCACCCTTGGAATGGGCGAGACAGCCTCCAACACACTCCTCACCATGGACGCTGAGGGCGTGAAATATGCCTGCTTTGATGCCTTTGACGGCATGGTGGACTGCTTCAACGACGGATACCTCCAGGTCGTCTGCGGCGGACAGGCCCCCGCCTGCCTCTATGTCCTCTCAATGATATACAACGCCATTGACGGACACCCCCTGACCGAGTCCGGACTGGAGCTTCGCATGACCTACCTTTTCGTCAAATCCGCCGAGGAGGCGGAGGACTTCCTCAATTATGTTGAAAACGACCAGGTGTCCCTCTACACCGACGAGGAGATAAAAAACATGACCGTGCGCTTCAACCCGGACTTTAGCTGGGATGGCCTCCAGCAGGTCATGAAAGATTACACATTTGAGAACATCATATCGAAGGTTAAGGGCTGACAGATCATCCTGCCCCATCCGCCGGATGACATGGCGGGCCGGACTCAGATCCGGTCCGCCGAAGTAAAGGTGACAAATATGAAGAAAAGAATCAATAGCGCGCTGAATATCCTCTGGGCCTGCCTGCCCCCGGCGGCGATTTACCTGCTTCTGTCGCTTATTATGCCGGACAAGATATTCCTGCGGAACGCAAGGTACCTCCTCATCCAGGCCGTGCTCCCGTCGATATTGGCCTGGGGAGCCTGCTTTAATATGACCGCGGGGCACAGCGATTTTTCCGTCGGTTCTTCCATGCTGTTTTCCGCGATAGTCGGCGGCAATATTGCGGTCCGTCTTAACCTCGGCGTCCCCGGCCTTATTGTCGTGTGCGCCGTGACAGGTATGCTTGCCAGCGGGCTGACGGGTCTTGTCTTTGTTACGCTGAAGATCCCCTCGCTCATAACCTCCATAGGCGTCATGCTGATAATGGAGAGCTTCTGCGCACTGGTTTTCAACGGGGCGGGGGCTACGGTGCCCTCAAGCTATATAATCTTCGGCTCCTCAAACCTGACGCTGGTTTACGGTCTTGCCGCCTTTGCCGTCTCATACTACCTGTTCAACTGCCGCGCGCTGGGGACCCATGTCAGGGCGCTGGGGAACAGCCCCGCCATAGCGGAGCAGATCGGCCTCAACATCACCTGGATACGCCTTAAATGCTTCATCTGCGTGGGATTTTTCGCGGGACTGTACGCCGCCCTCTCCCTGGGCACCACCGGAGTTGCCCGCCCGGTGACGCCGATGGGCACAATGCGCACGGCCTTCGACGCGATAATGGGATTTATGGTTGGCACGGCCCTCGCCAACAAGGTCAACACGATCGTGGCGATTTACATCGGCGCTGTTTATATGCAGCTTGTCAACCTGGTCCTTACGGCGGTGAACTTCCCCAGCGTATTCTCTCAGTCCGTGGTCGCGTTCTTTGTCCTTATCGTTATCTGCTTCTCTACCTACCGGGAGGTGAAGAACAGCAGACAGACCCACCTGAGGGAGTTTCGATCCGCCTGCCGGGATGAACAGGCGGGATAAATTCGCAGGGCACAGAAACACACAATAACCGAAAAGAAAGGAGGATCTATTATGGAAGGTCAGAAAGCTCTTTACCCAAACCCCGCGCGTCCGCCAAAAAAGTACCCGCAGAAGGACCTTCACGGGCGGGTGAGAGGAGGAAGCCTGTACTATCGTGATTTCCGACGCTTTCAGAGCTTCTGCATCAACGTATTCGGCTGGGATATGTTCGAGGCGCCGGAGTCCGTGGGAGGCGAAAAAGCCGGGTCCGAGCATCCGACGCTGCTGATAGCGACCGGCCCCTCCCAGTATGACTACGAGGGGCTGACAGGCGGGCACATCCTTATATCAGGCAGATGGGCGCCGGACGGGGCGCTGCCATCGATTATGATGGAGATGCACTCAGACCCCGATATTGACCCCAGCGATACGCTCAGGGAGATAGCGGAACACGGAGGGAGGGTCCTTTTCGACAACAGCAAGGAGCCCGGCATACAGCCCTGGGCCCGGGCATTCATAGTTGAGGACCCCTGCGGGAATAAGCTCAATCTCTGGAAATGCTCCGCGTCCAGGACCTGGGACGAGCTGGAGACCCAGCGCGACGCGGAGGAGTGAGAGGGGACGCCCCGGTGCGCTTTCCCATACATATCCGCAACCAAGTTTTCAGAAAGGGATGATTCTATCTTGAAAAGTGAAAAAGCTACCTATCCGAATCCGTCGAGACCGCCGAAGAAGTTTCCCCAGAAGGACCTTCACGGCCGCGTGAGATGGTGCGGCCTTAGCTACCGCGACTTCCGCCGCTTCCAGAAATTCTACATCAACATTTTCGGCTGGGATATGTTCGAGGCGCCGGAGTCCGTGGGCGGCGAGAAGGCGGGCTCCGAGCATCCCACACTGGCTGTGGCAACGGGGCCCTCTCAGTACGACTACGAGGGGCTGACCGGGGGGCATATGCTGCTCATGGCACGCTGGGACCCGAGCACGGAGGGGCGGCCCGAGCTGCCGACCGTCACCATGGAGATGCACTCTGACCCCAACATCGACCCCAGTGATACTCTCAAGGAGATAGCAAGTCACGGCGGAAGGGTCCTTTTTGACAACAGCAAGGAGCCCGGCATCCAGCCCTGGGCGAGGGCCTTTATAGTTGAGGACCCCTGCGGGAACAAGATAAACCTGTGGAAATGCTCCGCGTCCAGGACCTGGGACGAGCTGGAGACCCAGCGGGACGCGGAAGAGTGAGAGAGGAGTAGAACCGTATGATGAAAATATACACCTGCTTTAACTGCGGATTCCCCTTCGCCCGGGAGGAGGACCAGGTCCCGGAGACCTGCCCCGGCTGCGGCGCGCCGAGGTCCCAATATCTTGAGGAGCCCTGGTGCGGTGACATAAGGAAGAGAAGGATCCATGTTGACCCGATGGAGGCCGACCCCAACCGCGACCCCTACGATGTATCCTTCCACATTCCGAAGGACTTCGCCCCCCAGAAGGGCCATGGCAGAGCCAGAAAGTTTGTTATCGGATACGACAGGGGGATGGCTGAGGTCATTCGTAAATACTACACCGACGCCTTCGGCTGGGACATCATTGACGCGGAGCACTCAGACCCCGAAAATCCGGTGATGTACTGCGCCACAGGTCCGGGCACGGCTGACTGGGAGCCCTGGGTGCCCTCCTTCGCGTACGGATTTCTTGTACCACGGGAGAGCGGCATAGTGAATCCCGAGCCCAGCTTTGTTATCGAGGTAAAGAGCATAGACGACACCTGCAAAAAGGTCCTGGAGTACGGCGGTAAGGTGCTCCGTGAGCGCTTTACCTTTGAGGGGCAGGATTACGCGGTGATAGAGGACTCCGAGGGCAACCAGCTCTATATCTGGGAGGTGGAGGCCATACCGGACTACTGCATCCACCCGGTGAAGGACACGGGCGCGCGTTGAGGCGCGGCCTCAAATGCCCATACTTGATTTGGAGGGTGATATATTGAGGACGGAGATAAATTTAAATAAAAAGTGGGCATTTACCAAGCAGTCCCGGGCGGTCCCAGAAACCATGCCCACCGACTGGTATTGGGTGGACCTTCCCCACACCTGGAACGGGATCGACGGTCAGGACGGCAACAACGACTACTACCGCGGCACCTGCTATTACGCAAAGCAGCTTCTCAAGTCCGAGCTTCCCGAGAGCGAGCGTTATTACCTGGAGATACGCGGCGCGAACTCCTCGGCTGACGTATATGTGAACGGCAGATGCCTTGCCCACCACGACGGCGGCTACTCCACCTGGCGAGTGGATATTACCGACGCGCTGGAGAAGGAAAACCTGCTTGTGGTGGCTGTGGACAACAGCCCGAACAGTACGGTCTATCCGCAAAACGCCGACTTCACGTTTTACGGCGGCCTTTACCGGGATGTTAAGCTCCTGTGCGTCCCGGCGTCTCACTTCGACCTGGACCGCCGGGGCGGACCGGGCATCCGTGTGACGCCCACTGTCAGCGGGGAGAACGCCAGCGTCGCGGTGGAGACCTTTGTCACGAACCCTGCCGAGGGAATGGTCCGGCGCTACACGGTGCTGGACGCGGAGGGAAGGGTCGTGAAGACCCTGGAGACGCCGGAGGATCTGGCCGTCCTCGAAATACCAGGTGTGCACCTGTGGAACGGGCGCATAGACCCCTACCTCTACACTGCGAAGGCGGAGCTTATATCAGAGTCCGGCGTTGTGGACGAGGTCTCGGCGCGCTTCGGATGCCGCACCTTCAGCATCGACCCCGAGCGCGGCTTTATCCTGAACGGCAGGGAATACCCCCTTCGCGGAGTGTCGCGCCACCAGGACCGCCTGGGGATAGGCAACGCACTGCTTCCCGAGCACCATCTTGAGGACATTGACCTTATTTGCGAGGTCGGAGCCACCGCGGTCCGCCTTGCCCATTATCAGCACGACCAGTATTTCTATGACCTGTGCGATGAGCGCGGCCTTATAGTGTGGGCGGAGATACCGTACATCTCCCAGCACATGCCCTCCGGGAGGGAAAACACCATCTCACAGATGAGGGAGATGGTGGAGCAAAATTACAACCACGCCTCCATTGTGGTGTGGGGCCTGAGCAACGAGATAACCATGCTCGGCGAGACCGATCCGGATATGCTGGAAAACCACCGCATCCTAAATTCCCTCGTCCATGAGCTTGACAGGACACGGCTTACGACTATGGCGTGCCTGTCCACCTGCCCGACAGACTGCGAATATGTGACCATCCCCGACACCATCGCCTACAACCACTATTTCGGGTGGTACGGCGGCGACGTGAGCAAATACGCGCCCTGGTTCGACGCATTCCACGCCAAATTCCCCGATACGCCCATCGGCTGCTCGGAGTATGGCTGCGAGGCCCTCAACTGGCACAGCTCCGAGCCGGACACAGGCGATTACACCGAGGAGTATCAGGCGCATTTCCACGAGGAGGCCATAAAGCAGCTCTTCCCGCGCAAATATCTCTGGTGCACCTTCGTGTGGAACATGTTCGACTTCGGCGCGGACACCCGGGGCGAGGGCGGAGAGAACGGCCAGAACCACAAGGGCCTTGTCACCATCGACAGGAAGTACAAAAAGGACTCCTTCTACGCCTACAAGGCATGGCTCTCCCCGGAGCCCTTCGTGCACATCTGCGGCAAGCGCTATGTGGACAGGGTGGAGGCTGTGACGAAGGTGACGGTCTACTCGAACCTCGATGAGGTGGAGCTCTTCGCAAATGGCGTAAGCCTCGGGAAAAAGCGCTCCGGCGAGCACTTCTTCTATTTTGACGTGCCGAACGAAGGGGAGACGGTGCTTCTCGCAAGGGCCGGAGAATGTCACGACAAAAGCGTTATACGCAAGGTCGAGGTTTTCAACGAGGCGTACAGGCTCCGCGAAAAAAACGCGGTGCTCAACTGGTTCGACATAGTTGAGGTAGACGGCTTCTGCTCCCTTAACACAAAAATGGGGATCGTGGCGAGAAACCCGGAGGGCATGGCCCTTCTCGAGAGCGAGATCTTCAGCAGGGCGGGGATAAACACCGCCATGTTTGAGATGTTCGAGGCCTTTTCCGTCCTGCGCCTCATCGGACTTCTTGAGGCCACGGCAAAGACCTTTGACAGGGAGCAGCTCCTGGCGCTCAACGAAAGGCTCAACAAAATAAAAAAGCTGTAATTTTTATCAGAAAAATGCCGATTTTTAACGGCATCATAACGCTGAAGCTCACAGGCCATACTAAAGCGGGGCGTCAAGGCTCCGCGTAGACCAGGGCTTTTCACAGCATGACAACTCCCGCGCCGTCAGGCGCGGGGGAGAGCTGATCGCAAAATCCGGCGGCAGGTTCGTCGGATTTTGCCCGTTTCTGCTCCTGCGGGCAGGAACGGCGAAAAAGGGGGACAATATGAAAAAAACACCCAGGGAGTATATGGTGGATGCCTGTCCTCCATACTTTGACGCCATATGCTTTACAACCGACGATACCCAGGCGGAGAACTGCCCCAAGGAGACAAGGTATTACAAGATAGTAATGCCCATCGAGGGGAGCGCAACGTATGTCGTGGGGGAGAAAAAATATCTCCTGACGCCGGGGGATATAGTCGTGCTTCCGAGAAGCACACATCAGCTTATCCCGGCGCAGCCGAAATACAAGCGCTGTGTCGTCTGGTTTACCGCGGATGCCTTCAGTGAGATGGACATAACAAACACGTTCATCAAGACCTTTTCGAAAATCGACAATATCCAGGGCGCGGCCTTCTATGCCAGGGACTTTGACATCTCCTACCTGCGCCGTCTTATTAACCTTCTGGTGGAGGAGCTGGATTTCAAAAAGAATCTCAGCGACGTAATGGCTCTCTCGCTACTGTCCGCGATTTGCGTGTCGATCACCCGGCTTCTCGCCGAATACCATATCCCACTCTCCCGAAAGGAGCAGGACAACCACCTAATCGACGACGTGATGAAATACATCAACGACAACCTGACCATGACATTGTCCCTGGACATCATCGCCGAGAAATTTTTCGTCAGCAAATTCCACCTTGAGAGGGTATTTAAAAAGTACACGGGTCTTTCCATTCACAGCTATATCGTCCAGAGACGCCTCCTGCTCTCACGGAGGTATCTCTACACCGGGACTACGCCTGCCGCCGTGAGCCGCCTGTGCGGCTTTTCGGACTATTCAACGTTTTACCGCAGCTTTAAAAAGACCTACGGTCACTCCCCGAAGGAGTTTATCGACAATATTCCGGGTATGCAGTGAAAAGCTCGGCAGGGAATATTCAAAAAGCGAATAACGTGCATCAGCGCGCGAAAAACGGGGCCGTGAAGGGCCGGGCTGAAGAATGCCCGGCCTTCACGGCCCCGGACTTTTTTCCTCGGAGGCATTTGACCGTTCCGTTTTGTTAAAACCGTATGTACGGTGCTTTTGGACACCCCGAAGCGCTTTGCGGCGGCGCGGACGGTCGCGCGGTTGTCTATGATGTATTTTGCAAGCTCGATGGCTCTCTCCTCGATGTTAGTCCTCATATCACCACTCCCGACTTTATCCTTAAGGTGACGGGAGTGGAACACGCGGGTCCAACTCCCGTCACCTTAACAGTAAAATCTATGAGCCGAAAGGGGATAATATGTTATCCATACCCCCGGCCCAAATCCCGGAAAGATGGGAAAGAGGCCAAAAATGAATGATTTACCTTCCCTTTTTAGGCGGAATTGCTCTATAAATTACCGGAAATATATGTTATACTAATATAAATTTTTCAAGGGGGGCGGCGCGGTTGGAGCTTGAAGGAAAACTCAGTGCCTCCCAGCTCGAGGCTGTCACCACCACGGAGGGGTATGTCCGCGTCATTGCGGGCGCGGGCTCCGGTAAGACAAGGGCCCTCACGCACCGCTTTGCCTACCTTGTGACGGAGCTCGGAATACTTCCGGACAGCATCCTCTGCGTGACCTTCACCAACAAGGCCGCGGCGGAGATGCGCCAGAGGATACACAGCCTCACAGGAGATAACGACACCGGGCACATCTGCACCTTCCACAGCTTCTGCGTCACCGTCCTTCAGGAGGACATAAACGCCGTGGGCTATCCGAGAAGCTTCCTTGTGCTGGACAATTCGGATATTAACGAGATGCTCCGTATAATCTATGAGGAGCGCGGGCTGACACTCCGGGACATGACCTTTTCCGCCGCCCGGGACATGATAGAGATCTTAAAGACGATAAAGCGCCCCGACTATTACCTTGACCTTATCAATATGTCACTTGACGAGCTCAAGTCCAAATACGACAGGGCCGTCACCCCCGGGGACATCATATTTTACGGCTATCTCTATCAGGAGAAGAAGTGCTTCGCGCTGGACTATAATGACCTCATCATATTCACCCTCCACATCTTTGATGTGAACGAGTCGGTGAAGCTCAAGTGGCAAAAGCGCCTTGAGTACATAATGATAGATGAGTTTCAGGACATCGACGCCCTCCAGTACCGCCTGATGGAGGCGCTGGCGGGCTGGCACAAAAACCTCTTTGTCGTGGGCGACCCGGACCAGACTATCTACACCTGGCGGGGCGCGGATGTGAAGTTCCTTCTGGAGTTTGACAAGAGGTTCCCCGGCACAGTGACGGTCATGATGAACGAAAATTACCGCTCCACGCCGGAGATAATCGCCGCCGCCAACGCCCTTATCGACAAAAACACCTTCCGCATCAAAAAGGACCTCGCCGCTACGCTGCCTCACGGGGAGAGCGTGGTGTGCCACCACGGCAAAAATCAGGAGGCGGAGGACGGCTTCATCGCCGGGGAGATACAGCGCCTTCACGACCGTGGGGTCCGTTACGGCGACATCGCCGTGCTCTACCGCTCCCACTACGTCACCCGCGAGCTGGAGAGCGCCCTTGGCAGGGCGAAGGTGCCCTACACCATATACAGCGGAGTTTCCTTTTTTGACCGCAGGGAGGTAAAGGACGCCTTAAGCTATCTGCGCCTTGCGGCGTTTCGGGACGACCTGTCCTTTCTTCGCATAGCCAACGTCCCGAAGCGCAACCTGGGCCAGAGAAGGATGGAATATTTGCGGGGCTTCGCCGCCCAGCGCGGCTGCACACTTTTTGAGGCGCTGGAGATGAGCCTTGAGGATGAGCTTTTCCGGGGCACAAAGGCTGCGCAGCTCGTCTCCCTTGTCCATCAGTACTCCTCCGCCTGCGGCGGAATGCCCGTGTCCGAGATCCTCTCCGCCATGCTTAACGACTCCGGCTATGAGCGTATGCTCCGCACCGAGGGCGCCCAGGAGCGGCTTGACAACCTGGCGGAGCTCAAGCAGTCCGTTTACGAATATGAGATAACGGTTGGGGAGGAGTGCACGCTGGAGTACTACCTTGCCCATGTGGCGCTGTTCACCAATCAGGACGCCGCCGAGAGCGGCGACAAGGTGAAGCTTATGACGGTCCACGCCGCAAAGGGACTTGAATTTCCCTGCGTGTTCCTTTGCTCCATGAACGAGGGGGTGTTCCCCTCAAAGCGCACGAACACAAGGCCGAAGATGGAGGAGGAGCGCAGACTGGCCTTCGTCGCCGTGACAAGGGCGCAAAAGCGCCTTTACCTCACCGAGGCGGAGGGCCGGAATCTCGACGGCACACCGCGCTACCCATCCAGGTTCATTCTCGACATAGGCCCCGGGCTCCTCGAGTACACCGAGCCCCCGAGGGAGGAGCTCATACGCCAGGCGAGGGAATACGCCGCCTCATCGGAGGCGAGACTTGTACCGGATGATACAAAATTTGCCCTTGAGATTGGCGCGAGAGTGCGCCATCCGGTGTTTGGAGAGGGAACAATTCAAGACATTGACAGGGATAAACTGGCTTATGTTGTCAAATTCGACGGAATTACCACCAAAAGGACCATCTCTTTTCAGGCAAAACTGGAAAAGCTGTAATTTCGCATTAAAAACAGTGGATTTTTTTGAATATCAGAGTATAATACTGATTTAGAAAATGAATTGAATCGGTATTTTATTTGACTAATGAAGCGCAATTAATTGCTGGATAGGGGATTTGAAATGACTACATCTGATATTTACGGCAGGCTCAGCGACGGGCGGGAGGTCCGCAGATTCACCATGGCGAACAAAAAGGGCGAGTATGTTCAGGTCCTTGAGTACGGCGCCACCATCCACTCCGTCTGCGTCCTTGACAGGTACGGGAACCTGGGGGACGTGGTCCTGGGGTGTGAGAGCGGCGAGCGGATGGAGGGCTTCCAGCGCTCCGGCCGCGTGGTGGGCCGCTGTGCCAACCGCATCAAAAACGGCAGGTTCCAGATTGGCGGAAGGGAGTATCAGCTCGAGTGCAACGAGGGCGCGAACTTCCTCCACGGGGCCTCTGACGACTACGGGAAGAAGCTCTGGTCCGGGCGCATCGAGGGGGACAGCGTGGTCTTGACCTACGCCGACCACGACACCGTCGGCTTTGACTGCGACGTGGACGTCCTTGTGCGCTATCGCTTTGACGACTTCTCACGCCTGTCCATTGAGTACGAGATGACCGCCCACGGCGACACAGTGCTCAACCCCACAAACCACGCCTACTTCGACCTCTCCGGCACGGGCGACATACGCGACCACGACCTGTGGATCGGCGCCTCATGCCGCGTCAGCCGTGACGAGGACGGCATTCCCGACGGCGGAGCGATCCCCGTGCGCGGCACCGCGGCTGACTTTACATACCTTCGCTGCGTAAGGGAGGCCATGAAATTCGACAAGGGCGGCTACTTCAAGGGCGAGCCCTATTATGACGAGTTTTACATCCTCGACAAGCAGGAGTCCGGAAAGCCCGTGGCGGACCTCTACTCCTACAACGTGGGAAGGGGAATGCGCACCTACACCGATATGCCCGGCCTTGTGCTCTTCACGGACCCCGGCGCCTTTACCGAGACCGGAAAGAACGGGCGGGAGCACGGCCCCTTCTGCGGCATCTGCCTTGAGACGGGCTTTGTGCCCAACGCCGTCAACTGCCCCGACTACGCAAGCCCCGTGTTCCTCCAGGGCTCTCAGCTCGAGGCCAACACGGTCTACGAATTTTACACAAGATGATTTAAGCCGGAAAAGCACCGATGCGGTCCCCGCGGCAGCGGGGGCCGCATTTTGTGTCCCTTGTCCGAATAGTATATATTACTATTTTCCGCAGGGGGGAACGAATATGGACTTTCTGGATATTATCAGCCGCGCCCTGTGGGGCGCTCCGACCCTCGCCGCCCTCACCGCCGCGGGCCTTTGGATAAGCTCCGGCTGCCGCTTTCCCCAGATACGCCTCTTCTGCCGCGCCATAAGGCGCAGCGTCGGAAGGCTCGGGGAGCGCGGCGGCGGGGAGGGCACCACGGCGCTGGAGGCCGTCTGCACGGCGCTTGCGGGTACCATCGGCACGGGGAATATCGCGGGCGTCGCGGCGGCGCTGTCTCTCGGCGGCCCGGGGGCGGTGTTCTGGATGTGGGTCTCGGCCTTTATCGGCATGGGGATAAAGTACGCGGAGATATTCCTCGCCGTGCGCTATCGTGAGCGCCGGGACGGGGAGCTGGTTGGCGGGCCGATGTACTACATCAAAAACGGCCTGGGCGGGCGCTTTTACCCGCTGGCAGCCGTTTTCTGCGCCGCCGGGGCAATGGCGTCGCTGGGCATGGGAAACATGATGCAGGTGGGGAGCGTCCTCACCGCCGCCGGAGGTTTGCCTGTCCCGCCGCTTGTCCTCTGCGCCGGGATGGCGGTCCTTATTTTCCTCACCTGCCGTGACGGCGCCGCGGGGCGGGGCAGGGCGGCGGCAAAGGTCGTCCCGGTGATGGCGCTTTTGTATGTGGCGGGAGGGGTTTGCGTGATCGGCGTCAACGCCGAACGGCTCCCCTCGGCCCTTCGGGAGATCCTCTCCTGCGCCCTCTCGCCGGGGGCCGCCGCGGGAGGCTGCGCCGGGAGCGCCGTCTCCGCCGTCTCCTGGGGCTTCAGAAGGGGGCTTTTTTCCAACGAGGCCGGACTCGGCTCCTCGCCGATAGCCCACGCCTCCGCCGGGACCCGCAGCCCAGGTGAGCAGGCGCTGATGGGCATATTTGAGGTCTTTGCCGATACAATAGTCGTCTGCACCGTCACCGCACTCATGATCCTCACCTCCGGCGTACCGTTAAACGGCGGGGCAGGGGGCGCGGAGGTGTGCGCCGCCGCCCTTGGGACAGTTTTCGGCGGCAGGGCGGCGGCGCTCTTTATGGCTGTGTGCATGTCCCTGTTCGCCTTCTCCAGCGTCCTGGGCTGGTCGCTCTATGGCGAGCGCTGCGTCCAGTTCCTATGGGGGGAGAGGGCGAAGGGAGCATACAGGGCGGTTTTCGCCATCACGGCCCTCACTCCGGCCCTCACGGGCTTTAAAACCGTAATTTCCGTCTCCGATGCCCTCTCTTTCCTGATGCTGTGCTCAAACATGGTTTCACTGTGCCTTTTGAGACAAAATCTAAAGGCAGAAAATTGTAATTTTATTCAGGATTTACCTCGCTGATGTAAACAGCTGACAACTTCCCGGTTTTTCCAGAGCTGGACCGGAGTTTGCTGGTTTTTTCAGGGAGAAAAATGGAGAAATTTGTATTAATAATCACAATTATTTCTTGACTTTTGTGCTTTGAAGTGGTACTATATGACCATAATAAGACAGAATTTACCTTGGGAAGGCAGGACTTGTCAAAATGCAGCAGAAAAAACGCCGATTTGGCGACCGTAAGGACGGATATTTGGTCAGGGATCTTGACGCGATGCACTTCGTTGTTCCGCTTCTCTATCCCAACCGATGCGACAATGAGGCGTATATTTCGGAGCGTATCGATCTCACCGCCCTCAACGCATACCTTGAGAAGAAAAACGCCGGGGAGAAGGAGTTCCCCTACACGCTGTTCCATGTTATTCTGGCGGCGCTGGTAAAAACCGTCACCCTCCGCCCGAAGCTCAACAGATTTATTCAGAACAAGAACATGTACCAGCGCAATGAGGTTTCGGCATCCTTTGTCGTCAAGAAAAAATTCTCCGACCGGGGGGAGGAGGCGCTGGCCTTTGTCCACTCAAAGGACGGCGACACCATCGACACCATTCACGAGTACATAAAGTCTCAGGTCATGTTCTGCCGCTCTGATAAGAAGGACCGCTCCACCGACTCCATGGAGTTTTTCACAAAGCTCCCGCGCTTCGTCTCAAAGACGGCCGTGCATATGGTCACCTTCCTTGACCGCCACGGCTGGTGCCCGAAGGTCCTTATAGCCACGGACCCCTATTACGCCTCCGTGATTATTTCAAACCTGGGCTCCATTAAGCTCAAGTCCGGCTACCACCACCTGACAAACTGGGGTACCTGCTCGCTCTTTTGCATAATAGGCGAGAAGAGCATGAATCCCGTTTTTAACCCCGACGGCACCTTTGAGATGAGGCAGACCCTTGATTTGGGCCTCACCATTGACGAGCGCCTTGGCGACGGTTACTACTATTCCAAATCCATAAAGCTGCTGAAGCACCTTCTCCAGAACCCGGAGCTTTTGGAGAAGCCCATGACTGAGGAGGTCGATTATTGATGGGAGATGTAAAAGTCAAAACGCCCTGGCTTCAGAGCCTGGGTGATATGCCGTCACATCTGGACTACTTTCAGGGTTCACTTTACGAGCTGGTGGCCGATGTGGCGGAGAAATATCCGGATTATGTGGCATTTGATTTCATGGGCAGGTCGACCACCTACAGCCGTATGCTGGAAAACATAAACCAGTGCGCCAAGGCCCTGCGCACCATCGGCGTGCGCGAGGGGGACAAGGTCACCATCGCCCTTCCCAACTGCCCCCAGGCCGTGTATATGTTCTACGCGGTGAACCGCATCGGCGCCATCGCCAACATGATCCACCCCCTGTCCAGTGAGAACGAGATACAGTTTTATCT
>CANRIU010000027.1 GCA_947630755.1 uncultured Oscillospiraceae bacterium | reverse complement strand
CCTTGCGCCGCAACGGGTTTGCCCACAATCGCTCACACAATCGCCGGAAACGTCGGAGTCTGACACTCTATCCAGCTGAGCTACGGGCGCGTTTGCATGACGCAAGTAGTAATATAACAGATTGGGAAGGGAATTTCAAGCCCCAATGAGAAAATTCCTCGTGTTTTCTTTTTGTTCTGCTTGTGTAAAATCCATTTTTTAATATTTCTCAAACAGAACGTGAAAATATTTCAAACATTCATGGTTTAAAATACGCCCAACAAGTGAGAAATCACTTAAAAAACGGAGGTGTATTTCGATGAAAAAGAAAAGCTTTGTGACCCTGATCATGAGCGTCGTCGGCGGGCTGCTGTTTGCTCTGGGTATGTGCATGGCCCTTATCCCGGAGTGGGACGCGCTGACGGAGGGCATTGCGGCGGGGGCTGTCGGCGCTGTGATTCTGCTTGCCATGGTGCCTGTTCGCCGGAAGATGGACGGCAAGCCCATGGTCGTCTTAAACGGAAAGACCATCGGGACGGCGCTTTTAGGCGTCCTCGGCGCCGTTGTCCTGGGCGTGGGGATGTGCATGGTCATGGTGTGGGACATGATGGTCTGGGGCATCGTCGTCGGTATCGTGGGAATCGTCCTGCTGTTGTGCCTCATACCTGTAATCAAAGGACTTAAATAATTCAGGAGGTGATAATCATGTCAAAGTCAAAGCTCGGAAAGGCAAACGAAAAAATCGCCGACGCCGTTGTCGGCGGGTACAGGAGAATCGAGGAAGGCGTCGTCGGAGGATACAAGAAGATAGAGGACGGCGTCACCGGGGCCTTCAAAAAGGTGGAGGACGGCTTCGTGGACAAATTTCTCACCCATGAGGGGGAGAGCGTGGAGGAGGCGGAGGAGCGCCTCGACGATGAGCAAAGGGCGAGGGAGGAGGCGTCCAGGACTTACGGAGCACATTAAAATACATGGACCCGCATGAGCATAAAGCTGGTGCGGGTCAAAATTTTTTAAAAAACACAGGCAAAACCTTAAAACGCAAACAAAACTTTAACATTTGTGTGTTATCATAAGGAAAAACGCAGGGAGGCCTGTCCATGTTTAAAATTCTGGTGGTTGAGGACGACAGGGATTTGAACCGCACGGTCTGTTCTTTTTTGAACAACAGCGGTTATAAGGCGGTGGGGTGCCTTTCCGCAAATGAAGCCTACGATGCCATGTATGCCAACACTTTTGACCTCATTGTCTCCGATATTATGATGCCCGGTATCGACGGTTACGAGTTTGCCAGGACCGTGCGGAGCCTCAACGAGGACATCCCCATTCTCTTTATGACGGCGCGGGACGATTTTGCCTCAAAGCAGCGGGGATACCGGATAGGCATTGACGACTACATGGTCAAGCCCATCGATTTGGACGAGCTTTTTCTGCGGATAGGGGCCCTTCTGCGCCGGGCGAAGATAGCCGCCTCCCACAGGCTTGAGATTGGCAAGCTCCGGCTGGACATGGACCAGCGCACGGCGGAGTATGACGGGGAGGAGATCCCCACGACGACACGGGAGTTCAATATCCTCTATAAGCTCCTGTCCTACCCCGGCAAGACCTTCACCCGTACCCAGCTTATGGACGAGTTCTGGGACCCGGACACCGACACCGCGCCGAGGGCCGTGGATGTCTACATGACGAAGCTCCGGGGGAAGTTTGAGAGATGTACGGAATTTGAGCTCAGGACCGTCCACGGTCTGGGCTATAAGGCGGTGATACTGTGAGATCGGACTCAAAATTAAGGCGGTTTCTCTTTTCCCTGCGGAGCTATGCTGTGTTCTTCCTGCTCATGTCCTTTGTAATCACCTGCTGTATGCTGCTCTTTCTGAACGCGCTGGCAAGGTCCATGGAGATAACATATACCGAGGAGGGTATACGCCTTGCCGCCGTGGCGACCTTTGTAAATATTGTCTTTTTGAGCCTTCTGTGCACCGTGATAGACGGAGTGCGCCGGAAATTCATGGTGGAGCGCCCCGTGCGGAGGATAGTGCGCGGGGCCGAAAGGCTCATGCAGGGCGATTTCTCCGCACGGATCGAACCCTTCCACAGCATCGACAGCGATGCCGGGTTCGATGTCATCATCGACTGCTTCAACCGCATGGCGGAGGAGCTCTCGGGCCTCGAGACATTGCGGACGGATTTTATCGCCAATGTGTCCCACGAGCTGAAAACGCCCCTGGCCGTCATGCAAAATTACGGCACCATGCTCCAGAGCCCGGACATCACCGGGGAGCAGCGCATTGAGTACGCCAGGGCCATAACCGAGCAGTCCCGCCGCCTTGCGGACCTTATCACGAACATTTTAAAGCTGAACCGACTGGAAAACCAGCAGATCTATCCCGCGGCGAAACGGTACGATCTGGGCGAGCAGCTTGCGGAGTGCCTTTTGAGCTTTGAGAGCACCTGGGAGAAAAAGAACATCGACATTGAGACGGACATTGAGGAAGAGGTTATCGTTCAATCGGACGATGAGCTTCTCTCCCTCGTCTGGAACAACCTCTTTTCCAACGCTTTGAAGTTCACGGAACCGGGAGGTACGGTGTCGGTGACGATGAAAGCCGAGGGCGCTCTTGTGACGGTCAAGGTGTCCGACACCGGCTGCGGCATCCCGCCGGAGACCGGTAAACACATCTTTGAAAAGTTCTATCAGGGAGACACCTCCCACGCCACCCAGGGCAACGGCTTGGGACTTGCGCTGGTGAGGCGCGTGGTCGATATTGTCGGCGGCGACATCTCCGTGGAGAGCGAGGTGGGAAAGGGGAGCGCCTTTACCGTAAAAATCAGGAGGGCGGCGGATGGAGACATTCAAAAGAATCCTTAAAAAGATATTCTGCCTGCCGCCGCTCGGGACTGTTTTGACGGCGGCCTTCGGCTACGGCTTTGTTCTCGCCGTGGCGGTATTCGATATTCAAAATCCGGTGCTGCGGTACGCCTCCTATTCAGCCTCCGCCTACGCCCTTATCGTCACGATAACGGGGCTTCCGTATTTGAAGCTTGCGGCGGAGAGGGTAAGGGATGGCGTCTCAAAACATCCGCTGATGAAAAAATTCCGCTCCACCGCGGTGGGGGAGCGGTTTATGACCGACACGCACTTTCGGGCTGGTGTCGCCCTCTATCAGGGGTTTTTCATAAACCTTTTGTACATCGCCATGAAGCTGGTGTCGGGCATCGTGTACAGGTCCATGTGGTTTATTTCCCTCTCGGTCTACTATATTCTGCTTGCGGTGATGCGCTTTTTGCTTATGCGGCGGTTAAATGTCCGGGATGAGGTATCCCAGCTTCGCCGATACAGGCTTTGCGGGATAATGCTGCTGCTTATGAATCAGGCGCTTGCGGGCATTGTGATATTCATGGTCCGCCAAAACCGGGGGTTTGAGTACCCGGGGCTTCTCATTTACGCCATGGCGGCATATTCCTTTTACGCCGTTATTGTTGCCGTCGTCAACATCGTCAAGACCCGGCGGCACAAAAGCCCCGTGCTGTCCGCAGCCAAAGCAATAAACCTTGTGGCGG
Source organism: uncultured Oscillospiraceae bacterium (assembly GCA_947630755.1). Lineage (GTDB taxonomy): Bacteria > Bacillota > Clostridia > Oscillospirales > Oscillospiraceae > RUG626. The sequence continues at coordinate 21,308 of CANRIU010000027.1, read as the reverse complement.
CGCTGGTGTCGATCCTGTCGCTGACTACTGCCATGCTGACGCAGTTCGGCGGGGACGACAGCGCGGAATTTCGCAGGACAATGACCGCCGCCGTGGGCGGCGGGGTCTGCACTATCGTTATCGTAATGGCGCTATACATGATTTGGCGGGCGAGCAGGGCCCTTAAGGACGTGCAGAAAAACAGCCCGCCGCAGTAATTTTAGAGAGGAGCGAGCTTATGGAGGAGAACGGCTTCACATATACCTATTCGGCGAAGGAACAGGAGGAGATACGCAGGATCCGGGACAAGTACGCGCCTGCTGAAGAGAGCGAGACGCCCATGGAGAGGCTTCGCCGTCTGGACGCAAGCGCCACAAAGGGTGCGACCGTCGTCTCGCTGGCCGTTGGGATCATCAGCGCCCTGATTTTAGGCATCGGGATGAGCTGCATCATGGTGTGGGGCGGTAAGCTGTTTATCACCGGCGTCCTCATCGGGGTCGTCGGCATCGTCGGCGTGATCGCGGCGTACCCAATTTACAACCACATGGTCCGGCGCCGCCGGGCGAAGCTCGCCCCGGAGATCATGCGCCTTTCCGATGAGCTGATGAAATAGCAAAAAGGGCGCTCGGACCGACTGAAAAGTTTTTGAATTGTCTCACTCCGCCTCGGGGACGTCGGCGTCCCACTGGTGGTTTGTTTTGCGCATATAGTCGCTGGTCACGTTGAAATAGATGTGACCATAAAGCTCCAGCGCTTCAAGGGGGTCCTCCGGGGAGTAGATGGCGTCGTTCCAGGTCACGTCCACGCAGTACCACCTGCCGTCAAGGCACACCATGTTCCAGGCGTGGTCCTCGGTCCAATCGCGGGCGTAGCCCCTGACGGTGATGCACTGGATGTCCAAAACGTCCATGAAAAGCTGGAAGGATTCGGCGTAGCCCAGGCATATTCCCACGCCGTTTATCAAAAGGCCGTAGGGGTTTGCGTTGTCCGGGTCCGGCTCGCCCATGAGGCCGCTGGAAAGCGCACCGGGGTCGTAGTTGGCGTTTAACACGATATAGTCGTTCACCGCCAGCTCCTTGTCAAGGTCGCTCATCCCGTCGGTGATTATTTCGTCAAGGATCTCAGACATCCTGTTGTAAATCGCGAGATTTTTTTCGGAGAGCGTCGAGGTGTCCCCCGTCTTAAAGGCGTTTACCACCCCGTCGTGGTCGTATTCGTCGACCTCGGGCTCCTCGGGCTGCGTCGGTTCCTCCGGCTCCTCAGGTTCCTCCGGCTCCTCCGGAAACTCAGGCTCATCGGGCTCCTCCGGCGTCTCATGCTCGTTTGAGGCGTCCGTATCCTCCTTATCCTCCGGCTGGCGGGCCTCCTCAAGGGAGACGGTGAAGTCCGAAAGGTCCATTGGCTCCGGCGCGTCGGGCCCGAAGGCCGCGAGGAAGCCGTCCTCCGCCGAGCCGGGATCTGAGCAGATGAAGAGCGCCGCAAAGCTCCCACAAATGACGGTCCGGCCCTGCCGGGCGAGCTCCGACTCCTCCGGCGCGTAGCCGAAGAATGCCCCGGCGCGCTCGTCGCGGTATGCCTCCAGGCTCTCCAGCGCCCCCTGGGCGCTCTCGGGAGTTTGAAGCTCAAAGACCGCGACCTCGGAGGCCTCCGCTCCGAAGGGGTAGCAGATGACACCGTCCACGCACTCCTCCGAATACTCCCCGAGGTAGAGCATACTGTAGGGCGCAAACTCAGGGTCGGAGAACCGGACGGCGTAGAGCCGGGGAAGGTCCTCCTGACCCGCTATCACCCCGGCGGCAAGCTCCTCGGCGGTATAGTCTGTCAGCGCCAGAGATGCCTTACCTGGGTCTCCGGCGCCGCAGGAGGAGATCAAAATCGTCACGGCGGTAAAAAGCGCCGCCGCCCGCAGGGTAAATCTCATTTGTGTCCCTCCTCTACCGTAACGGGGCGAAGCTCCTGCCCCGTGACCTCACACAGCGCCGTCGCGGCGGTGAGCTCCGTCACCCGGGGCAGCAGCCGCTCAAAGCTCTCCGGCGTCATGGAGAGGGTGAGCTCCACATCCACGCCGAACTGTGTGTCCTCGATATTTGCCCCGAACCGGGGAAGCTCCGCACGGAGCCGCTCATACTGGGGGTAGGAGCACACCAGCGTCACAATGTCCAGAAGCGTCATGCGGGCGATGCCCGCGGGCATCCCGGAGGTACCGGAGGGCTCCCCGTCGTCGGAGTAGCGCATGATCCCGCCGTTTGTGATTATGTAGGCGTATACGTTGTGGGAGGCGTCCCAGTGGCGCTCGCGGGTCTCCCGCAGGCGCGCGAGCGCCTGCTCCTCATTGGCGGCGGGCCAGACCCGGGCGATAAACCGGGAGCGCTTTTCAACGTATTCAATCTCCCCGAATCCACCGGGGACAAGGTATCCGGACGGCAAGCCTGATCACGACCTCTCGGATAAATTTACGCCCCCGCGCCGCGGCGCGGGGGCTTGGCGGGGCGGACCCGAAAAGCTGACGGTAATGCTCCGGCGCATTCAGAGCGAGAACTGCACGGCGCAGAAGCCCGCGTAAATGGCGAGAAGCACAATGCCCTGGAACCGGGACAGCTTGCCGCGTATAAGCGCCGGGACGGTCATAAACAGCATGACGAAGAACATGACCGGGATCTCCATCACGAGGCTCGCGTTGTGACCCGCGATCTGGGCGGTGTTGGGTATCTCAAAGGGCGCCAGTGTCACGGCGACGCCGGACACGAGCACGAGATTGAAGATATTTGACCCGATGACGTTCCCCAAAGAGAGCGCCCCGTGGCCCTTTATGAGGGAAGTGATGGCTGTCACCAGCTCCGGGAGGGATGTCCCCAGCGCGACGAAGGTGAGGGCAATGACCGTCTCAGGCACGCCCAGGCTCCGCGCGATAATGGTGCCGTTGTCCACAAGGAGGTTGGCGCCCACGGCGATGAGGGCCGCGCCGACAATGAGAAGAAGAATGTTCATGCCGAGGGAGCGCTCCTTCTCATCCTCCTGCTCATCGTGTTCGCTGGGGGAGTTTTTCATCTGCACCACGGTGACGACCATGTAGACCACGAATATGCCGAGCATCACTATCCCGACGGGGCGGGTGAAGGACCCGGTGGTGTAGGCTATACCGGCGTAAATTATCGCCGCGCCGAAGAAAAACAGCACCGGAGTGACAAGAGACTTCCTGTCCACCTTGCTTGGAGTGACGGCGATGGTTATAGCGGCGATGAGGGAGGTGTTGCAGATTATGGAGCCTATGGCGTTGCCGTAGGCAATGGAGCCGATGCCCTTGAGGGCGGAGGTGGTGGAGACCATGACCTCCGGCAGAGTGGTGCCGATGGACACCACCGTTGCACCAATAAGGAGCTCCGGCAGGTGGAAGCGGCGGGCAAGGCCCGTGGCCCCCTCCACAAACCAGTCCCCGCCCTTTATCAGGAACAAAAGCCCGATGGCGAAGAGCACCACCGCAAGAGTGATTTCAGATTTGAAAAGAGCTCCGATAACCGGAATGTTTTCCATTTTAGGGCCCCCAGCTTTATAATGATTTATACTATTATATCACCATTTTACATTACGTCAATGAGTGAAATTTAATGAAAATCGCCGTTCTGGGAGTAATCGGACATATCGGGGATATAGTCGTCGGCCATGTTTGCGCCGTAGGGTATGGCGGAGGCGGAGAGCTTATCCATGCCCTTTATGTCGCTGGCGGCGGTGCGGGAGATACGCCCCCAGGTCAGGAATATCCCTGCGGCGACAAAGATAAGGCAGTAGATGAAGTCACTGCTCTTTGTTATCTCCACAAAGAGCTCGCCGCTGCCGATGAGGGCGGGGAGTATGGTGAGAGTCTCCTTAAAGGTCAGGCTGTAGTATTCGCCGAGGGTGTCCATGAAGGAGTATATGAAGGATATGTAGTTGAGCGCGTAAACGCCGACGATGCTGAGGACAATGGACAGCACGAGGGCGGCGTAGTTCTTTTTCCCGCGGAGGAGGTTATATCCGCTGTAAATACAAAAGGGGATTATGGCAAAGAGCAGCACATAGATTTTGTTGGCGAATATTATCGTCAGTGTCGAGGGGATTATGCCGACGAGCATACCGAGGACGGCGCCTATAATGCCCGTTATGTAGCTTCCGCTGCGCAGGCTGTCCTCCGCCTTGCTTTTCGCTCCCGCGACGGCGCTCACAAGGCAGGAGCGGTGCACCGGGGTGTATGCTGCGCCCCGGGGGATGGCGGCGTCGCAGCCGGAGCCGCCGCAGACCTGGCACCTGTCAGGGACGGTAAGGCCGATGTTCCGGAGAATGTCCAGCGCCGCGGTGACGCCCTGACAGTATGGGTCGGCGATTTTTACCGTGTTGATGTATATGGTGAGATAACCGTCGCCCCAGGCGGCGGAGAGCGCCTTCCCCGTGCGTTCGGCAAGCTCGGTCTTAAGGGCGCCGGAGTAGAGCTTCTGGGCATCCTTCGAGGCGGGGATGCTCATGGAGATGCTCTTCTTTCCGGCCCAGGTGAGGGCGATGGGGTAGCCCCGTTCTTCCCCCGCGAACCTGGTGGGCTCGACCTGAGTCAGCCTGTGGGATTGGCACAGGGTGGAAAATTCCTCCTTTGTCATATGAAAACCTCCCGTTTTATCATGTTTTACCCCATTTTTTGAGACAGCGCGGGCTGATCCCCGCCGCCTTAACTCGGTACTTCAATAATACAACGGGACCTGTGGTTTGTCAATTTTAATTGTGAAAAAATAGAAGCGGCCCTTATTGCCATCGGCGGAGAATTGGTATATAATTATTACCGTTGGGCGCGGCGCCCTTTCGCTATACATTCTTGAGAGGAGACTTGACCTATGGAAAAATTCAGACGCATCAGCGGGAAACTCATAATATGCGCGTGCGAGGCCGCCGTGGGCGTGATACTGCTTGTAAACCCGGAGGGCTTCACAAAAATCATGGTCACCGCCGCGGGAATACTTTTCTGCGTGCTGGGGGCGCTGGCGGGTATAAGGTACTTCCGCACAGAACCGGAGGACGCGGCGCTGACTCAGGACCTGACAAAGGGACTTGTGGCGCTGTCGGTGGGCTTTTTCCTCATTTACCGGGCGGACTGGATAATGAACTCCTTCATGCCTGTGACGGTGTTTTACGGAATCGCGGCGCTTCTCACGGGGGTCGTAAAGCTCCAGTGGACGGTGGACATGATAAGGCTCAAGCGCGGTCTCTGGCAGTCCTCCGCCATCGCCGCTGTGCTGAGCATTATTGTTGCCGTCATAGTTTTCGCAAGCCCCTTCAAGGCAAGAAAGACCCTGTGGACAGTCACCGCCATCGTCCTCATCGTCGCCGCCATAGTTGACGGCGTCGCCGCCGTGACAAGTCAGATCGAGCGGAAAAAGGAGGAGAAGGACGTGGATAAGTACAGGGACAGGGATAAGAATACCGAAAAGGATTAATTCGGCGCATACGCTTGACAATACATAATTCATATGTTAAGATATAAACAGTAATGATTCTCGATAAGAGAAGGAAGGAGAAATAAAATGAGCAGCAAATACGCCGGAACACAGACCGAGAAGAACCTGGAGGTGGCCTTCGCCGGGGAGTCCCAGGCCCGCAACAAGTACACCTATTTTGCCAGCGTCGCAAAGAAGGAGGGCTACGAGCAGATCTCCGCCCTTTTCCTCAAGACCGCCGACAACGAGAAGGAGCACGCGAAGCTCTGGCTCAAGGAGCTCCAGGGCATTGGCACCACCGCCGAGAACCTCGCCGCCGCCGCCGACGGTGAGAACTATGAGTGGACCGATATGTACGAGGGCTTCGCCCGCACCGCCGAGGAGGAGGGCTTCCCGGAGCTGGCGGCCCGCTTCCGCCTCGTCGCCGAGATCGAGCGCCACCACGAGGAGCGCTACCGCGCCCTTTTGAAGAATGTGGAGACTGCCAGCGTCTTTGAGAAGTCCGAGGTCAAGGTATGGGAGTGCCGCAACTGCGGTCACATCGTCATAGGCACCAAGGCCCCCGATGTCTGCCCCACCTGCAACCACCCCAGAAGCTTCTTTGAGGTCCACGCGGAGAATTATTGATAGACAAAACTAATACTGGCGGAAAAGCCCACAGGGCTTTTCCGCCAATAGATGCGCACGGAAAAAGGGAACGGAATCAAATTCCGTTCCCTTTTTTATCTGCGGTCACATCTACACGGTCACACGGATGCGGTCACACCAGCGCGTCGACGCCGTTTATCTCCACCCTTGCCCCCACGGGGACGAGAATGTACTTTTTGCCGTCTATGACCCGGGTCTCCAGCCGGAAGCCCTCCTCCTGAGCGGAGGAGATGGTGAGCTCGTCGGCCTTGACCACAAGGCGCTTTTCGTCTATGACGTTTCCGGGGATTATGGAGGCGCCCTCGCCCAGGGCCTCGCCGCAGAGGGACTTAAAGCTCTCCACAGCGCCCTGAGAGACGCCGAGGTCCGTCAGCATATCGCCCACATCACTGGCGGTGAGGACCAGAGGCTCCGGGGCTTTTGTCTCCCTGTGTTCGGAGAGCTGGGACGCCAGCCGCTCATTTACCGCCCGGACCACCTCAAAGCTGCACTCCTCCCCCAGAGCCTGACCGAGGGCGCCCTCGAAGGCCTCCCGCTGCTCCCCGGCGGACATGGGCAGATCCACGTTGAAAAGACCGCTTATCACGTCGGCGTGGGAGTCGGAGGCGTCGCGGGTGTAAAAAAGCGCGTTATAAATGTTCACGGTCCTCCCGTCAAAGGCGGGGAAGAGGAAGCCGAAGCTGGTGGGGGTGATGACCTGCCCGGAGGCGGTGGAGTGAAACTCATTGTCGCCCGGGAAGAACTGAAGCTCCTGCTTTATGTCCTTCGTGGGACACACGGCGCAGAGAATGTAACTAAATACGTTTTCGGAGTCACCGTCCCCGCCGTCGCTGCCGCGCTTCGGCACGTCGTAGGCGTCAAAGCACAGGAGAATGACGTAGTTTGTCTCCGGGTCGAAGCTGTCTATGATCCTGCGGTAGAGGGCCTCCCGGGCGTCGGCGTTCCGGAGCCTTGAGCCGCGAAGCTCCATGAGCAGCCTGTGCTCATCGCTGTCGGCGACCTGGCTTGTGGAGAATACTATGTCGATGAGGTTCCTGCCAAGGCCGCCGGACAGAGATTTTTTGAGGAGGGCAAGGTACATCTCCTGCTCCCCGCCGGGCATGAGGCTTACGGGCTCGTCAATATACGCGACGATCTCCCGGTTTGTGTTCACATAGCAGCCGTAGATGCGCTCAACAGCCGCCCTGTCGGGTTTGAAGTGACGGCGAAGCTCGCCGATTTCCTTTTGTGTCATATTTACCTCCAAAATGCGTGGTGATAAGGATGATACCACACCGCGCCCGAGGATGCAAGCTTAAAATCAACGGCGCGTCAGCCCTGCTGAAGCTCTCCGGTGAGGTGGGAGGCCGGGTCCACCGGGTTCCCGCCGGAGGGGCGCAGCTCAAAGTGCAGGTGCGGGCCCGTGACATTCCCGGTGGCGCCCATCCTGGCGATGAGCTGCCCCTGGCAGACCCGGTCCCCGGCGCTGACAAGGATCTGGCTCAAGTGGGCGTAATATGTGAGGTCCCCATTGTCGTGCTCGATCTTTACGACATTCCCGTAACCGCTGCCGTCGAGGAACCCGGCGTATATGACAGTACCGCTGTCGGCGGCACAGACGTCCGTGCCCGTCTTGTTTGCGATGTCAAGGCCCTTGTGGTTGCTGGAGCCCACGGAGACGTTCCTCCCGCCAAAGCCGGAGGATATTTTCCCCGTGGTGGGCCAGATGTAATAGCCCCGGGAGTCGTACCTCGAGCCGGGAATGGAGCCGACAACGATAATTTCCGCCTCGGGGGCGCATACCGCCGTGACATCCTTCGTATACGCGCAGTAGGCCGTGCCGTCGATGTAGGAGGTGACCAGCGTCCCGGTCCGGACGCCGTCCCGCCCCTCCCGGAGGACCGTGGACTCGTCGGAGTACATGGTGTCGTCATATATCGTCACGGTGATGTAGGGGATCACCTCGGTGTAAGCCTCCTCCACGATCTCAGTACAGGGGGGTTCCGGGAGCACGAGGGGCCTTGCAGCGGGCTCCTCCTCCGGCGGGAGGGCTGGGGAGGCGTGCTCCGCGGCGCTTGCCGCCGCGAAGGCCGCGAGGGACGACATAACAAGACCCAGGGCGATGAGCACGCCCAGGGCGCGTATTCTGCGCGCCGATCTGTCGGGATCTGACGATAATCTCATATTTTCCTCCATGGATCGGATAAAGGTTACAGTATGGTTACAAAAAGTTACGAAAGAAATATACACCCTCTTACTTAAAATGTCAACCCAATCGACATAATTAGTGGACAAAATCGCAAAAACCGGATGATTTTTCATGTCATATCAGGGCCCGGGGGAAAATATAGATTGAGTGACCGGGTTTGCCGGAATAGTACGGGAGGGATATACCATGGAGGACAGGAGACCGTCAGGCGAGCAGAGCCACAGTCTGAGCCTTGAGTCCCGGGGCAGGCTTTTTGTGTCCGGGGTGACGGAGGTGGAGAGCTTCAACGAACAGGAGATCATAATGGGCACCACCCGGGGGACGCTGGCTGTCCGGGGGGAGGACCTGCATATGGAGAAGCTGAGCGTTGACAGCGGCGACGTGGTGGTCACGGGAATGGTGGACGCGCTGGAGTATGAGGACGAGGCCCCCCACCGGGAGGGCTTTTTCGCCCGGCTTTTCAGGTGAGAGATGGAGATTTCTGTAACGGGTCAGGCGGCGGAGGCGGGGCTCTCGCTCATGCTGGGGGTATTCGCCGGGGCGGCCTATGATCTGCTCAGGATACCCCGCCGGGGGATAAAATCGCCTGTGGTCACGGCCCTGGCGGACATTTTTTTCTGGGCGCTGTGCGCCCTGGGGCTGTTTTCCCTGGGACTGTCCGCCGGGGGCGGGGAGCAGAGATTATTCATGCAGGTGCTGGCGGTGCTGGGCGCGGCGGCGTACTTTGTCACCGTAAGCCCACTTGTGGTGGAATTTGGCAGATTTTTGGAGTACCTTCTGCGGGATATTTTCGGAATTTTGACCCTGCCGCTGAAAAAGGTGGAAAAATTTCTAAAAAAAATCCGACAATTTTTTAAAAAAACCTTTTCTTCTACGTTCAAATGGTTTACAATAAGAATCAAAAGCAGGCGGACCGCCCGGAGAGGCGTACATACGGAGGAAATGCAAAATGCGGCTCAAGCGCACAGGTATTCTTACGAAGATAGTTATAGCGGTGCTGTTTCTCTACGCGCTGGTGACGCTGGTGCGTCTGAACGACTCAAAGGCCAGGGCGGAGGAAGACCTGGCGGAGCTCAGGCGCCAGGAGGCGCTCATCGCCGCAGAGAACGACGACATGGATTACGCCATCAACCACAGCGACGATGAGGACGTGATCCGTGACATCGCCCGGGACCAGGGGCTCCTTGAGGAGGGCGGAGAGGTTTACTATCCCGAGTGATCCCGGCAAAGGTGTATTTTAAGCGGCTATGCGCCGCATAGAGAGGGAAATAAATGGACATACAAAAGGGACAGGTTCTCACAGGTAAGGTCACCGGCATCACCAAATTCGGCGCGTTCGTGCAGCTCGCCCCGGGGAAATCGGGCCTTGTGTACATCTCGGAGATAGCCAACACCTTCGTCAACAACGTGGGCGACTTTCTCACCATGGGCCAGGAGGTCCAGGTGAAGGTGATAAGCATCGACGAGCAGGGCAGGATAAACCTGTCCATAAAGCAGGCACAGCCTCGGCCTGAGAATCCCAGACCCAAGAGCGCGGGGCGCCCGGCACCCCGCCAGTCCCAGCCCCGCCAGCCCGAGCCCTTCCAGCAGCCTGCCTCCGACGCCCCGGTGGACTCCGACTTCGAGGACAAGCTCAAGCGCTTCATGAAGGACTCCGAGGGCAAGCTCTCCGACGCCATGCGCCAGACGGAGAGGAGAAACTCAAAGCGCCGCCGCTGAGCGCCATAGCTTAAGGTCAGGGCGCGGAAATCAAAGGCCGGGGGACCTCCGACCTTTGATTTCCGCGCTCTTTTTTCATTGGACTGTATTTTTTTGTATTTAAAAATAAGTTATCCCTCCCCGTATGGGGAGGGATAAAGCTTTTATGAGAGAATTTTAAAACTCAATATGCTATGCCCCAGATGACCATGTGCTTCGCGGGCTTTCCGCAGACGGGGCAGGTGTCGCCAATATGGTGCTGCTCGAAGGGGATGCAGCGGCTGGTGACTCCGGCCTGCTCCTTCATCTTCACCTCGCACTCCTCGTCGCCGCACCACATCATCCTGGCAAAGCCGCCCTTTGCGCAGCCGTCCCGGACCTCCTCCACGCTGTGGGCATCGAAGGTGTTCTCCTGAAGATTCCTGAGGGCCTTGGCGTACATCTCCTTCTGCACGTCGGAGAGCAGGTCCTTGACGGACCGAGCGATGCCCTCAAGGGGCAGGGTGAGCTTCTCGCCTCCGGTGCGCTTTGCCGCCACGCAGACGCCGTTCTCGATGTCCCGGGGGCCGAGCTCCAGCCTCACGGGGACGCCCTTCATCTCATACTGTGCGGCCTTCCAGCCCATGGACTGGTCGGAAAGGTCGATTCCGGCGCGGATCCCGGCGTCCCGCAGCTCATCACAGAGCTTCTGGGCAGCCTCCTGCACGCCGGGCTTGTGCATGGCCACGGGGACGACCATGACCTGAGTGGGTGCAATCTGGGGGGGCAGGACCAGGCCGGAGTTGTCGCCGTGGGTCATGATTATGCCGCCTATCATCCGGGTGGACACGCCCCAGCTGGTCTGATAGGGGTGGTGGAGCTGGTTATCGCGCCCCGTGTAGGTGATGTCAAAGGCCTTGGCGAAGCCGTCGCCGAAGTAGTGGCTGGTGCCGCCCTGAAGGGCCTTATGGTCGTGCATCATGCACTCCACGGTGTAGGTCTCCTCCGCACCGTTGAACTTCTCCTTGTCGGTCTTGCGGCCCCGGATAACGGGCATGGCGAGGACGTTCTCCATGAAGTCAGCGTAGACATTGAGCATCCGCTGAGTCTCCGCCCGGGCCTCCTCCTCGGTGGCGTGCATGGTGTGGCCCTCCTGCCAGAGAAACTCCCTGTGCCGCAGGAAGGGACGGGAGGTCTTCTCCCACCGAAGGACGCTGCACCACTGGTTGTAGAGCTTGGGCAGGTCACGCCAGGAGTGGATAACGTTTTTGTAGTGCTCGCAGAAGAGAGTTTCAGAGGTGGGGCGGATGCAGTAGCGCTCCTCCAGCTTGTCGGAGCCTCCCATGGTGACCCAGGCGCACTCGGGCGCGAAGCCCTCCACATGGTCCTTCTCCTTCTGCAAAAGGCTCTCGGGGATGAGCATGGGGAGATAGACGTTCTCATGCCCCAGCTTTTTGAACTCCACATCCAGAATGTGCTGGATGTTCTCCCAGATGGCGTAGCCGTAGGGCCGCATGATGTACATGCCCTTGATGGAGGAGTAGTCGATGAGCTCCGCCTTTGTGCACACGTCCGTGAACCACTGGGTGAAGTCCACGTCCATATCGGTTATCTGTTCTACTTTCTTATCCTTTGCCATATTAAAAACTCCTGTAAAGCTTTGATTTTTCACTACATTTTACCCGCACCGGGGCACTTTGTCAAGTGGTATAAGAGAATGGCTATCAAGTAGCCGGTCGTGTTAACACTTTTTCTTGACTTTATAGCTTGATGTAGTATTATGTTGATGAAGGGATCCGTGATTTGGAGGTGCTTTGCATATGGAGAAGAGAGCTAAATGGCCAGGAATGGACCCTGTAGTTGCTTTGACGCTGATTTTTGCTGCACTGAAAGTAAAGGGATCGATTTCATGGTCCTGGTGGTGGGTGCTAAGTCCGATTTGGCTCACGTTTTTGCTTTTCGCCGCTATTTTTTCCGCTATTTTGGTCGGAGGACGGATGGAAAAAGGAAGATGCTAAAGCACTGATATAATTTAATGTGTAGTTGTTTCCCCATCGGCCATTACGCCGATGGGGAAATTCAGACTGGCGAAAAAGCCCTTCGGGCTTTTCCGCCAAGGGGGACGTGCGGGGGATCCCGCGTGAATTTTGCGAAATTCACGCGAAATTCCCCTGCCGCCGCCCCGCGCGCACGGCCCGGAGGGCCGCACACTCGGGCGGCATAAGGGATTTTTTCCGACGCACATGTCGCCGGAAAAAATATTGAATTTGAGACTTTTACAGGCTGTATCTCCCCATCGGTGTAATTGCCGATGGGGAAATTTTATATACCCATATTGAGCTGCGCGCGGGGGCGGCTTTTGCGCGGCGGGGATTAAAGCCTTGCGCGGTACTTGTTGAGGTCCTCGGTGAGCCACTCGACGAACTGCTCGTCGCTCACCACTGTCAGGGCCTTCTGGAGGACGCGGACGGCACCGACGTTGTCCGGGGAGAAGCCCGCGCCGGGGTAGCGGGTGGCGTTGGTGGAGAGCATCAGTGCGTAGAAGGTGTAGGCCCTTCGGTAGACGTCCTCGGCGTAGGAGCCGGGGACGGCGGGGGAGGTCACGGCGCTGTCGAATTTCTCCAGTATCCCAAGGGCCGTGCGGGCCATCTGGGGGTCGTTGCGCATATCCGCAAGGCATGAAAGCGCCGTGCCCGTCATGCCGAGGGAGGTTATGGTCACGGGGTTTTTGAGCATATACCCGGGGACGTCCTCAAAGCGCTCCTCGTCAAGGGCTGCGTAGGCGAGAAGCTCCCGGAGCTGCTCCAGGGCGCTCTTCACCGTCTTGCGGGTGGTCTCGTCAAAGGCGGGGCCGCACCTGTCGGTGTACTCCGTCAAAAAGGCTGCGCCCGTCTCGGCGTATTTTTTGAGCTTCTCAAGGTTGTAGTAGCGGTTTGCCCGGTAGTCCGCAAGGACATAGGCGCACATGCCGTCAACTCCGCATACGCTGGACTCCTTCCCGGCGAAGGCCTCATGGTGGAGGAGCACCATGGGGAAGATCTCCTCCAGCCTGTCGGCGGCGCTGTCCTGCTCATCCCGGGAGGGGGCCTTGAAATAGGTGTCCATAAGGGCCATCACATCCCGGGCAAACTTAAAGCCGGAGTCAGAGGAGCCGGGGGAGGATATGCCGCCCTCCGGGGCGGGAGTGAGGAACTGAGCGCCGCATTTCGGGCAGGTGAGCCTGTACTGGCGCTCTCCCGCTGGAGCGCGCAGGGAGACGCCGCATTCAGGGCAGGAGTATATGCCCATGCCGTCCCGGACATCAGCCGGGGCGGCGGTTTTGAGCAGGGGGCCCTCACCGTCCTTTGTGCTTTTACTGCGGAGGGCGTAGAGCAGCGCCGCGGCCCCGGCAAGCTGTGGGGAGCAGGTTGAGCCGGGGCGGAGGCAGAAGAAGCAGGGGTCCTCCCTCTCCGGGTCGAGATACACGCTGCCGGAGGCGGAGACGTGGCCTATGCACTCCCCGGTGTCCTCGCCGCCCCGGACTATCTCCCCGGAGGAGCTTATGCCCTGAGTGCCGTCGGAGCGGGGATGGAGGTAGAGCCTCCCGGAGGGGGAGACGTGCCCGAGGCACAGCTCCGGGCGCTCGTCTGTTTCGTGGAGATAGACCCGCCCGGCGGGGCCCATATGCCCGAGGCACCTGGGCGCCTCCCAGCTGCCGGAGCTGCTGACCTGCCCGGAGGGGGACAGAGTGCAGACGCGGTAGGCGGGCGTTGTGATACTTGGGTGGGCGTAAAACTCAATGTCCATTTTATCCTCCCATTTCGCTGGTGTACTTGTCGATGGCCTCCCGGAGCCACTTGATGTACACCTCGTCTTTTACAAATGAGATGCCGCGCTTCAGGGCGGCGACTGCCCCGGGCAGGTCGTCGGTGAGGCCGAAGCCCGGGAAGGTGGACCCGCCGTAGGCCAGAAGCATGGCGTAGAAGGTGTATGCGTTACGGTAGACGTCCTCCACATACGTCCCGGGCTTTGCCGGGCGGGTGATGGCCCTGTCCATGTTCCGGAAGAGGTTCATCGCCACAAGGGCGGGCTGACCGTTGTCTCCATCGATGGCGAGGCGTGTGAAGGATATGGCGGACATACCCAGGACCTGGGGGGTCATGGCGCAGGTCTTCAGCGTCTGGATGCAGTCGGAGTAGCGCTTTTCCAGAAATGCCACATACCCCTGGTGCTCAGTCAGTGTCTGCTTCATGCCCTTGTAGGACGAGCGCTCCTGCGGGTCGAGGGCGGCCCCAGTCAGGGACCGCAGGTGGGAGAGTCCGGCCTTTGACCAGCGGTCAAGGGAGGGCCTGTCAAAATCAATATCCGCGTAATATACCGCGAGAGCGTGGGCACAGATGGCGGCAGCTCCGGCCTCCGGCGCTCCGCCGGAGGAGGCGCTGGCGGCGAGCTGTGGGTACAGGGCCTCCAGCTTCGCGGCATCGCTTTTGGCAGATTGGGTGTCGCTGGCCGAGATGAGCCTGCCCGCGGCGTCAAGGGCCTCCCGGACGGGGTTTGCCGGGGGCTGGGGCGCCGGGTCCGGCGGCGGTGTGAACACCGGGGCGGCGGGCATGGAGAAAATCTGAGGAAGCTGGGGGAGGCCGATCTCCACGAGCTCAAATATGGCGTCCAGAACCTCTTGGACCGGCTTCGGAGCCGAGGAATCTGCGGCTGCCGGCTTCGGGTCTGTCGGCTTCGGAGCCGGGGGATCTGCGGCTGCCGACTTCGGGGCCTCTGGCGCGGGCTCCGGAGAAGCGGGCTCGGATTTCGGGACCGGGGGCTTCGGAGCTGCGGGCGCGGGATTTATCGGCTCCTTCTCCGGCGGCTCGGAGACGGCGGCGGGTACGGAGGGCTTTACCGTGGGGCCGGGCTTGGAGGGGATGAAGGAAAAGGGCTTGAGGCGGCTCTTTCTTATGCCGGAGAGGGTCAGTAAAACGTAATCCCCGGGGCGCGAGGGGGCGTTTTGGTGTCCGGGGTTAAAAAGGTACCTTATCACCGCGTCCACCGTGTTCCCGGTTACGGCGTCCTTGACAGGGATGTGGGTGCCCACCTTTGGCTCGCCGGAGAGGACTGTGGCGGAGAAGCTCTGGGTTATGCCCGTGAGCTCGCCAACATAGAGGCGCACACCCGGGTCCTTTTGGACGCGGGCAGCGCCGGGGACGGACACAATGGGCGCGCAGGCGAGGTCCTCGTCCTCCGCCCCCTCGATAAGGAGAGTGCACCGCTTCCCCTCCCGGGGCAGGCGGTCCTGCTCGCCGGAGAAGGCGGAGTATATGGTTATGAGCCTGCTCTTTCCCCGGGGCAGTGGCACCTGCCAGCAGGTCATCGCCCGGGGGATGCCGGATACGACAAGGCCGGAGAGCCTGACGCCCCAGCCGGGGAGAAAGCTCATCATATCGGCGTTTATTCTGAGCGCCGGTGCCCCGGTGTCCCGGTCGGTGAAGGCCAGCTCCGCGCCCATGCCCCAGATGCGGTCAGCGCCCATGAGGTCGGACACCGACTGGACGGGGTTAGTGAAGGTGAGGCTCGCCCTCGTCCCCGGTCCCACCGAGGTCCAAGGGGAGCCGTTGGAGAATATATCACTGAGAGTGAAGGCCGTGAGGGATTTGCCTTTGGGACCTATGAGGTAGTGCCCCTTTTCCCGGAGCGTGCCGGACAGGATCCGGACGCTCAGCGTGCAGGAGCTGGGGGAGAGCTTTTTGCTCTTCTCCACCTCCAGCTCAAAACAGCTGGAGGCGGCATCGGCGCCGGGACTGGCCGGAACGCCGGGGGCGGGGCTTTCAATCACGGCGGAGAGCACGCCGCCCACGGGAAGCTGAGAGGACTTTACTCCGGTGAGGCGCAGCTTCAGCCACTCACCCCGGACGGGCTTTACAAGGGGCTGGTTGGAGAGAGTTGTGATCTCCGATGCCCGGGCCTGCGCCTTCGCCCCGGAGGCGTCGGTGAAGTTGAGCGTATCTCCGGAGCGAACGGTGCCGCTCACCACGACGCCCTGGGCGCACACGCCGGGCACTCCGGCGGAGGTGACAGCCATCTGAAAGCCCTCCGGCGGGGCAAATTCCTCATCAGGGGCTGGCTCAAGGCCGGAGCCGGGCAGCAGCGCGGCGTCGGGACACATGACGATAAGTGTGCCCTGCACGGCGTGGTCGGGGAGGGAGGCGGGAGTGAGAAGGGCGGCCTTTTCGACGGCCCCGCAGGGGGAGGTGAGGCGGTATGGACCGTCACGAAGGGAGGCAAAAACGTCGTCCGCGCAGCAGGAGGCCACCGCCCCGAGACCGGAGACGCCGTAGAGGGACCGCAGGGTTATCTGCTTTCCGCCCACGGAGAAGTCCGCCGGGAAGGCGGCAAAGGAGCCGGACTTTTCGATGTGCTTTGTGAGCCCCACACCCTTGGAGGAGGGGGAGAATTGAATCACCGCCTCGGTCCCGGCCCCGGCGCTCCGGAGCTCGTCACCGTCGCGGCTTATGGAGCGGATCGCAGCGCCGACCCAGAAGCCCTGACGCACCCGGAGAAGATACCTCTCGCCGACCCGGGCAAGGCCGGACTCCACCCGGCCAGTGACGCAGCACTCCCCGAAGGACATGGAGAGGGCGAATTTTACGGTCATTTCAAAAAGGACGTTTCCCGGCCTGTCCTCCGGGCCTTTGGCGGAGACGGGGTCCTTTGGGGCGGGAGGGGCCGCGGGGATTTGCGCCCCGGCCTGAGCCGCGGGGGCCTTCGGAGCGGGCTTTTGCACCTCGGCCTGAGGCTTTGGCGGCTGGGGAGCAGGCTTTGGCGGCTCGGGGACCTGGGGCGCCGGGGGATTTTGAAAGCCCATCTTCTCCCGCACCCGCTCTATGGTGTGCTTCGTGCCGCAGACCTGACAGGTGGCGCTTTTTCCTCCGGCGTCGATCATCAGCTCGCCGCCGCAAATATCACAGGAAGGTCCCATCACCGCACCTCATCTTCCGAAGCGGCGGGGGAAACGCAAAAACAGCATGATCTCATCTTTATATTCCTCCTGATGCTTAAGCTTTTTCCGAAAGTGCGGCGTCAATGACCGCAAACAGCTCGTCAAGGCTGCTCTCCGGCGTGGCCCAGCTCACCGCCAGACGTATGGCGTGGCGGCCCTCCCCGACGGGTTCCCAGTAGGAGTACCGCACGGCGGCGTCCAGGGCGCGAAGAAGCTTTTCGTCCGCAACTATGAACTGCTGATTCGTGGGGGAGTCCACAAAAAGCTCGATACCTCGGCTCAAAAGGCCGTCCTTCAGGCGCATGGCGAGCTCCACCGTCCTGCGGCCCAGCCGCTCGTAGAGGCCGTCCTCAAAAAGCGCCTCGAACTGCGCCCCGCAGAGCCGACCCTTCGCCAGAAGGGCACCCCGCTGCTTTACCACGGTCAAAAAGTGCTCCGGCGCGCCTTTTGGGAAAACCAGTGCCTCCCCGCAAAGAGCGCCGCACTTTGTGCCGCCGATGTAAAATACGTCGCAAAGCTCCGCAATCTCCGAAAGCCCCGGTCCGGGCCCGGCGCCCAGGGCGTAGGCAAGCCGCGCCCCGTCCATGTAGAGGGGTATGGAGTAAAGACGGCATATTTCCGCCAGCTCCCGAAGCTCCCCGGAGGTGTAGAGAGTGCCGTACTCCGTGGGGTGGGATATGTAGACCATGCCGGGGTAGACCATGTGCTCGCGGTTGGGGTCCCGGTGGAAGGCTGCGAGATACCGTCTCAGTGCCTCTGGGTCCAGCTTCCCGTCCACTCCGGGGATGGTCATGACCTTGTGCCCGGTAAACTCCACCGCCCCGGCCTCGTGGACGTTTATGTGCCCCGTCCCGGCGGCGACAACGCCCTCCCAGGGGCGCAGAAGCCCGCCTATGGCCAGGGCGTTTGTCTGGGTGCCGCCGGAGATGAAAAATATGTCCGCCTCCGGCGCGCCGAGGGCCTTTCGTATGAGCGAGACGGCCCGGAGGGTGTACTCGTCCTCCCCGTAGCCCGGCTGGCTTACAGGATTCGTCTCCAAAAGCCTGCCCATGACCTCCGGCGCGGCGCCCTCGGAGTAATCGTTTTCAAAGTAAAGCATAAAATTACCCCCATTATCTCATGGTTAAATAATACCATCCGGTGATAAAATAATCAAGCATTTTGAATCGCCGCGCGGCGCGGTCAAAAAGGGGGAGCCGACTTTAAAATCCCTTTGAGCTCTTTGACAAAAGCATGGGGGAGGACCATCGGTCCTCCCCCCGGAGTAGTTATTCTGCCGTATTTACTTAAGACCGTCGAGAAGGCCGGAGAGGAAGCCTCCGGACCTGTCGCCCTCGTCTTTATCCTCGTCCTCGACCGTATCAGCGCCGTCGGCCTTGTCGGGATTTGAGGGCGCGCCCACGTCGTCAAGGAGCGCCTCCCAGTCCTCCGGGTGGTCGACATACCACTTGGGGCAGATTTTTCCCGTCACGTCGTAGTGGCGGATAATATCCTCCCGGTCAAGGGAGTAGGTGTCGCAAAGCCATTTTAGAAGCTTTATAAGGGAGTCGTAGGTCTCCTTCGTGAATTCCCCGGACTCGTCCGGGTGGCAGCACTCGATGGCGATGGTGTCCGCGTTGCGGCTGTTGGAGCAGTAGGACCACTCGTTAAGGGGCACGCACTGTATCACCTCCCCGTCAAGGCCAATCAAAAAATGGCTGCTGGCGGAGGTCTCATGGGTTTGGGCGAGGTTTGCAAAGTAGTTTCTGTTCTGCTTTGCGGTGGTGTTGGGGTTGCCCACATAGTGGACCACCACGCCGTTCACCTGCTCCAGGGCGGTGCCGGGGCGGGAGTACTCGTTCACGGGCAGAAGGTCCACCGTCACCCAGTCGGGGACGGCTATGGTGTCCGGGTTGTTGCCGGCCTCCGGCTCCTCCGGGGAGTCAGGGGCATCGGGCTCGCCGGGAGAGGTCCGGCGTGCAGACACGATAATTATTGCCGCCGCGGCGGCGATGAGGATGAAAACCAGCGCCGCGAGAAATATGGTACGCCTTGTGCGGGCCTTCCGCCGCCTTATCGCCAGCTCCCGGCGGTAGCGTATCTCCTCGCGCTCCGACTGACGGCGAAGCTCCTCCTTATAATCGTCCATTGTATCACCTCTTTACACAGTGTAGCAGAAAAGTGCATCAAAAGGGCATCATTCCGCAAAAAATCATTTTTTCCGCCCGAGCACCCAGAATGCCACCGCCGCGGCGTTGGACACGTTCAGGGAGTCCACCCCCCGGGACATGGGTATGCGCAGTGTGTAGTCGCACATCGCCACGGTGGACTCCGGAAGGCCGTCCCCCTCGGTGCCGAGGACCAGGGCGAGGCGCGGCTCGGAGGCCGGGGCCGGGTGGTCGATGGGAAGTGAGCGGTCTGTGAGGGCGAGGGCGGCGGTCTTAAAGCCCCGGCCGCGCAAAAGCTCCATCCCACCCTGGGGCCAGCCTTCAAAATACCCCCAGGGGATCTGGAATACAGTGCCCATGCTCACCCGCACCGCCCGGCGGTTGAAGGGGTCGCAGCAGGTGGGACTGAGGAGCACGGCGTCCAGTCCCAGAGCTGCGGCGGAGCGGAAAATCGCGCCGATGTTTGTGGCGTCCACCACACCGTCCAGCACCGCGGCCCGCCGGGCGTCCGCCAAAAGCTCCCCGGGGCGGGGAAGGGCCGGGCGGCGCATGGCGCACAGCACCCCCCGGGTCAGGGTGTAGCCCGTGAGGGCCCGGAGGACCTCCCGCTCCCCGGTGTAGACGGGCACACCCGGGCAGCGGGCGATTATCGTGGCGCCGTCCCCGGCGATGTGCCGGCGCTCCATTAAAAGCGAGAGGGGCCTGAGCCCCGCGTTAAGGGCCGTGCCAATGACCTTGGGGCTCTCGGCGATGAGGATGCCCTTCTCGGGCTCCTTTAAATTGCGAAGCTGCGCCTCGGTGAGCCGGGAGTAGACCTCCAGCTCCGGGGCGGATATGTCGGTGATTTCAATAATTTCCATTTTCGGCCTCAGACTTGAATCAAATTTATAAAAATTTTACACCATATACCCTTTCAAGTCAACGAATTATGGTGTATAATCTTGAAAAAGGAGGGATTTCCATGAATGAATTTGAACGCGCGCTGGAGCTCCGGGAGGATACCGTGGAGAATCGGCGCTTTTTCCACAAAAACGCGGAGTGCGGCGTCCACATGCCGAAGGCGGTGGAGTTCGTCACCGGAAAGCTCCGGGAGTACGGTCTGGATCCAAGGCCCCTGGGGGAGGGCGTCACGGCGACCCTGGGATTCGGGACGCCTGTCCTGCTCCTGCGGGCCGATATGGACGCTCTGCCCATGCCGGAGGAGTCGGGCCTTGAGTTTGCCTGCCCCACCGGGACGGAGAATCACGCCTGCGGGCATGACTGCCACGCCGCAATGCTCCTCACCGCCGCAAGGATGCTCAAGGAGCGGGAGGGGGAGCTCCACGGGACAGTGAGATTCATGTTCCAGCCCGGGGAGGAGACCTTTGAGGGCAGCCGCAACATGATAGAAAACGGCATACTTGAAAACCCCGCCCCAGACGCGGCCCTGGCCTTCCACACGGGTCCGGGGAAGCTCCCGGTGGGGCTTGTGATGTACAATGACCAGTCCACCATGATGTTCTCCACGGACATATTCAAGATAACCATAAAGGGCCGGGGCGGACACGGGGCATACCCCCACACCGCGGTGGACCCCATAAACATCGGCGTCCATGTACACCTGGGCCTTCAGGAGCTCATCGCCCGGGAGTCCGACCCCCAGAAGTCCACCCTTCTCACCGTGGGGCACTTTGAGTCAGGAGCGACGGCGAACATCATCCCCGACACCGCCGTTCTGGAGGGCACCATACGGACAAACGACCGGGAGGCCAGGGACAAGCTCCTCCGGAGGATAAGGGAGCTCACCGAGGGCATAGCCGCGGCCTACGGCGGCAGCGCCGTTGTGGAGATACCCAGAGGCGTCCCGCCCCTGGTGTGCGACGGGACCCTTGTGAGGGAGATGGTGGGCTATATAAAGGAGGTCCCGGTGCCGGGGCTCAGCTTCTACCAGGGCATAGCCTCCAGCGCCTCGGAGGACTTCGCGCTGGTGGCGGAGCGGATACCCACGGCGTTTATCTACCTCGCCTCCGGCTTCTCCGACTCCCGGGGCGACGCGCCTGCCCACAACCCCAAGGTCATGTTCAACGAGGACGTGCTCCCCGTTGGCGCGGCACTCATCACCCACTGCGCGGTGAGGTGGCTTGAGAGCCAGGGGTCAAAATAAAAAATACCGCCGCCGACGGGCTATCCCTGGACCGTTCCCGCCCCAACAGACATGAAAATAAACCACCTATCGTAGAATATTGACGAATTACGCGGCCTTG
>CANRIU010000026.1 GCA_947630755.1 uncultured Oscillospiraceae bacterium | reverse complement strand
TGCCCCTACTGCGTAACAAGGGCATGAAAAAAGCGGCGTTCCTGTTCTCCCTGTGTAGGGAGTGGGAAACGCCGCTTTTGCGTCGTATTCAGTTTTTAGTACAATACCCTGCTTGTCCATCGCTCGAAAAACCTTGATTTTCTGGTGTTTTCAAAAGTATCGTTATCTAACGTCAGCTTTTGACCGTCCCGCCTTCGCGGAGATGATGCGGGATGTGTCTGACGGAAAAATCAACTGCGTCATCGTCAAGGACCTCTCACGCCTGGGGCGTGAATACATCGAGACGGGCCGCTATCTCCGGCGTATCTTCCCCACCTACGGCGTCCGCTTCATTTCCATCAACGACGGAGTGGACACCGCCGTTGAGGATGACAATGGCAACAACGAGCTGACCGTCACCATGAAGAACGTCATAAACGAGGCTTACTGCCGGGACATCTCCATCAAGACCCGGAGCGCCCTGGACGTGAAGCGCCGGAGCGGAGACTTCACGGGGGCCTTCCCCGTGTACGGTTATCTTAAATCCGAGGAGGACAAAAACAGGCTCGTCCCCGACCCCTACGCCTCCAATATCGTGAAGGCCATTTTTCGGATGCGCCTGGAGGGGCGGAGCGCCGCCAGGATAGCCGCAGAGCTGAACAGGCTTTGCGTCCTCTCTCCGCTGGCCTACAAGAAAAACAACGGACTTCCCTACGGGAAGAACGGCTACGCGGACCGGGCCGACTGTAAATGGTCCGCCACCACGGTCATCCGCATTTTGCAGGATGAGACATACACCGGCACTCTCGTCCAGGGGCGGCGGGGAACGCCAGACTACAAGAACAAGGTCGTTGAGGCTATCCCCGCCTCCCAATGGATACGGGTGGAGGACGCCCATGAAGCCCTGGTGTCACAGCTCGACTTCCGGCTGGTGCAGCAGCTCCGGGGCCAGGATACCCGCACGTCCCCCAAGGAGGATAAGGTCTATCTTTTCTCCGGCGTCCTCATCTGCGGGTGCTGCGGTGGGCGCATGGTGAGAAAGACGAACCGCTCCGGGGATAGGGTCTACCACTATTACCACTGTCCCACCGGGAAGAAGAAAGGCTGTCACAGCCCCGTGACGGTGAAAGAGAGCGAACTCATCCGCTGTGTCAGCGATCTTGTCCGGGGGTACATCGGGAACATCGCCACCCTCAGTGAGATGATGGCCGGAACGGAGCTTGTGCGTATCTGCCAGGAGAAGGCGATGAGATACGCCGCCCAAATCCAGGACAACGAGCGCCAGCTTGAAAAGACGATGGAATTTAGATCCCGGCTCTACGAAAACCTCATCAGCGGTAATCTCACCAAGCAGGAGTACACCCACCACAAGCAGATGTACACTCGCCGCGCAGAACAGCTCCAGGCCAGCATCGCCGAACTCCGGGTCAAAGCGGAGGACGCTATGGCGGGGCTGGAGGGCCAAAGCGTGTGGATGGAGCGGTTTCTGCAATTTGAGGGCATGGAGGAGCTGACCCGCTCCGCCGTTGTCCAGCTCATTCACAGCATCCGCGTTGTGAGCAAGAAGGAGCTTGAAATCAAATACAACTTTGACGATGAGTACCGGGAGCTTATGGAGCTTCTGGCCTCCGCACAGTCAAGAAAGGCAGGCTGACCATGGCGAGAAAGAGCAGAAAAAACCCTGTGGAGGTCACACCCCCTGTTGAGGACCAGTCCATCCGCGCCGCCGTATATATCCGCCTCTCCGTGGAGGATAAATACACCGGCAGTATCTCCATTGAGGGCCAGCGTATGCTCATCGAAAACTTCATTGAGCAAAACCCGGAGATCACAGCCTATGATGTTTATATCGACAACGGCCAAAAGGGTACGACCTTTGACCGTCCCGCTTTCCAAAGGATGCTGTCGGACATTGAGGCCGGTCACGTCAACTGCGTCATTGTCAAGGACCTGTCCCGCCTGGGCCGGAACACCATCGACACCGGCTATTACATCGAGCGGTACTTCCGGGAGTGGAATGTTCGGTTTATCGCTTTGACAGACCAATTTGACACCTCCGACACAAAAAGCAGCGCCAACATTTTCCTCCCCCTGCGGAACATGGTAAACGAGGCTTACGCACTGGACATCAGCCGGAAGGTCAAGGCCCAGCAGCGTCAGGCGATGCGGGACGGGAAGTATGTAGGGGGCCGTGCCCCCTACGGATATATGAAGGACCCGGAGGACTGTCACCGGCTCGTCGTTGACCCCGTGGCCGCCCCCGTGGTCCGGCAGATATTCCAGTGGGCCAGCGAGGGCGCGGGGCTGAACGCCATCGTCCGCAGGCTGAACGAGGCCGGGCATCAGGCCCCCAGCCATTACAAGCGGGATATTGGGGAGCTGACCCATGAGGCCCTCATCGGTTGCGGCCAATGGCAGACCAGGACCGTGGGGAAGATACTCCGCTCCGGGGTCTATACCGGGGATATGGTCCAGGGGTACACAAAGACCATCGACCACCGGCAGGTCCCGGCCCCAGCGGAGGAATGGACCGTTGTTCCCGGCACCCATGAGGCCATCGTCAGCCGGGAGCTTTTCGATAAGGTCCAGGGGATGCTTGAAGCCACGGCGCGGGAACACGCCAAAAAGCCCGTTGACGCCTATTCGGACAATCCGTTGAAGGGCGTCGTGTTCTGCGCCGACTGCGGCAGGCCCCTCCACCGCCAGCGTTGCCGCCGCAAGAAAACCGCAGATAAATACATCTACTACTGTCTCACCAATTCCCGTGTAGCAGAAGGCGGATGCTCCGGCGTGTTCATTTATGAGGACGACCTTCTCGCCTCCCTGATGACCGTTCTGGTGGAGACGATGGACACCGTTCTCGGACAGTACAAGCTCTCCCTCGCCGATGACCAGCAAAGCGCGGAGAGGATCGCCGCTCTCAAAGAGCGGGCGGCCTCCCTCAATCGGGAACTCAACAAAATGCAAATGTTCTCTGGTAGTCTCTATGAGAACCTCGTCCAGGGCGTCCTGGACACCACGGAATATCTCCGGCTGAAGGAAACCTACGCCCAAAAGGCCGACACCCTGACAGCCGAGTTGGAAACGGTGTCCTCCGAGCTTCAGGTCTTGAAGGAGAAGTCCGAGAAGATGATGAGCCTTGCCCGTGACGCGCGAGAGATACGCAAAAACCGGCGCTTGACCTCGGAGCTTATCCACCGGCTCATTGAGCGTGTGGAGGTGTCCCACGACAAACAAATCACCGTCACCTATACCTTTGTCACCGACTATGAACACTACAAGGAGGCGTTGGAACGGTGCGCGAATATGTGATTGCTCTCTACATCAGACTGTCCGTGGAGGACTACAAGTACGAGAGCCTGAGCATCGAGACACAGCGCCGTATCCTCCACGAGTACGCCGACTCGCTCCCGGAGGCTGACGGAGCGGAAATCCTGGAGTTCGTGGACAACGGGTACAGCGGGGCCAACTTTGAGCGGCCTCAGATACAGGCCCTCATTGACCGTGTGCGGGCCAACGAAATAAGCTGCATCATCGTCAAGGACTTCTCCCGCCTGGGCCGGAATTGCATCGAGACGGGGTACTTCATGGAGAGGGTATTTCCCCTCTACCACACCCGGTTTATCTCCGTCAGTGATGACTTTGACAGTGACCGCCTCCGCTGGGACACTGGCGGGATAGACGTGGTGATGAAGCACATGATAAACGAGGCTTACAGCCGGGACCTGTCCGTAAAGACCCGGAGCGCCAAATACGCCAAGATGCAACGAGGCGAATACCAAAGCACGATTTGTCCCTACGGGTACAGGAAGGGCGGCGACGGGCGCATGGAGCCGGACCCGGACACCGCCGGTGTGGTGAAGGAGATATTCCGCCTCGCCGCCTCCGGCGTCTCCGTCTCCGAGATACTGCGGAAACTCTATGAAAGTGGCATCCCCACCCCCGGCGAATACAAGGCCGCCAAGGGACAGGTACACCATGATGTCTCCCGGACTCACGGGGTCTGGTGCAGGTCCACCGTCCTGGGGATATTGGAGGACGAGCGGTACACCGGCACCTACGTCATAGGCAAGCGGAGAGTCACGGAGGTGGGCGGGAAATCCAGCCGGATGCGGGACCGGGACAAGTGGTTCACCATCCCCGACTTCCACACTCCCATCGTGGATAAGGACACCTTCCAGAAGGCCCAGGAGGCCATCACCCGATACAAGCTCCCTTTCAAGAGGCGGCATGAATACCCCCTCCGTGGAAAGGTGTTCTGCGGGGTCTGCGGTCACGCCATGACCCGGAGCGTCAACAAGAACGCCTATTATTACTGTTCCCACTCCATGTCGATACCGGGCCTCTCCTGCCACGGGCTTCGGATGCCGGTCGATGACCTGGAAAGCGCCGTGTTCGATACCCTGAGAGCGCAGATGGAGGCCATGGCCGGTGAGCTTGAAAGTGTCCCGGATGCCGTGAGCGCCCTGACCTCCCAGCGGGAC
The DNA here is from genome assembly GCA_947630755.1 of uncultured Oscillospiraceae bacterium. Lineage (GTDB taxonomy): Bacteria > Bacillota > Clostridia > Oscillospirales > Oscillospiraceae > RUG626. Next base: position 20,972 of record CANRIU010000026.1, on the reverse strand, counting down.
AACTGCGCGGCCCAGGCCGACGCTCTGATGGACGGCAAGCGGGAGCTATACGAGCGGTTACTTCTTGGGGAGATAGACCAGGACGCCTATAAACAAGAAAAAGCCGAGCTTGACGCCCGACTGACCCAGCTTGAAAACTCCCTGGCACTTATGAAGGTCCAACTCAAGCGCGAACAGGAGCAAGCCGCCCTGACCGCTGCCCGCCACACCGCCCGCGACGCCCTGACCGCCGCCGACCACCTGACCGATTCCCTCGATGACCTCCTGATAGAGAAGGTCCTGCTTTTCCCGGATAAGCACCTCGAAATCCACTACAAAATCCCCACGCCCTTCAATTTGTAGGGCACCAAAAATTCAAGAATTTTTGTCTTTTGCTTGACACAAGGGTGACGAAGGGTGTGGAAGTGCACCCCCTCGAGGCCGCACTCCCCGGTGTACCGCGCAAGGCGCTTCTGGGCCTGTCGCGGCTCCATATACCTCTCCGTCCCGGTCAGCACATACGCCCCCGGGCAGTGGGGGTCGAACCGGGCGCACATCGCGAGGACCGGGGCCGTCAGTGGGATGGTCCGCAGGGATGTGCCGCTTTTCGGCGCCCCGGTGACCACCCGCGTCCGGCTCCCGCCCTGATTGTCCGGGTCCTGAAGTCTCTGCATCGTGGCCTCCACCCGCACCGTGCCGCTCTCCAGGGATATGCTCCTCCACCGCAGCGCGCAAAGCTCCCCCAGCCGCAGTCCCGTCACAAGCGCCAGAAGCACCCCGAAGCGGCAGGTGTCCATGTCCCGCTCCAAATACTCCACAAGCCTGCGCTGCTCCTCCCGGGTGAGGACCCGGGCCTCCCGCCGGGGCTCCTTCGGGTAGTCTATCTCCACCCGGGGAAAGAGCCCCGGATGGAGCCGGGAGGCGTCGGAAATTATTGTCCTTAGAAGGACGAGGACATCCCTGACGGTCTTCACCGCCAGCCCCGAGGAGAGAAGCGACTGCTTCAGCTCCTCCGCCGCGCCGGAGCCCAGCTCACCGGGCAGGCGCGCCCCCAGCACCGGGAGAATGTGCTTTTTCAAAACTGAGCCGTATTTGACATACGTCGACTCCTTCACCCGCCCCCTCTGCCGCCGGAGCCACTCCTCGCAAAAGACGGCAAACCTCCGCCTGTCGAAGGCCGGGACCGGGGAGCCGTTGAGCACCGCCGCCCTGCACAGCCCCGCCTTCTCTCTGGCCTCCCGGTAGGTCCTTCCGTAGCAGAACCCGTAGCAGGCCCTCCCCGTGGGTCCGCGCCCGCGGATGTACCGCGCCTCCCACCGACCGTCCTTGCGCTTGTAGATGTTTTCTCCTTTTCTTGGCATCGTTGATCCCTCCATGCAAAAATCGCATTAAAAAATGACTGCTCCGGCGACTGCGAATCGGCGCCGATTTACCACAACACGGCAAAAAATCAGCTGACGCATTTTGTCAATTTCAATATTTTTTCAGCTGATTTCCACTTTCTACTTGAAAATTCATGCAGGTAGTGCTATATTGCATTCAAGCAGCAGTGCTGTACCTCATTATCAGAGCACCACACGTCAGCGGTAACGCCATAGCGCGTTATCAGGGCAGCGCGCAAGTCGGTCGCAGAGGAGTCAACTCTGCGGCTTTTTTGTGTCCGGTGTTCGGCGCCGGGCAGCTCCGGGCGAGGGAAAGAATCCCCCATTTTTCTCTCCCTGTCAACAATATAAATAAAAAAGCCCGCCCGAACATGCGGACAGGCCGTTTTTCCCGCTCGTCAAATAATTTTCTACCCGTTGAGACAGCAAAAAAGGGAACGCAGGTTTAACTGCGTTCCCTTTTTTGTCAATTGCACCTTTTAATTTCCCACGGCACTGCGCCCGCGGGCTTTTCTGCCAGCTTCACGAATTTAATATCCTCATGAACTCCTCTCCGGTGATGGTCTCCCGCTCGTAGAGGTACTTTGCGAGCTCGTCGAGCTTCGCGCTGTTGTCCCGGAGGATGGCGAGGGCCTTCTCGTGCTGGCGCTTCACAAGCTCCACCACCCTGGCGTCGATTTTCGACTGGGTCTCCGCCGAGCAGACCAGGGACGCGTCGCCCCCCAGGTACTGGTTCGTCACCGTCTCGAGGGCCACCATGTCGAACTCGTCGCTCATGCCGTACTGGCATATCTCCGCCCTTGCCAGCTTCGTCGCCTGCTCGATGTCGTTGGAGGCCCCGGTGGATATGACGCCGAAGCGCACCTCCTCCGCGGCCCGCCCCCCGGTGAGCGTAGCGATTTTCGCCTCTATCTCCTCCCGGGTCATGAGGTAGCGGTTCCCCTCCTCCACCTGCATGGTGTAGCCCAGAGCCCCGGAGGTCCGGGGGATTATCGTTATCTTCTGAACCGGGGCGGAGTTTGTCTGCTTCGCCGCCACCAGGGCGTGGCCGATCTCGTGGTAGGCCACGGTCCACTTCTCCCTGTCGGTGAGAATGGCGTTCTTCTTCTGGTAGCCGGCGATGACCACCTCGATGCTCTCGGTGAGGTCCTCCTGAGTGACCACCTGTCGGCCCTGGCGCACCGCCCGGAGGGCGGCCTCGTTTACTATGTTCGCAAGCTCCGCCCCCGACGCGCCGGAGGCCATCCGGGCGATCTGGAGGTAGTCCACATCCTCGGCGACCTTTATCTTCCTGGCGTGGACCCGGAGTATCGCCTCCCGCCCCGCAAGGTCCGGAAGCTCCACGGGCACGCGCCTGTCAAATCTCCCCGGGCGGGTGAGGGCCGGGTCCAGAGACTCCGGGCGGTTCGTGGCAGCGAGGATTATGACTCCCGTGTTCCCCTCGAAGCCGTCCATCTCCGTCAAGAGCTGGTTCAGGGTCTGCTCCCGCTCGTCGTTGCCGCCTCCGGCTATGCCGCCGTCGCGCTTTTTGCCTATGGCGTCTATCTCGTCGATGAACACGATGCAGGGCGCCTTCTCCTTGGCCTGCTTAAAGAGGTCCCGGACCTTGGAGGCCCCCATGCCCACGAACATCTCCACAAATTCAGAGCCCGACATGGAGAAGAAGGACACCTGGGCCTCCCCGGCGACGGCCTTGGCGAGCATCGTCTTTCCGGTGCCCGGAGGTCCCACCAGAAGCACGCCCTTGGGCATGGACGCGCCTATCTCCTTATATTTTGACGGGTCGTGGAGGTACTCCACGATTTCCTTCAGGTTGTCCTTTGCCTCGTCCTCCCCCGCCACGTCGGAGAATTTTATTCCGTCGGAGGACTGGACGTACACCTTCGCGCCGCTCTTGTCCCCGCCGAACATCATGGCGTTTGGCCCGCCCATGCTCCTGGCTATCCTCCGGGATATAAACTGCCCCACGGCTATCATCAGCACAATGGGCAGCACCCAGCTCAAAAGGGCGCTGAGCAGCGGGCTCGTCTGCTTGATTATCTGCCCCGAGAACTGCGCCCCGGAGGAGTATAGCCTCCCGGTGAGGTCGGGGTCGGGCATCATGCCCGTCTCGTAAACGGTCGTCTGCTCCTTGTCGGTGAAGACTATCTGGTTCTCCGAGGCCCGGACCTCCACAAGTCCGATCTCCCCCCGCTCCGTCATGGACATGAACGTCCCGTAGTCCACCTCCTTGATCTGCCGCTCGGCAAGCCAGGGCATGGCCAGAAAGTTAAACAGCGCCAAAATCAGCATCACGATAATGTAGTAGAAAATAAGCGGTCTTTTCGGTGTTTTCACCTCATGCATTGATATGCACCTCCCTCAGTAAAGCGGCATAAGAAGCCGCCCCCGGCACAGCCGGAGGCGGCGATTCCCACCGCCTGTGAGGTCATTATATCACAGGCCGGGAAAAAAGTATTAACTCACGGTAAATTCTGCCTATGCCCTCACTTTCCCGTCTCCCCGGAGGTCCAGGAGCGCAGGTCCAGCGCCAGGGCGGCGGAGCCTATGACGAACCAGATGATAAGCGGCAGCGCGGGCTTCACCCCGCCCGCGGCGCCCAGCCCCCAGAGTATCTCCGCGCCGGACACGGCGGACAGCGGCGAGACGAGCCTCATGGCCTTCACCCCCAGCATCCCCAGCACCGCCGGGGCGCCGAGAACAAGCAGCGCGGCGGCGCAGGCCATGAGTGGCGACTTCATCCGCCGGCCTATGGCCATCGCCCCCGCCGCCGTCAGAAAGAGCATCACGAACCGCAGCGCGTAAATGAGGTCTATGAACCCCCCGACGGTGACGTTCACCGGGAACCTGTCAAGCCCCTCCAGATTCCATATGGGCGACGGGATAGTCAGCGGGTGGAGGCGGGAGAAGTACTGCCACAGCTCCCGCATATACACGGACCCCCACACGAGGACCGTTATCACAAAAAGCGCCAGAAGCTTTCTCAGGTAAAGCCCCCGCCTTCCCCGCCTTGTGGCCCTGACGAGGGACTCCGCGCCCCACTGCCGCTCGAACACGCCCATCGCAGCGGCGGGGACGACGATAAAGACTATCGCCGCGGCGGCGGAGGCCCGCTGGGCGTCGATGCTGTCCGGGCCGTAGACCACCCGGTAGGGGTCCGTGGTGGCGATCCAGGGCTCGTACCCCCCGGCCTTGGCCTTTTCACGGACCTCGTTTACATGCTCCTCCACCCGGTCTATGACCGCGAGAAGCTGCGGGTTGTCCCCGGCGCTTAACCGGGCATTGGAAAAATACCCGGTCATGTCCTCCTCCAGCGGCCCCGTCAGGTCCGCGATGTACGCCAGATACCACGGGTCCTCGGCGCCCGTGCCCACGGAGCGAAAATACCGGAGCGACCCGGAGGCTATGAATATCACAAGGAAAATTATAAGCCCCCGCTCAAATATGAGCGTCTTGTAAACCTCCCACCCCCCGAGGGACAGCCTCCGGCGGGGCGCGTCCGCGGCCCTGTTCCACCTGTCAGCCAGCGCCCCCAGCATGTCACGGCTCCCCTGAGGGCGGCGGCGCAGGGAGATGAGAAGCGACCACACCATAAGCCCCACCGCCAGCACGGGTATCACCGTCAGCACCATCTGTCGTATTCCCACGGGCCAGCCGAATATGTCGATATTGAGATAGTCGGTGTAAAGCCGCGATGTGCGTATGCAGGAGAAGATATTGAAGTATTTCAGAATATTGAATATGCTCTGCACCGGCAGAAACTCAAATAGCGCGTACTCCCCCGCCAGCATCACGCCTAATGCAGCCAGCGAGAACTGGGCGTTTGCCAGCATCCCCAGAACGCACCACATAAGAAGCCCCACCACGAACCCGCAGAAGGACTTCACCGCCAGATACAGACATATCCACTGCCCCAGGCTCAGATGCAGCGTCAGCGTGCGAAATACGGGCAGGGACTGGACGCTCCTGGAAAGCCCCCCAAACCCCCCGGTGAGTGACAGCGACAGTAAAAGGTCTACCCCGTAGACCAGCGCCGTGCCCAGCGCCGCCCCGGCGGCGAGTATCAGCACCCGGGAGAGCCACAGCCGCGCTCCCCCCTCCTTCGTCGCCCGGACGAGCCCCCACAGGCCCACCCGCCGCTCCTCCAAAAACGCCAGCACCACGGCGCAGATGAGGATGAGATACAGATAGTCCGCCGCCTCGAAGTCCACCCAGGCCTCCACGGCCCGGTTCGAGCCGTACTGCGCCTCCACGTCCCGCAGTGTGTCGAACTCCCGGGCGGTTTTCGCTATATTCCTCCGGGCAAAGCTCCCCTCCGCGCCGAAAAGCGCCGTCTGGGACTGGAGCTGTGCCCTCGTCTGCACCTCGTCCAGGTACTCCCTGTACCCCTCCACATAGTCAAGCTCCTCCAGAAGCTCCTCTATCCTCGCCTGTGCGGTGGAGATGCGCCAGACGGCGGGCAGGGGCGAAAGCTCGTCGATGTCGTCAAAAAACTCCCTCTGGGCTATCTGTGCGCGGATCTCCTCCCCGTCACCGCTGAGATCTCCCCAGGTCGAGAGGCTGCGAAAGCCGCTGACAAGCTCGTCCTCCCGCCGGAGGAACTCCCGCCGCTCCTCGGGCGCCAGATCCGCCGTCTCATTGACAAGCCATGCGTAGTACCGCTCCCCGTCCAGCATGGAGTCCACCGCCCCGTCGCCGAAATACTCCATCCTCCCGAGGAAGAAGAGCGCGGCGGAGAGCAGCGTTATAAGCCCCGCCAGAGCAAGCCTTCCGGGGGACAGAAGAACACGTTTTGCCTCTCCCATCTCAGTCACCCAAAAAGCACAGGTACACGTCCTCCAGCGTCGGGCGGTACATTATCGGCTGCCAGTCAGAGGGCAGGTCCGCGATGAGGGCCAGCGGCGGCGCCATGCGCACCAGCTCCCCCTTTTTTATGAGCAGCACCTGCCCGGCGATGGACTCTATGTCGCTGACGATGTGCGTTGCCAGCAGCACTATCCTGTCCCGGGTGAGGTCGTGGATGTAGTTTCTTATCCTTATCCGCTCCTTCGGGTCCAGCCCCGCCGTGGGCTCGTCGAGGATGAGCACCTTCGGGTCCCCCAAAAGCGCCTGAGCGAGCAGCACCCGCTGCCTCATCCCCCCGGAGAAGCCCCCCACCTTCTTGTGGCGCACATCGTAGAGGTTCGTGAGGGCCAAAAGCTCCTTTACGTTCTCATGCAGCGCCTTCCCCCGAAGGCCCTTTAGGCGGCCCATGTAGGTGACGAAGCTCTCCGCCGTCATCTGGTCGTAGAGCCCCTGCTGCTGGGGCATGTAGCCCAATATGGCCCGGAAGCTGTCGCCCAGCTCCAGTATCTCCCGTCCGTCCCAGGTTATGGACCCGCCGTCCCGCTTTACGTTGTCGGTGATGAGGCTCATCATCGTTGACTTCCCCGCGCCGTTGGCGCCCAGTATCCCGTATACCCCGGGGGTGAAGGTCACGGAGAGGTCCCGCAGGGCCGTGACCTTGCCGTAGGTCTTTGTCACATTAGTAAGCTTAAGCTCCATGGTCCGTCCTCCGTATCAGTTTTTCCAGGGCTTGTCCCCGGTGTCCTCCGGGGATTTGACCCTGTCGATGACCGTAAGGCTCTTCCCGTCGGCGGAGATGGCGATGTAGGCGGCGTCGTTTGTGTCAAGGCCGCTGTTTGCAAGGATAAAATAGTAGCAGTCGCTGTCCCAGCCCAAAAACCATATCATATACTGTTTGACCTCCACATCGACGTCCACATCCGGGAAGGACGCATCCAGAATGCTCTCCCCAAACACCGACATTACCGACAGGTTGAAGGTCCTGTCGGTGAAGTCGTACTTCACCCTGAGGCCGGAGCGCTCCCGGGTGTCCGTCACGTCCCCCTTAAATTCCACGGGGACAAACTCCCCGCCCTCCCAGGGCAGGAACCGGAGACCCTCGGTGTACACGCCCTCGTCCAGCTTTATGGTGATGGACTGGTATATCCCCTCGTCCCGGATGATGGCCCTGCCGCCGCTGTCGATAAAGCCCGTCTCCCCGGAGAAGACAGTCTCGGTCTTACGGGTGTTGATGTCGTACAGGTACACTCCCCCCTGTCCCTCGTTCCACAGGGTGAGCAGGAGCTTATCCCGGTATGGGTGGACATTCGGGTACCCCACGTCAATGGCCTGATAGACGATATACGGCTCGCTGCCGTCCAGGGGCACGGCGATAACGTCGGAGCGCTCGTGCACCTCGCCGTTCACCACCACATCCTGACTGTTTGCCCAGTACATGGTCCCCCGGTGGAAGTAGAGCTCCGGCACGCCGCCCCGGCCCCTGTTATAGCCCACCATGTCAAGGCTCACGGTGGGGCCCCTGCGGTGGTCCGACCCGTCGAGGGCGCAGCTGTACACCTGAAGCCCGGTGAGGTCCAGCCACCAGAGCCTCCCGTCGTACAGGCTCAGCCCCTTGGCGTCGGTGGACATATACCCGTTGCAGTCCGGCCCGGAGCTCGTGCACTCCGGCTTTCCGCACAAAACGCCTGACAGGCCCGTTGCCTTGTCGTAGTAGTGGAGATACTCCGCCCCGACGGAGCCCAATGCCTCAGTGTAGTAGTAGAACACATCCCCGGTGGAGCAGGCTACCGGCGTCCCGCCCCAGACAAGATTTGACCGGAAGTGGTCGACGTAGTCGTACTCCGGCAGCGGCTCCGGGGTGCGAAACCGTTCCTCCAGATACTCCCCCTCCGGGAATACGGTGAAGCCCCTCTCGTCGGCCTGACGGTTCTGGTCCAGCGCATCCTCCGGAGACTCCGGCGCGGCCGGCGAGCCCGGGGTCTCCGGCGTGCCCGGGGTGTCGGGCTCATCGGGTGTGTCGGGCGTATCCGGCGTGTCCGGCGTCTCCGGCTGCGTGGGGGTGTCCGGCGTCTCCCTGTCCCTCTCCATGGCCTCCCCCAAAAGGCTTGCGCAGGAGCCGAGGGAGAGGGTCAAAGCCAGCGCCATAAGGGCGCAGAGCAGTCTTTTTGATAAACTCATGATCTGTCCTCCTTTAGCCGCTTATATAAGAAAAGACGTTTAATGGCCGGAAAACGCAACAGCGGTGAAAAACAAGCTTTAAACTCCCCCGCCCCTTTATTGTTGCGTTTTTCGGTGGTAAACTGTCTTATATTATAATAGAGAAAAAATCGGGAGACGCGCCATGAGATCCAAAAAGCGAAGCGCGGCGGGCGGGAACGACCGGGAATTCATGCTGAGACTATATCAGGATTTCCGTGGCCTCATGTTCGCCACAGCGGGCAAGTTAATATCGGATCCCGACGAGCTGGAGGACGTGGTACAGGACAGCCTTGAAAAGCTCATCCGCCACATGGACGCCCTGCGCTTTAAGGACCGCCCGGTACAGGCGGCATATGTGGCCCAGACCGTCCGCAACACCGCCATAAACCACCTCCGCCGCCGCCGGGTGGAGAGCGCCCGGACGGCCCGTCTCACCCAGCCCGACAGTCAGCCGGAGCCGGAGTCCCTTACCCTGGAGGAGCTCATGGACATCCGGGAGCGGGGTAAGCATATGGCGGAGCTGCTGGCGGGGCTTTCGGACACGGACAGGCTGCTTCTCACCGGGAAGTACATTCTCGGTTACAGCGACGGTGAGCTTGCGGAGGAGCTGGGAGTAAAGCCGGGTAGCATAAGGATGATGCTCACGAGGGCCCGGCGGCGAGTCCTGGGCGCGATAAAGCGCCGGGAGGAGGATGAAGATGACTGAACACGAAAAGCTTATGGAAAATTACGAGGACGCCATAATGCGCCTTCTCATGGACAGGTACGCCCGGGAGGAGGGGGAGTGCCTCCTCGCCCACCTTGACCCGGAGCCCTCACCCGCCGGGCGGGACGGCATAGCGGACACTCTGCGCCGCAGGTGCCGCCGGGAGAGGCTTCGCCGGGGGGCGCGGAGGCTCGGCGGCGCGCTGGGTCACGCCGCGGCATTCGCCGCCGTGACAGGCGCCCTGTTCTCCACCGCCTTTGCAGCCTCGGAGACTGTCATCGCGGTGGTGAGGCTCGGCTTCGGTCCCAGCGCCGGGGGCGAGGCCGCCCTGCTCCTCCCCGCCGCCGAGCCCGGCTTTGAGGCCGGATGGCTTCCCTGGGGCTTTGAGCTCAAGTACAGCGACGACAGCCCCACCCGGTTTAACCGCTATTACGCGGACCTCTCCGGGAATTTCATCGACGCCTCATGCCTCTACCTCCACGGCGGCGAGCTCACCGTGGACACCGGGGACGCCGCCGTCACCACCGTGGATGTCTGCGGCCGCAGAGCCTCTCTCCTCCGCCTTGAGGGCGGAATAAGGCTCGTCCTCCCGGTGGAGGAGCAGGACTGCGCCGTCCTCCTGATGAGCTCGGGAGTATCCGAGGAAGACCTTCTCCGCACCGCCCGTGCGCTCATCTTCCCCTGGGACCCCCGCGCCATCTACGACCCCCTCCCGGCGCAATAAGAGCGCAATAAAAAAGTCGGCCCGCCTGCAGCAAAACGGCCCGTCAAAAAACGCTGTTTCACATTTTTTGCAAGGACATGCGCCTTGCAAAAAATCCCTCTTGTCACGCAGGTGTGCGGCCTTCGGGCCGTGCGCGCAGCGTGACGGCAGGGGAAATGGCACAATATTACAATTTTGTGTCATTTCCCCGCACGCGCCCCTTGTCGAAAACGGCCCGTCCGCATACTGCGGACGGGCCGTTTTCGACAGTCTTTTTTCAGTTTTTCAATGAGTTTATCGGCGCGGGGATCCTGCCGCCCCGGGCCACGAACTCCCGGGCGGAGCACCTGTTCACGGGCATTATGGGCGCGGAGCCCAGAAGCCCCCCGAAGTCCACCCTGTCCCCCACGCCCTTCCCCGGCACGGGGATGACCCGGACGGCGGTGGTTTTCTGGTTTATCATGCCGATGGCACTCTCGTCGGCGATAATGGCGGCGATGGTCGCCTCGTCCGTGTCCCCGGGCAGGGCTATCATGTCGAGGCCCACGGAGCACACGCAGGTCATGGCCTCCAGCTTCTCAATGGTGAGCCGCCCCGCCGCGGCGGCGCGGATCATCCCCGCGTCCTCGCTCACCGGGATGAACGCCCCGGAGAGGCCGCCCACGTTGGAGCTTGCCATGACGCCGCCCTTCTTCACCGCGTCATTTAAAAGCGCCAGCGCCGCCGTGGTGCCCGGCGCGCCCACGGACTCCAGGCCCATCTCCTCCAGTATGTCCGCCACGGAGTCCCCCACCGCCGGAGTCGGCGCGAGGGACAGGTCCACGATGCCAAAGGGCGCCCCCAGCCGACGGCTGGCCTCCTGCGCCACCAGCTCCCCCATGCGGGTTACGCGAAAGGCGGTCTTTTTTATCGTCTCCGCCACCACGTCAAAGGGCTGCCCCTTCACCTTCTGAAGGGCGGAGTGTACCACGCCGGGGCCGGACACCCCCACGTTTATGACGCGCTCCGGCTCGCCCACGCCGTGGAAGGCCCCCGCCATGAAGGGATTGTCCTCCACCGCATTTGCGAACACCACGAGCTTGGCGCACCCCTGCCCGTCGGTGAGATCGGCTGTGCGCTTTATTATCCTGCCCATGAGCGCCACCGCGTCCATGTTAATCCCCGCCCGGGTGGAGGCCACGTTGACGCTGGAGCACACCCGCTCCGTTGCCCTCAACGCCTCCGGGATGGAGTCTATGAGCCGCCGGTCCCCCGCCGTGAAGCCCTTCTGCACAAGGGCGGAGAACCCGCCGATGAAGTTTACCCCCACCTCCTTCGCCGCCCGGTCCAGGGTCTCGGCGAAGGGCACGAAGCTCTCCGTGTCGCAGCACTCGCAGGCTATGGCGATGGGCGTGACGGAGATGCGCTTGTTTACGATGGGTATGCCGAACTCCCGCTCGATGTCCTCCCCGACCCTCACCAGATTCTCCGCGCTCTTCGTTATCTTGTCGTATATCCTCCCGCAGCACTCCCGAAGGTCCTCCCTCCCGCAGTCCCGCAGTGAGATCCCCATGGTTATGGTCCGTATGTCCAGATGCTGTTGAGAGATCATCTCGATAGTGTCAAGTATCTCATTAGTAGTGATCATATTGCGCCGTACTCCAAATTCCCTAATTTCAAATGATTTTTGCGGCGGCATGTACGTCACAAAAATCCCCTTTTGCCGCGCAAGTGCCGCCCGGGGCGGCGCGCAGCGCGGCAGCAGGGAAAAATTTCTTAAATTCCGCAGAATTTAAGAAATTTTTCCCGCACGCTCCCCTTGGCATTGAAAGGGCAAAGCCCTTTCAAGCCAGCTAAATTCTGTGCATCGCCTCAAAAATGTCCTCCCGCTGGATGCGTATGTCCAGCCCCCGGGCCTCGCCCTCTCTCCTGAGAAGTCCCGAGAGCTCCGCGAAATCCACGCTGCACCCGGCGGTGTCCACCAGCATTATCATCGTGAAGTACTCCCTCATTACCGTCTGGGAGATGTCCAGCACGTTCACCCCGCATTTTGCGAGGATCGCGCACACCGAGGCGATTATCCCCACGGTGTCCCGGCCTATAACTGTTACGATAGCTCTCATATGTCCCTCCGTCAAATACTAAGCTCGTCTATGGTCTTTTCGAACCCGCCGATGAAGTTATCCAGAAAGTAGTCCACCTCCGGCATATCCATCCGCCGCAGCTTCAAAAGCGTGGAGTCCGCCGCGGATTTAAACTCCATATTCCCGGTTTTCAGCTCCTCCAGACACTTTATGTACGCCGACAGGGTGTCCGCCGCCTTCACAATGTCCCGGACGCCCCCCTCGTCCCGCAGAAGTCCCTCGTACTCCGCCCGCATCGCCTCCGGAAGGCCGGAGAGCAGCTTCGTCACCGCCCCCTCCTCCACCTTCCTGTATGCCCGGCGCATCTCCTCGTCGTGGTACTTCACGGGCGTGGGCATATCCCCGGTGAATATCTCCGTGGCGTCGTGCAAAAGCGCCGCGGCGGCGCACCTGTCCGGGGAGCAGGGCAGCCCCAGCACGTCCCGGCGTATCACCGCCAGCGCCTGCGCCAGCACCGCCACCATGTGGCTGTGCTCCATCACGTTCTCCCGGTCCGCGTTTCGCATAAGCGCCCAGCGGTCTATGTTCTTAAGCCGCGAAATGAGCGCGTAAAAATTGTAGTCCATCTGATTTTCCTCTCTATTTTATCGCCCTGTCTATTGTCCCCCCGCCGAGGACCCGGTCGCCCTCGTAGAGCACCGCCGCCTGTCCCGGTGTCACCGCCCGCTGTGGCTCGTCAAAGGTGAGCTCCACCGCCCCCTCCGGCGAAAGCTCCGCCCGGCACGGCTCCTCCCGCTGGCGGTAGCGCAGCCTGGCCCGGCACCTCACCGGGAAGCTTTCCGGCCTTATAAGCCAGTTAAAGTCCGTCACAAGGCACCCCCGGGAGTAAAGTCCCTCCTCAAAGCACACCGTGACGGTGTTTCTCTCCATGTCCTTCTCCTTCACATACAGCGGACGCGCCGCCGCAATGCCGAGTCCGTGCCTCTGGCCCAGAGTGTACCCCGCGGCGCCCCGGTGCTTACCGAGGACGCGCCCCTCCTCGTCAACAAGCTCCCCCGGCGCGCTTTTCCTGCCCGTTGAGCGCTCCATAAAGGCGAGATAATCCCCGTCGGGAATAAAGCAGATGTCCTGGCTCTCCTTCTTCCGGGCGTTCAAAAGCCCCTCCCGCTCCGCCGTCTCCCGGACCTGCGCCTTTGTGAGCTCCCCCAGCGGCAGCAGCACATGGGCAAGCTCCTCCCGCGTTATCTGCGCCAGGACGTAGCTCTGGTCCTTCGACCTGTCCGCCGCCCTCCGAAGCTCCGGACCCTCCGGCCCGTCCACCCTTCTGGCGTAGTGCCCCGTCGCCATATAGTCGCACCCCAGCTCCCTGGCCTTTTGGAGAAAGAGGGAAAACTTCATGTACCTGTTGCAGTCAATGCACGGGTTCGGCGTCCTGCCGAGGGCGTACTCCCTTATGAACCTGTCCACCACCCGGGTCTTGAACTCTTTTGCGAAATTGAATGTGATAAACGGTATGTTCAGCCTCGCGCACACCGCCCGGGCGTCCTCCACATCCTCCACGGAGCAGCAGGTGGACTCCCCCTCCAGCCCCGCGAGGGCGTTGTCGAAAAGCCGCATGGTCGCGCCGATGCACTCATGCCCCTGCCGCTGCAAAAGCAGCGCCGCGGCGCTGGAGTCCACGCCGCCGCTCATCGCCACAAGAACTCTCGCCATCAGTCCACATTGGGGCTTGAGCGCATGGCGGCGAGGGTCCTCTCCATCAGCTCCTCCAGCGTCCAGCCCAGCTCCTCAGCCCCCCGGGTTATGACCTCCCGGTCGCAGCCGGCGGCGAATTTTTTGTCCTTGAACTTCTTTTTAAGGCTCTTGACCTCCATATCCTCCACGCTCCTGGAAGGGCGCATCAGCGCCGCCGCGCCTATGAGCCCCGTGAGCTCGTCCGCGGCAAAGAGCACCTTCTCCATCGTGTGCTCGGGCTTCACGTCGGAGCATATCCCGTAGCCGTGGCTGACCACGGAGCGTATGACGGACTCATCCACGCCGTTTTCCCTCAAAAGCTCCGGCGCCTTTTGGCAGTGCTGCTCCGGGTAGAGCTCGAAGTCCACGTCGTGGAGAATACCCACCGCCTTCCAGTAGTCCGCCTCGGAGCCGTAGCCCAGCTCCCTGGCGTACCACTCCATCACGTCCCCCACTATTCTGGCATGGGACAGGTGGAACTCGCCCTTGTTGTACCTTTTTGTTATCTCATATGCCTCTTCCGGCGTCGGTATCATGTCTGCTTCCTCCTTGTCTATTTTTACAGGGGATCATTGCTTCTCCCCGCCCTTTTCGGCCCTGCGCTTTTTTATGAGCTCCTCCGCCTTTTTAACAAGCAGCGTCCCCAAAAATCCGAATACCACCCCGAAAACAGCGCCGAAAATCACGTCGGTGGGGTAGTGGACATACAGGTACAGCCGCGAGAGGGCTATTATCACCGACAGCACGCAGGCCGGTATCCACAGCTTTGATTTACTAAAGCCCAGCGCTCCCACCACCGTGAAGGACGCCGCCGCGTGGCCCGATGGGAAGGAGTAGTCCCCGGGCTTCGGCACCAGCAGCACTATATCCGGGTTTACGTCAAAGGGCCGGGTCCTGGCGATGAGGTTTTTTAAAAGCCCGTTGCACAGCGCAAGGTCAATGAGCAGCGACACCCCGCACACAAGCCCCAGCCGCCGCGTTCTGGGAATTATCAGCAGCGCCAGCGTGAGGAGTATCCAGAATATCCCTCCGTCCCCCAGCACCGTTATCTTCGGCATGAACCAGTCAAGAAACCCCACCCGGAGGTTTTCCTGAATAAAGTCCAGCACCTTTATCTCCATCAGATTCAATTTCAAATCTCCCCTCTCAAAAATTCTCCCCGGAGCCTCATATCTGGGAGGACCTGAGCTCCGAGAGCTTCACGGAGCTCAAATAGTCGTTTATTGCGTCGTAAAGGCCGCGCCACAGCCCCACCGTGGCACACCCCCCTGACCTGGGACACTGAGCGCCGTCCTCAAGGCACGCCACCGGCGCCAGAGTCTCCTCCGTGATTGCCAGTATCTCCCGCACGGTGTACTCCTCCGGCCGCCGCGTCAGGCGGTATCCGCCGCCCTTTCCCCGGACACCGGAGAGAAGCCCCTGCCGCACCAGCGTTTTCAGTATGCTCTCCAGATATTTTTCGGAGATCTCCTGCCTCGCGGCTATCTCCTTCAGCGGGACGTAGCCCTCCGAGCTGTGCTCCGCCAGATCCGCCATCACCCGCAGGGCGTACCGCCCCCTTGTTGATACAAGCATAATATCACCGCCTTCCTGTGGGTTTCCAGCCTATTATACAACGGGGTTTATGGCTTTTCAAGCCCGTATCGCCTATTCCCCGCCAAAGCGCCCTCACGCGCCCTTGTAGTCCCTTACAAATGCCACAGCCGCGTTCAAGACCCGCTCTCCCGGGCGGAGCTTGAGGGATATGGCGGGCTTTACCCCCGCCTCTATATTCACCCTGCCCTTGTATTTCGGGAGCTCATAAAGCCGCGACACCCGCTCCATCTCGAAATCCGTCAGGCCGAAGACGACTCTCCCCTGCCTCTGGCTTATCTCCGAAATGCCCGTGCCCGCGGCCTCTCCCCGGAGAAGCGCGATGTTTATCAGGGCGTTCACCGGCGCGGGAGGGTCGCCGAAGCGGTCTATGAGCTCGTCGGTCATGTCGTCGGCGTCCTCCTCGGTCCTTATCCGGGCGATGCGCCGGTAGAGGTCCATCCTCTGCTCCGTGGACTTGACGTAGCTCTCGGGTATGTTGGCTGACACCGCCAGATCCGCCGAGCACTCCGGCATCTTTTGGGGCTTCTCGCCCTTCCCCTCCCGGACCGCCTCCTCAAGGAGCTTTAAGTACATATCGTACCCCACGCTCACCATGTGCCCGGACTGCTCCGCGCCCAGGATATTCCCCGCTCCCCTGATTTCCAGGTCCCGCATGGCTATCTTGAACCCGGAGTTGAACTCCGCGAACTCCCTGATGGCGGAGAGCCTCTTCTCCGCCACCTCCGTCAGCACCTTGTCCCGCTTGAAGGTGAAGTACGCGAAGGCCCGCCGGGAGGACCTGCCCACACGGCCCCGGATCTGGTGGAGCTGCGCAAGGCCCATCCTGTCCGCGTCCTCGATTATCAGCGTGTTCACGTTTGGTATGTCTATTCCCGTCTCTATGATGGTGGTGCAGACAAGGACCTGTATGTCCCCGGCCTGCATGGCCTCCATCACCGCGCCCAGCTGCTCCTCGTCCATCTTTCCGTGGGCCACGGCCACGGTGACATCCTCCACCAGCTCCCGTATCTTCCCCGCCGTGCGGTCGATGTCCTCGATTTTGTTGTGCAGATAGTACACCTGCCCCCCGCGGCCCACCTCCCGGCGTATGGCGTCGGCGAGGACCCCCCACTCGTGCTCCATGACGTATGTCTGCACGGGCTGGCGGTCGGAGGGCGGCTCCTCGATGGTGGACATGTCCCGCACTCCCGACAGGGCCATATTCAGCGTCCTCGGTATGGGCGTCGCGGAGAGGGTCAGCACGTCCACCGTCCGGGCTATCTCCTTCAGCCTCTCCTTGTGCTGGACCCCGAAGCGCTGCTCCTCGTCCACCACCACAAGCCCCAGCCTTTTAAACCTTATATCCCTTTGCAAAAGCTTGTGCGTCCCCACAACTATGTCCACGGTGCCGTCCTCCAGCCCCCGGAGCGCCCGCCTCACCTGCGCGGTGGAGCGGAACCGGCTGAGCACCTCTATGGACACGGGGAAGCCGTCGAACCTCCGCGCCGCAGTCTGGTAGTGCTGCTGGGCCAGCACCGTGGTGGGTACAAGTATCGCCGCCTGCCGCCCGTCCATGACGCACTTCATCACCGCCCGCAGGGCCACCTCCGTCTTTCCGTAGCCCACGTCCCCGCACAAAAGCCTGTCCATGGGCACGGGGCTCTCCATGTCCGCCTTTATCTCCTTGATTGCCCGAAGCTGGTCGTCAGTCTCCTGATACTCAAAATTGTCCTCAAATTCCCTCTGCCATGGCGTATCCGGCGAGAAGGCGAAGCCCGTGGCCTTCTGCCGCTCCGCCTGGAGCTTCAAAAGCCCCTCCGCCAGGTCCTTCACCGCCGCCTTGGCCCTGCTCTTAGTCCTTGCCCAGTCCGTGCCCCCCAGCTTCGAGAGCTTTACCGCCGCGTCCTCCCCGGCGCCGATGTACTTCGTCACCGCGTCAAGCTGCGTCGCCGGGATGTACAGGCTGTCCGTCCCGGCGTAGGAGATTTTTATATAGTCCTTCTGCGCCCCGTCTACGACCCGCTTCACCATCCCGGCAAAGCGCCCTATGCCGTAGCTCTCGTGCACCACAAGGTCCCCGGGGGACAGGTCCGTGAAGCTGTCCAGCTTCTGGCGGTTAGAGGGCAGCCGCCGCCTTGCCTTCCTGCGGAACACCCCCTGCTGAAGCTGCCCCTCGGTTATCACCGCCAGCTTCAGTCCCGGGTACTCCAGCCCCGCCGACAGCGCCCCCACGGCGATGACGCACTCCCCCGGCTCCGGAAGCTCGGTGAGCGAGAAGTCGAACGCCGTCACGATATTCTTTTTCGACAAATACTCCTCAAGTATCTCCCCCCGCCGGCGGTCCCGGACGAGCACCACAACCCGCGACCCGCTCTTCATGTAGTGCGCGATGTCGCTTGCCGCCGTCTCAAGGCTCCCGCCGTAGCTGGGAAGCTGCTTTGCGGTGAGGCTCGCCAGGGTCCTGGGCCGCATGGGGTACTGGCTCTGGGTGAAGCTCGCCATCATCACGACCGGAAAATCCTGGAGCCGCTCTGTAACGGAGTCCCACTCCTCCGTGACCCGCTCCGGCCCGCCGTCAAGGACGTTCGACTCCTTGAGGCTGAGCATATCCTGCGCAAGCTGCCAGTGGAAATTCTTCGCCCGTTCCGAAAGCCTTGACGGCTCGCACAGCACCACCACCGCGTCGTCGGGAATGTAGTCCACGGCGCTGGCCGGGGAGTACATGAGGTCCAGATACCTGTCCGAGGCGGGCAGGTCCCGCCCGTCCTTCACACGGTTTAAATCGGCGAGCACCGACTCCAGAAGCTCCCGCCTGATGCTCTTTCTCCGCAAAAGCTTCTTTCCGTAATCGTCCATCCTCCGGGCAAGGCCCTCCTCCCCGCCGTCAGCGGCGCTGACAGGCGCCTCCCGCGCCGGGAGTATGAGCAGCTTCTCCAGATTCTCCACCCTACGCTGGGTGGACACGTCGAAAAAGCCCATGGAGTCTATCTCGTCCCCCCAGAACTCGCACCTCACCGGGTTATCGAAGGCCGGGGAGAACACGTCCAGTATCCCGCCCCGCAGGGCAAACTGCCCCGCGCCCTCCACCTGCTCGGTGCGCTGGTATCCCGCTTTCACAAGCACCCCCGTAAGGGCCGTTATGTCCGCGGTCCCCCCGACGCGAAGCTCCACCGTCAGCTCCCGGAACCGCTCCGGCGGCATGGTCCGCAGCATGAGCGCGTCCGGAGTGGTCACAACGATGGGCTGTCCCCCGGCGCAGAGCATCCTGAACGCCGTAAGCCTCGCCCGTTCCGAGTCCCTCGACACACCCTCGGCGTTATAAAAGACCATGTCCCGAGCGCCCAGCACCCCGGCCCGGGTCCCGGTGAAGGCCCCCAGGTCCTCCGCCATCCGCCGGGCCTCCCCCTCGTCGGCGCAGACCGCCACCAGGGGCCGCCCGGAGGTCACATACAGCGCCGCGGCGGCATGGGCACGGGGCAGCGCCCCCGCGCCGGAGAGCAGGGCGGGGCAGCGCCCCGCGTCGATAGCCGCGAGGATAGTCCTGACGGATTCCTCATTTTCAATGGACCTTGTGAGAACTTCCATAATATCACCAATGAAAAATATTTTTCCACGCCAAAACGCCCCGATGCACCGCATCGGGGGAATTTATGCATTTAAACCATTTAAAAATGGAGAAAAGACCGCCGTGAAAAGGCGGAAAATGTCCCCGAAGGGGACGGGGCAAGTCCACCGAAGGTGGACAGGGGAAGGTCCCCGAAGGGGACCGGGGATAAGTCCGCCGTAAGGCGGACGGAGGAACCCGCCGACAGGCGGAAGGTATCCCGCCCGAAGGGCGGAGGGAGAGGTCCCCAAGGGGACCGAAAGCCGCCGTCAGGCGGAGTAAGTCCACCGAAGGTGGACGGGGGAACCCGCCGTCAGGCGGGAGGTATCCCGCCCGAAGGGCGGAAGGTGAGGTCCCCGAAGGGGACCGGGGATAAGTCCGCCGTAAGGCGGACGAAAGAACCCGCCGTCAGGCGGGGATATTCCGTCCGAAGGGCGGTGCGCTTTTGTCCACCTTGGGAGGTGGACGGGATATGTTCGTTTTCTCTCTTTTGACCCGTCAAAAGAGAGAAAAGAACCAAAAGAGAGAAAACCGGCTTAGGGGGGATTTCGATTTTCCCCCCTAAGAACCCCCTTTTAAAAACGACACAAAGGAGGTTTGCGAACCCCCTTTGGATTTCCCCGGGGACCCGCATCGAGACGCTTTTCTTTCTATTATACCTGAGTAGTTGAAGCGGAGGGCAAAGACTGAGCATTCAGCGTTGTCACGATAGTCCAGCTCCCGCGCCCACATGTCGAGACTTACCCGAGCCTCCATCGCCGCGCGGTCCTTAATCGAATTGGCTCAGCGTCTATTACCGCTGCCGCTCACTGGTCTATTAAAGTACATTCAGCTTTTAACCCACCCCGCGCGGTAACTCAGTTATCGGTCATCAGGCGCAGCCGCGCGGGGCGGAGTAGAACTACAACTTCCGTCCACAACCGAAGGAGCGGCAGCGGGGATGATGCTGAAGTCAATTCGACAAAGCACCGCGCGGAATATGGGGCGGAAAAGCCCCCGACAACCGCCGCGGCAGCCGTCCCGCCGTGAAAAGCGCAAACCCCGGTCTGCGAAAACGGCACAATCCAAGCGCGCCGAAAGAAAGTGAGAAAAGAGAAAAACCGAAGCCGGGCACCCCCGGGGGAAATCCAGAGGGGGGCCCGCAGGCCCCTCTCTGTGTCGTTTTTAAAAGGAAGGGTCCCGGGGAGGGAAAATCGAAATCCCCCTTGACCCGGTTTTCTCTCTTTTGGTTCTTTTCTCTCTTTTGACGGGTCAAAAGAGAGAAAACGAACATGCCCCGTCCACCTCCCAAGGTGGACAAAAGCGCTCCGCCCTCCGGGCGGAATCACCCCCGCCTGACGGCGGACTTTCCCGGTCCCCTTCGGGGACCTTCTCCCGTCCACCTCCGGTGGACTTACTCCGCCTTTTCAAGGCGTTTCCTCCGGTTTCCTCCGGAAACCTCTCCCTCCGCCCTTCGGGCGTAAATCCCCGTCTTTTCAGACGGTCCCCCGTCCGCCTCCGGCGGACAGCTTTTCATTGATGGTTTATAAAACCATCATCAGCGTCCCCGCGCCGACGAGCGCGCATCCGATAAGCGACTTTGCGGTGAATTTCTCGTGAAGAAATATAAAAGCCAGCGCAAGCGTCAGCACTACGCTGAGCTTGTCTACGGGCACCACCTTCGACGCCTCGCCGATTTGCAGCGCCTTGTAATAGCACAGCCACGACGCCCCGGTGGCGAGGCCCGACAGGATAAGAAAGAGCCAGCTTTTCCGGCTGATCTCCCCCATCTCGCCCTGGGTGTCTGTGATAAAAACCATCCCCCAGGCCATGACCAGCACCACCACAGTGCGAATGGCAGTGGCGAGATTTGAGTTGACCCCGTCAATTCCCACCTTGGCAAGTATGGAAGTCAGCGCGGCAAAAACAGCGGAGCCCAGAGCAAAAACGAACCACATAAATTTACCTCCACTCCCCTCAGTCGGCAGGTGAACCCCTCCGCCCGACGACAACCCACTCCGCGCGGGAATAAGGGCAACACATCTCCCGTCCACCGCCGCGAAAGCCGAACCGCCGCACCAAACGCGCCGAAGAAAAGCGAGAAAAGAGAGGACCGAAGCCGTGCACCCCCGGGGGGGAGTCCAGAGGGGGGCCCGCAGGCCCCTCTCTGTGTCGTTTTTAAAAGGGGATTGTCAAGGGGGCA
>CANRIU010000025.1 GCA_947630755.1 uncultured Oscillospiraceae bacterium | reverse complement strand
TTCCGGTTTTCTCTCTTTTGGTTCTTTTCTCTCTTTTGACGGGTCAAAAGAGAGAAAACGAACACCCCCCGTCCACCACCCAGGGTGGACAAAACCGCACCGCCCTCCGGGCGGCAATCACGAGTGTCTCTCCTTCACTACCATGAACGCCTCATCCGCAATTTCAAGCGTATCTTCAATATCCTCATCCGTCAAACTCGCGTTGATGAAGTGGTTGTGGTGGTTGGTGAAGAACACCCCGCGCTTCACGCACTCCGCGATCCACTCCTGATGGAGCGACAGCGACGGGTCGTCGGCTATGCGCAGATAGAAGAGGCTCGGCACGCCGGATACATGCAGGTCGTAGCCGTACTTCAGGGCCGTGGTTATGAGCCCGTTTTTGAGCTTTGTGCCCTGGTCGATAAGGAGCTTCGGACAGCCGAGGCGCTTCATCTTCTGGATGCAGGCGATGCCCGCGGCGAAGGGCACGGCGCTCATCCAGTAGGAGCCCGTGAAGCTCAAGGACGAGACGGCGTTTTTCAAAAACTCCCTCCCGCAAAGGGCCGAGACGTTGTAGCCGTTTGCCAGGGCCTTGCAGAAGCATATGAGATCCGCCTTGAAGCCGAAGTAGTGGTCACTCCCCGCCATGTCCAGGCGGAACCCGGAGCGCACGTCGTCGATTATGAGCACCGTCCCCGTGTCGTCACAGAGCTTGCGGACCTTCTGCCAGAAGCCCTCCGCCGGGAGTTCGTTGTCCGCGAAGTTTCCGTGCATGTAGGGCTGGGCGATTATGCAGGCGATCTGGCCCCTGTTTTTCTCAAAGACCTCTTGGAGTTCGTCAAAGTCGTTCCACTTTACATAGATGTTGTTCGCCACGTCCTCCTCCAGGATCCCGGCGTAGTCTATCTTCTGGGTCCAGGGGGAGACGCCGTGATAGTAGCCCTTGAAGAACACTATCTTCTTCCTGTGGGTGTAGGCCCGGGCGGTCATCACGGCGCAGGTGGTCACGTCGTTGCCGTTTTTGGCGAAGAAAGCCCAGTCAGCGCAGGCCACCGTCTCCACCAGAAGGTCGGCGAAGTCTATCATCACGGGGTTCGGCAGTGTGGTGCAGTCGGAGATGGCCCGCTGCCTCGCCGCGGCCTCGTCCACCTCCGGGTCGTTGTAGCCCAAAACGTTTGGCCCGTAGGCGCACATATAGTCGATGAACTTGTTCCCGTCCAGATCCCAGAGGTAGCTGCCCTGGGCGCGGGATGAGTAGAGGGGGAAGGCCTCCACGGGGATGTAGCAGCCCTCCGCCGGGCCCTGATGGCCGTATATGCCGGAGGGGATCAACCTGCAGGCCCGCTCAAAGGCGGCCCGGGATTTGGGGTACTCGTAAACCTTTCTCATGTCGTCACCTCACGCAAGATACATGGACACCCGGTCCAAAATCCTGTTCACGTTGTCCACCATGGAGATCATGCCGCCCATGCGGACCTTCCCGGTACCGACGCATACCACGCCGTTGACCTTCCCGTCGAAGAGGTCCCGGGCGTCCTCCATGGAGGCGAACACCATGCGGCTCATGGGGTGGTCGGAGGGGGCGTGTACGGCGGTGAGGCGGTGGCCCCTCGCGTGGATGTGCCCCTCGGGCCCGCCCTCTATGGCTATGCGCACGTCCCCGTCCACGATGTAGGAGGCGCTGGCCTTTCCCACCTTGTCCTCATTGCCGATTTGTGCGATGGCGTCAAGGATGAGGTGGAACATTATCGTGGTGCTTACCCTGAAAAACTCCGGGTCCTCCAGAGCCTCCTCGGCGGGCCGGAGGTACGCCGTGAGCTTGTCGGTGAGGGCCGTGAACTCGTGGAGAAGGAAGCCTATTTTTGTGAAGCCCTTTGAGGGGATGGGCGTCACCGTGCCGTCAATAAGGCCGTTGAATTTTTTGCAGGAGCCGAAGGGCAGCTTTATGTCGCACTTGTCCACCCCCGCCGTCACCGTGCAGGCGCCGTCCTTAAAGCGTATCGTCCCCTCCGGTCCGCCCTTCACCGTTATTCCGATGGAGATGTCCTTTCCCTCGATGAGCTTTTTGCACTCCCCGTCCAGCTCGCAGAGCTTTGCAAGCCCCCCGAGCACGGCGAAGAGGTTTATGTACGCAAGAGTCCTCTCGTCCACTGAAAAACCGCCTCCTTTTTTACTTTGATAGATTTTCGATTAAATCAATATTATAAGCGTTTTCGTTCGCTAATGCAAGTACCAGGAGCCCATTTTGAGCCGTCAAAGGGTAGAAAAAAGCCCCGCGGGAACGGGGCTTTTTTAGCTGAGAGGAGCCGGGACCGCCTTTCGTCGGAGGGAGCTTCACGCCTTGGATGCGAGCTTGAAAACGTCGCTGGACCGGCCCAGGACCATTATGTGGTCGTCCTCCCGGAAGACGTAGTTTGGTCCGGGGGTGGCCCGGAGCTCGTCGCCGTGCTTTATGGCGATTATGTTTATGTTGTATTTTTTCCGCACATCAATGCCCACTATGGTGTTGCCCACCCATGCCTTGAGTATGGGTATCTCGTACATGGCCACGTCGTCGGTGAGGGGGATGTAGTCGAAGATATTGTCGGAGTTGTAGCGCACAGCCACACGCTCCGCGATCTCCCGCTCGGGGTAGACCACCTCCGAGGCGCCTATCTGCTTTAAAAGCTCCTCCTGAATGTCCTGAGTGGTCTTTGATATGACCCTCTTGGCGCCGTGGCGCTTTAAAAGCGCCGTTGTCACCAGGGACGCCTGAAAGTCCTCCCCGGTGGTGACGAAGCACAGGTCGAAATTCTCCACCCCCAGGGAGGCCACCACAGGCTCCTTGGTGCAGTCGCCGATGGTGCACTCCGTAAACTTCCCCGCCATGAGCTCCACCAGCTCCGCGTCCTTGTCAACTATCATCACGTCGTTGCCCATTTCCTGCATTTTCAGCGCCAGGTGCCGCCCAAAGCGCCCCAGACCGATCACAAGTACGGATTTCATTGTAAACCTCCTATGTATTTTAAGGTGAAGAATTTATTTTTTGCCCCGGTCAGCCCACCATGAGCTTCCCCGTGGGCTGCTTTACCGGGGTCGCCGCCCTCTCGCCGGATATGGCTATGGCGAGGGTCAGCCCGCCGATCCTGCCCAGGAACATGAGCGCCGTCAAAAGGAGCTTTGAGAACACCCCCAGCGACGAGGTTATTCCGGTGGAGAGCCCCACGGTGGCGATGGCGGAGAACACCTCAAAGGCCGCGTCCCTCATGGGGAAGTGGTCCACGGCGCAGACGAGCATCGTGGCGGCGGCAGCGGCGGCGATGTATATGAGCACTATTGCCGTGGCCTGCCGCACGGTGGTGTCGTCTATCCTCCGGTGGAAGGCCACGGGGTCGGAGCGGCGCATGGACGACGCCGTGCATATCGCCATGACGGCGATGGTGGTGGTCTTGATCCCTCCGGCGGTGGAGCCGGGGGAGCCGCCGATGAGCATGAGTATCATGGTCAGTATCGCGCCGGAGTCGCTGAGACTTCCCATGGGCACCGCCGCGAAGCCCGCGGTCCGGGGCGTCACGGCCTGGAAGAAGGACATGAGCAGCTTGTCCCCGAAGCCCCTGCCGGCGAAGGCCGCGCTGCCCTCAAGCAGGAAAAACAGCGCCCAGGGGACAATTATCAGCGCCAGGGTCATGGTTATGACTACCTTTGAGTGGAACTTGAGCTTCTTCCACTTGAATTTTTCCGTAATAAGGTCGTCCCAGACCATAAAGCCCAGCCCGCCGATGATTATAAGGGCGGAGAGGGTGAGCATCACCAGCGCGTCCGTGGCAAAGGGCTCCATGCTGGAGTCCCCCAGCACGTCAAAGCCCGCGTTGCAGAAGGCGGAGATGGAGTGAAATACGCTGTACCACGTCCCGCGCAGCCACCCGTAGAGGGGTATGAACCTTATCGCCAGCAGCACCGCACCGGAAAATTCAAATATAAGCGTGCCGAGGAATATCCGCCGCACCAGCCTCACCACTCCGGAGAAGCTGTCGTTTCCCGCGGCCTGCATTATCATCCGTGTGTTTGAAAGGCTCGTCCGGTTTTTGAGGACGGCAAAGGAGCCCGCGATTATGGTTATCGCGCCAAGGCCGCCGATCTGTATGAGCACAAGTATGATCGCCTGCCCCGGGGCGCCCCAGTGGGCGGCGGTGGTCAGGGTCACAAGGCCCGTGACGCAGGCGGCGGAGGTGGCGGTGAACAGAGTGTCTACAAACCCCGTCCACTCCCCGTCCCGGGAGCAGAAGGGGAACATTAAAATGACTGCCCCCAGAATTATCACGGCAATAAAGCTTAGTATCACCGTCTGTATTGGCGTGAGCTTCCGCCTTCTTTTCTTCATCTGTACACCGCCTTAAAATAAATTCCCGCCCGGGAAAGGCTTTTCCGGGGCGCCTGCGCGGACAAAACACATTTTACCCTTTTTTTCCGGAAAAATCAACCCCCGCCGAAGACCCGGAGGGCCAGACTCTCCAATATTCCCGCGTGGCGGCGCTCTTTTTCGGCAAGTCCGGCGAAAAGCTCCCGAAGGGGCTCAAATTCCCCGGCGGCCAGGTCGTAGCGCCGGGCGTTCTCCCTCTCGGCCGCCGCCGAGGACCTGAGGGATGAGAGCACCCCCGGCGCGGAGGGGTGCAGGGGCGGCAGGGCCAGGGTGTCCCCCGTCAGGGCGAAATATGCCCGCTGGAGCGAAAGCTCCGTGGAGAGCTCCTCCTCCGACAGCGCCCGCAGTGCCCCCTCGCCCGGCCCGCCCCGGAGCTTTTGCGCCAGAAGCGCGTAGGTCCCGCCGGCAATGGCGGCGGAGCGGATAAACCCCCGCAGCACGTCCTCCCCGCCGGGCCTTCGCGGGGCGTCGGCATCCGTGAGCCCCGCCCGGGAGAGGGCGGAGGCGAGATTTTCAAGGTCAATTTCCATTTTTCTGCCCCCGGAGATATAAATGATTTCGCGGTGTCCCGCGGTACATTATATTCACCCCCCGCGGCGGCAGACACAAAAAGTCCAAAGGGGCGCGGTCCACCGCGCCCCTTTGGCATATCCTTTTATTCTTTATTCCATTTGCGAATCCAGAAGCGTCCTCACCCGGGTGTTGAGGATGCTGAAGGCTATGAAGGGCAGACCGTAGGTCTCCACCGCGGACTCCGCCCCCTCGGCGGCGATGTCCTCGGCGGTGACGGCGATGCCCTCCTTCTCGGCGATGGCCTGTATCATCAGACTCCAGCGCACCTGGTCCTCCAGCGACGCCTCGGCATAGGCTGCGGCGGACTCATATCCCCGGTAGGCCGCCATGGTGTCCGCGTCAAGGCCGTACATGGACGCCTCGTCCTCGAGGAGCAGCATGAGCTTCTCCTGCATCACGTCGAGGACCGACTGGGGAAGCTCCCCGAAGCTGCAGGCGGAGAGCACCGCGTCGGGGGCGCTGGAGGATATGAGGTCCGACAGCGACTCATTATACGCCGCGATGTACTGGGCAAGGGTGTTCTTGTCCTGATAGCCCAGCGTCGCCGCGAGCTCGTCGGTCACGTCCCAGATGTAGTTTACCGTTATGTTGAATACCGCGTCCTTCCCCGCAAGGTCCGTGGACTGGTAGTTCTCCGGGAAGGTGACCTCAATGTCGAAATTCTCCCCGGGGGTGTGGCCTATTATCTGCTGGAGGAAGTCGTCAATGTAGCTGGTGACGCCGATTATAACGTCGGTCCCGGCCCCGCCGGTGCTGCCGCCCTGAAACTCCACCCCGTCGATGGAGCCCACATAGTCGATGTTCACGAAGTCCCCGTCCTCTACCGCGCGGTCGGTGAGCTTTGCGGCGGAGGGCTTGTCCATGCTGCGGTAGTCCGGCAGCGTGACGATGTCCATGGCCCTGACCCCGGAAAAATAGCCGGTATCATCAAGGCCGTTGGAGAAGAGGGAGTAGTCTATCCCCTCGGGCTCCTCCGGAGCATCGGGCCCGTCAACGCCGGGAGATCCGGTATCGCCCGGAGTGTCCGGGGCATCGGGGGTGTCGGGATCCTCCGGGTCCTCCTTTGAGCAGGCCCCCAGGGTAAAGACCATGGCAAGAGCCAAAAGCAGGCAGAAAAGTCGCTTGATATTCATACAGGTGTACCTCACAGAAAAAAATATACTTGGATTATACAAAAACCGGATGTTCCAAATGTGAATATTCTGTAAATAAGGGCACAGAATACATTTCTTCTTTTTTTTATTGGGAAGTTGTGCTATAATATAACGGAGTTTACCCCTGAATCACAGTAAATAATTTAATTTAATTGAACCGAAAGGCACATATCATGGGACTTTTTACTAAGATGTTCGGAACGAGAAGCGACAGGGAGATAAAAAAGCTTATTCCCCAGGTCGACAAAATAGAGGCCCTTGAGCCGGAGATGCAGCGCCTCACCGACGGCGAGCTCCGGGCAAAGACCGAGGAATTCAAGGGCCGCTTTAAAAACGGCGAGGCTCTGGACAGCCTTCTTCCCGAGGCCTTCGCCGTCTGCCGGGAGGCCTCCCGGCGGGTACTGGGCATGAGACACTTCAGGGTCCAGCTCATCGGCGGTATAGTCCTCCACCAGGGGCGGATAGCGGAGATGAAGACAGGCGAGGGCAAGACCCTCGTGGCCACCCTCCCGGCGTACCTAAACGCCATAGCGGGGAAGGGCGTACACATAGTGACGGTGAACGACTACCTTGCCCGCCGCGACTCGGAGTGGATGGGGAAGGTCTACCGCTTTCTCGGCCTCACCGTGGGGCTTATCGTCCACGGCCTCACCAGCTCCCAGCGCCGCGCCGCCTACAACGCGGACATAACCTACTGCACAAATAACGAGCTGGGCTTTGACTACCTCCGGGACAACATGGCCCTCTACAAGCAGAACATGGTCCAGCGGGGCCACGCCTTCGCCATAGTTGACGAGGTGGACTCCATCCTCATCGACGAGGCCCGCACCCCCCTCATAATCTCGGGTCAGGGGGACGAGTCCACGGACCTCTACCGCCAGGCGGACGACTTTGTATCCCGCCTCCGCAAGCGCGTCTTTGCCACCACCGACGAGAAGGAGGACAACTCCGACATCGACGCGGACTACATCGTGGACGAGAAGGCCCGCACCGCCACCCTCACCCTCCGGGGCATTGCCAGGGCGGAGGAGCACTTCGGGCTGGAGAACTACTCCGACATTGAAAACGCCACCCTCTCCCACCACATAAATCAGGCCCTGAAGGCCCACGGAATAATGAAGCGGGATGTGGACTACATCGTCCGGGACGGCGAGATAATCATCGTCGATGAGTTTACCGGACGGCTCATGTTCGGCAGGCGCTACTCCGAGGGCCTCCATCAGGCGATAGAGGCCAAGGAGCACGTCGATGTAAAGAGCGAGAACAGGACCCTCGCCACCATCACCTTCCAGAACTTCTTCCGGCTCTATGAAAAGCTCTCCGGCATGACGGGCACGGCCCTCACCGAGGAGGAGGAATTCGGGGCCATATACAACCTCGACATAGTGGAGATACCCACAAATATGCCCCTGGCGCGCATTGACGACCCGGACGTGGTCTACAAAAACGACGCGGGCAAAAACAGGGCGATAATCGAGCAGATAGTCCGCTGCCATGAGAAGGGCCAGCCCGTCCTCGTGGGCACCGTGTCCATCGAGAAGAGCGAATACATATCCTCGCTTTTATCCCGGCGCGGCGTGAAGCACAACGTCTTAAACGCCAAGAACCACGAGCGGGAGGCGGAGATAATCGCCCAGGCCGGGGCCTTCGGGGCGGTGACCATCTCCACCAACATGGCGGGCCGCGGCACCGATATTATGCTGGGCGGCAACCCGGAGTTTATGGCCCGGGCGGACCTGCGCCGGGCGGGATTTGAGGACAACGTGATAGCCGAGGCCGTGGGCTTTGCGGAGACGGAGGACGAGACGATAATCGAGGCCCGCCGCCAGTACGCGGAGCTTCTTAAAAAGCACAAGGCCGTCACGGACGCGGAGGCCGAGCGGGTGAAGGCCGTGGGCGGGCTCTTTGTACTGGGCACGGAGCGGCATGAGTCCCGGCGTATAGACAACCAGCTTCGCGGCAGGTCCGGACGTCAGGGCGACCCGGGCGAGACGCGGTTTTACCTCGCCATGACCGACGACATAATGCGCCTTTTTGGCGGCGAGCGGATAATGAACATGATGGAGACCCTGAAGATAGACGAGGACACCCCCATCGACCAGAAGATACTCTCCGGCGCCATCGAGAACGCCCAGAAGAAGGTGGAGAGCCAGAACTTCCAGATGCGCAAGAACGTTCTGGAGTACGATAATGTGATGAACACCCAGCGCGGCATCATCTATGACCAGCGCCGGAGGGTGCTGGACGGGGAGGACGTCAGCGGCAACATCCGCTCCTGGATACGGGAGGTCATATCCTCCGGCGTAAACTCAGGCCTTGCGCCCGAGGAGGCGGAGGAGGGCTCCCACAAAAGGACCGCCCCCACCCACCCCACCCGGGAGACATTTGCCAAGATATGCTCGCCCTTCATGGGCCTGTTCCTCACCCCGGCGGACCTGGAACTCACGGATGACCGACTTGAGGGCATGTCGGCGGAGGACCTGACGGACTACCTCTACGACAAGGCCCTGCGTGTCTACGACGCCCGGGAAGCGGCCCTCGGCACGCCGGAGGGCGCCTCGGCTCCCCTCATGCGGG
Source organism: uncultured Oscillospiraceae bacterium (assembly GCA_947630755.1). GTDB lineage: Bacteria > Bacillota > Clostridia > Oscillospirales > Oscillospiraceae > RUG626. The sequence goes on along the minus strand of CANRIU010000025.1, from coordinate 18,963 downwards.
AGGTGGAGCGGGTGGTGCTCCTGCGGGTGGTGGACGAGTACTGGATGGACCACATCGACGCCATGCATGAGCTGCGACAGGGCATACGCCTCCGGGCCTACGCCCAGGTAAACCCGGTGGATGAGTATAAGCGCGAGGGCGGAGACATGTTCGACGCCATGATAAACGGCATCCAGGAGGAGGTCGTGCGCCGGATGTTCCTCGTCCGGGTGACGAAGGAGCGGCCCATCGAGCGAAAGAGCGTCTCCAAAAACGCCACCGCCGGGGCAAACGTCGGGGGCGACAGGACAGTTAAGAAAAAGCCCGTGAAGGTCGTGAAGATAGGCCGCAACGACCCCTGCCCCTGCGGCAGCGGCCTTAAATGGAAGAAGTGCACCTGCAAGGAGTACCATCCGGAGGACTGATATGCTCAAAGAGACCATCATCGGCGGGCTGCCCCTTCTGATTTCGCCTGAGATCTCCGCCCCCCACGGCTTCACAAGCCGCTTCGGCGGGGCGAGCAAGGGTGACTTTGAGTCGCTGAATCTGGGGGAGAACCGGGGGGACGACCCCCGGGCGGTGGAGGAGAACTACCGCCGTCTGAAGGCTGCCCTGGGGATAGAGAAGCTGTGCTTCACAAAACAGGTCCACAAAAACCGGGTAAAATATGTGACGGAGAGCGACGCCCGGGACCTGGGGGACCCCATACCCTACGAGGCCGACGGCCTCATAACCGACAGGCCCGGGGTGGGGCTCATATGCTTCTCCGCCGACTGCATACCCATACTCCTCCACGACCCCGTCCGGGGAGCCATAGCCGCGGTCCACGCCGGGTGGCGCGGGACAGTGGCTGACATAGTCGGCGCCGCCGTCCGGGCCATGTACGATCTGGGCAGCGACCTTGACGACATCCGCGCCGCGATAGGCCCCGGAATAGGCCAGTGCTGCTTTGAGACGGGCCCTGAGGTCCCGGCGGCGGTTATGGAGGCGCTGGGCGGCGACGGGGAACTGTACGTCGCCCCGGGAAACAGGGAGGGGAAATTCATGGTGGACCTCAAGGGCGTCAACGCCGCGCTCATGGTCCGCGCCGGGATGGACCCGGACAGGATAGACGTGTGCGACGAGTGCACCGCCTGCGACCCGTGGAAATTCTGGTCCCACCGGGTGGACGGGGACAGGCGCGGCGCCCAGGCGGGGGCCATAGTCCTGCCCTGACGCGGAGGAGACGATATGTTCCCACTTAAAAAGCTGACAGCCGCCGCCATCGCTCTGGCGCTGGTCCTCTCCGGCTGCGCCAATGCGCCTGAGCCTGTGGACGACGAGCCGGAGCCGGAGGCGCCGGAGACGAATCTCCCGGAGATCGAGACTCCGGAGACATACTCAAAGGCCGACAGCGTTTTTTCCATAAATTACGTCCGGTCGGCATCCCTAAACCCCCTGCGGGGGACAAACATATACAACGACCAGCTCTTCGGGCTCGTGTACGAGGGGCTTTTCGAGCTGACGCCGGACCTCGGCTTCAGACCCGTCCTCTGCGGGGACTGGTCCACCGAGGACGGCATACATTACACTATGGCGATAAGGGACGGCGTGCGCTTTCACGACGGCTCGGTCATGACCGCGGAGGACGTCATATACTCCATAAACGAGGCCCGGGACAGCGCGAAATACTCCTCCCGGCTGGAGATGATCTCCTACGCCGGGGTGGCGGCGGACGGGCGGCTGGACATCCGCTTAAAGCGCGCGGACTACCAGTTTCCGGCGGTGCTGGACGTGCCAGTGATAAAATCCGGCACCGGGGAGGAGGACAGGCCCCCCGGCACAGGGCCGTATAAAATGATGGGCTCCTACCTCTCCGCCTTCTCCTCCTACCGGGATAGCCTCGACGCCCTGCCGAAGACCATATACCTCAAGGAGGTCTCCTCCGCCATGCTGGCGGAGTCCTTCTCGGAGCGGGACATCGACCTTCTGAGCTTCGACCCCGCCGGGGGGCTTAACCTCAACATCCACCTCGTCCATGAGACTCGGTACTTCGACACCACGGACCTTCTGTATCTCGGCTTTAACTGCTCCAGCCGCGTGGTGGACGACATACTTGTCCGCCGGGCGCTTTTGCGGCTTGTGAACCGGGACGCCATCGTCTCGGACATATACGGAAGCGCCGCCCGCAGGTCCACCTTCATTTTAAACCCGGCCCTGGGGCTGTATGACGACTCCGCCCAGGGGGGTTACAACTACTCCCGCACGGACTTCCAGCGCCTTTGCCTTGTGGCGGGGCTGGAGGACACGGACCTTGACGGCTACCTTGAGTACTCCGCCGCGCCCTTCACCCTCCGGTTCATTGTGAACACGGAGTCCGAGGCCAAGCTCTCCGCCGCCCGGCGCATAGCCACGGACATGCAGAACATGGGCATAAACGTGACTCTTGACGAGCTCACCTACGCCCAGTACGAGGCAGCCCTTAAAAGCGGCAACTTCGCCATGTACATGGGGGAGGTCCAGCTCAAGGCCGACTTCGACTTCACCGCCCTCTTCTCCGGGAGCCTCAACTTCGGGAAGATAAAGGACACGGAGTACCAGCGCTTAAATGACGAGCTCCTTGCCGCGCTGCCGGAGGACCGGGCCCGGGCAGCCGAGGCGCTGGATATGTACGTCGCGGAGGACGCGGTGATAATACCCATACTTTACAAGCAGCGCCTTGTGCTCACCCATCTGGGCGTCGTCTCCGGGGCGGAGCCGAGCCAGTCGAATGTGTACTCCGGCTTTTCCTCCTGGACGGTGGACCTCAAAGGCGGCGCAAAATAACTTCCGCTGAGCTAAACAGAAATTTCGGACAGCATTAGGGGAGGGGACGAAGATGACGGACAGAGATCTCATCAACATGGCGGTGGAGGCGTCGAAAAACGCCTACGCGCCCTACTCCAGACTCGGCATGGGCGCGGCGCTGGAGTGTACCGACGGGACGGTCTACACCGGGTGCACGGTGGAGAACGCGGCCCTCAGCTCCTCCATCTGCGCCGAGCGCGCCGCCGTCTGCGCGGCGGTTGCCGCGGGAAAGCACCGATTCCGGCGCCTCGCCGTCTACGCCGCCAACAGCATGAGCTACTGCACCCCCTGCGGGGAGTGCCGCCAGGTGCTCAGTGAGTTCTCCCCGGAGGTGGAGCTTCTGTGTGTGCGCTCCGACGGGCGGTATGTGAGCTACAAGCTCCGCGCCCTTCTGCCGAATATGTACTCAAAGGAGCACTTTGAGTGATCCCGCGGCTGTCGGCTTTGCCGCTGTCATTGTCGGGCAAATCGAGAGGGACGCAGTGAAGCGAAAAAACCATATTAAACAGGAGAGAAAGCGTCATGTTTTGTATAAAATGCGGGACACAGATTCCCGATGATGCCGTCTTTTGCCCCAGGTGCGGCGCGAAGCAGCCCGGGGACGCCGCCTCAAACGTGGAAGCTCCCCGGTCAGCCGCGCCAGAAGTACAGGCGGCATCCGAAAAAAAGAAGTCGAAAAAGAAGCCGCTCATCATCGGCTCGGTCATTCTGGCTCTGGTTGCGGTGATCGTCGTTATCGCGGCAAGTCTGGGCGGCGGGACCGATTATGAGGCCACGGTTCGGGCATATACCCCTTTCAAAAAGAGTCAGAGCATCACCTTTACATGCGGAGAGATATTCGATAAGTATCTTCAGGATGTGAAGTGGAATATTCAGGAGGATGATAAGTCGGCTGATGTGACGGTCAGCGGCAGCGCCAACGGCACGGGCAGGGAGCTTCGTATATCCATGCATTTGGAGGATCAGGGAGAAGCCGTGGAGTACAGCCGCATCAGGCTGGAGTATGACGGAAACGAGCTGTCCGGCAACGGGTTCTTTGCGCTCTTTGTTGCCTGTGACGAGAAGGATGAAGATCTCTCCTCCTACGAGACGCTTGTCTCCGAGCTTGATATTTCCCTGACCGGAAATAAACTCGAGGGAGCGTTTTCCGACGAAGCTTCCGGTATATCCTTCAAATATCCCGGCTTCTGGACTCAGCGGGAGAACGAAAACGAATTTGAGCTTATTAACCTCTATTCTCCGAGGAATACGGCAGATCACAGGGCGACAATAGAGTTTGGCATCACCGACGACTGTTACGGGGTCTTTACGGGGGATGAAGCGTCGGTGAAGAAGGAGGTCAACGATACCGGAACGTTTACCTTCATGGACTTTATGGACATTTCCGCCGAGGATGTGCCCATAAAGGCGCTGCGCTGTAAGACCGAGGGCCTTAACGGCGAAGACGAGATCGTCGTGACGGTTTGGACCCTGATCGGGCAGGATGTATATCGGTTTGCCCTCAGCTATACGGAATCCGCCGCCCCGGTCTACGAACCTGTCTTTGAGGCCGTCATGGACAGCTTCACCGTGGATCCTCCGACGTTATACGTCACCCAGGAGCAGGCGCTGGCAACGGCTCAGGCCTGGTGTCAGGACAGTCTGGAGATCATAGACGAGGTGCCCGCCGCCGACCTGCCGACATGGCTCAGCGAGGGCTGTTATGTCTATGAAATGATGCGTTACCGCATGGGCTTTGCCGGTTATCTCTATGTAGATAAAATCGACGGTTCCATATACTGCTCCGTTGACCTTGGCGAGGAAATTGCAGACGTCGAAGGGGTAGGCCCCGAGGAGTGGTGGAGCTATTTCGACATGGTCGTAAACAGCGCGTATACCCAGGCGCCCTCCTCGTTTGACGAGGCGCAGGCGCTCGTAGACGCATGGCTGGAAACACATTATCTCAGCTCCATAATGGCGACCAATGTCGTAGAAGAGAGAAACGGTCAGTATGTCTTTGAGCTATGGGGCCCCGGTGAATTTATCGGCCTTATTTATGTGCGCGGAAGCGACGGGTATATGACATTTCATGATTACAACAGCAATTCCTACGACCTTGAGGAGTGGTATGCGGCAACATACGGGGCGTATTCCCCGTAAAACGCATGTGGCTTCATTGCAAGTCGGTTTATTGATCCAACAGCAGGCTTTATGATTTGAACGTACGTTCATTTTACGGACGAATCTCCGGTAAATGCAATACGGCAATTTGAAACGGCTACGCCTGCCGATAATAGAAAAAGGGCGTAAAAAGGGCGCAGCACAAAAATATAGAAAGGCAAAAACCCTTGTAAATCAAGGATTTTTGGAAAGGTCATGAAGAAATGAAATTAGGCATCGTCGGGCTTCCCAATGTGGGGAAATCCACGCTTTTCAACGCCATCACGAGCGCGGGGGCGGAGTCGGCAAACTACCCCTTCTGCACCATCGAGCCGAACGTCGGCACCGTCGCCGTCCCCGACAGGCGGCTCGACTTTCTGGCGGATATGTATAAGCCCAAGAAGTACACCCCCGCGGTCATAGAGTTTGTGGACATCGCGGGGCTTGTGAAGGGCGCCTCCAAGGGGGAGGGGCTCGGGAACAAATTCCTTGAGAACATCCGCCGCACCGACGCCATAGTCCACGTCGTCAGGTGCTTTGACGACGAGAACGTGATACACGTCGAGGGCAGCACCGACCCCATACGGGACATCGACATAATCGACCTTGAGCTCATTATGGCGGATCTGGAGCTGGTGACCCGCCGCCTTGACAAGGTCCAGAAGGCCGCCAGGGGCGGGGACAAGAGATTCAAGCGGGAGGCGGAGGTCTTTGAGGCACTGAAAAACCACCTGGACGCCGGAAGGTCCGCCCGGAGCTTTGAGCCGGGCAGCGACGAGGACGCGGCGTTGATCGCCACCTCCGACCTTCTCACCCTGAAGCCCGTCATTTACGCCGCCAACATGGACGAGGACGGCATTGCGGACTTTGAAAATAACGCCTACTACAAGTCGGTGAAGGAGCGGGCCGACGCTGAGGGCGCACAGGTCCTGCCCATCTGCGCCAGGACGGAGCAGGAGCTCACGGAGCTTGACCCGGAGGAGCGGGAGATGTTCCTCGGCGAGCTGGGCCTTACGGAGTCCGGCCTTGACAGGCTCATTAAATGCTCCTACTCCCTTCTCGGGCTCATATCCTTCCTCACCGCCGGGTCCGACGAGTGCCGGGCATGGACCATAACAAAGGGCACCAGGGCCCCACAGGCCGCGGGGAAGATACACTCCGACTTTGAGCGGGGCTTCATCCGTGCGGAGATAGTCGCCTTCTCCGACCTTGAGGCCTGCGGCTCCATGGCGGCCGCCAGGGAGAAGGGACTGGTGCGCTCCGAGGGCAAGGAGTACGTCATGCGCGACGGCGACGTGACGCTGTTCCGCTTCAACGTGTGATGGAAAAGCGAAAGAGGATAGACCTTATCGACGCCGCAAGAGGTCTGGCGCTGATACTCATGGTGATACACCACGGACTTTTGGACCTCATCGTCCTTTGCGGGGCGCCCTACTGGCTCTTTTCAAACCCCGTATTCGACATTCTCCACTACATCTTCGCGGGGCTCTTTATATTCCTTGCGGGGCTGTGCTGCCGTCTCTCCCGGAGCAACCTAAAGCGCGGCCTCATTGCCTTCGCCATTGCCATGGTCATGACGGTGGTGACGAGCCTTCCCATAATCGACGAGCCCATTCGCTTCGGGGTGCTCCACCTTCTGGGCTTCTCCATGGTGTTCTTCGCCCTGACGCATAAGGCATGGGACGCCATACCGAGGGCCATCGCGCCGTTTTTCTACACCGCAATGATAGTCCTCACCGCCGTTTTGGTGGAGAGGACCACCATCCCCGCGCCCCTCGCCCACTGGATATTCCCCTTCGGCTGGACCTACCCCGGGTTTTACTCCGCGGACTGGTTCCCCATATTCCCCTGGCTCTTTGTGTTCCTTCTGGGGACCTGGGCGGGGCTGTATGTAGCGGAGCGGAAGCTGCCGGAGTGGTTTTACACCGCCACATGCCCGGTGCTCCCGGCAATAGGGCGAAGGAGCCTTCTCATATATGTCGTCCACCAGCCGATACTCTACGGGGTAATTTACCTTGTGAAGCTTGTCTTTAAAGTATAAGAAGAAAAGTCCAGAGGGGGAGGATCCCCTCTGAGCGTTTTCCTGTTTTCCGGCGGGCGCTCATCTCTCCCGGAGATTTGCGGAGATCTCGCTCAGCGCCCGGGCGGCCTCCTCGCCGCAGGCGGAGGCGCGGGCCATATCCCCCAGGGACAGCACCCCCACAAGCCTTCCCCCGCTGGTGACGGGCAGGCGCCTTATCTGGGCATCGGACATGAGCTGGCAGGCCCTCTCCACGTCCTCGCCGGGTCCCACGGTAATGACGGACCGGGACATTATCCGCCTCACCGGAGTTGTCCCCGGGTCCGCTCCGGCGGCAACGACCCTCGTGGTTATGTCCCGGTCCGTGACAACTCCCCGGACGCTCCCGTCGGAGGTGCAGACGGGGAGCGAGCCTATGTTGTACCTGCACAGGAGCCGCGCCGCCAGCGCCGCCGTCTCGTCTGGGGATATGCTCACAGCGTTGGCACTCATAAGTTCGGATACCTTCATTTTTGACCCCTCCCGGAAGCTTTGGTTATATTTTCCCCGGGACCGGGCGGAGCTAAACAGTTTTTCAAGGAGAAATCATGGAACGTGAGGATTTTATGCGCTGCGCCCTTGCCCTCGCCCGGGAGGCCGGGGCGGCGGGGGAGACCCCGGTGGGGGCGGTGGTGGTGGACGCCTCCGGTGCTGTTGTGGGCCGGGGCCGCAACAGCACCGAGGAGCGGGACGCCACCTGCCACGCGGAGATCGAGGCCCTCCGGGACGCCGCCGGGAATCTCGGGCGCTGGAGGCTCACGGGCTGCGCCCTCTATGTCACCATGGAGCCCTGCCCCATGTGCGCCGGGGCGGCGATGAATTCCCGTATATCCGAGCTCGTCTACGGCGCGAGGGACACACGGGCCGGGGCCTGCGGGGGAGTGATGAACATCTTCGTGGAGGGCTTCTCCCCTGGACCGAAAATTTACGGCGGCGTGCTGGAGGAGGAGTGCCGGAGGCTGCTGTCGGATTTTTTCCGGGAAAAGAGATAACGGATCATATTTATATAAAGGAGGCATTATTATGTGGAACAGCTTCAACACGGCGGACTATGAGGGCATGGTCGCGGAGGTCATAACCCTGGAGGGCCACGGCGGGCGCCCCATCCGCGCCTACTGGTCCCGCCCCACCTCCGGCGGTCCCCACCCGGGGCTGGTGCTCATACCCCACATCCCCGGCTGGGACGAGTGGTGCAGGGAGACGGTCCGGAGATTCACCGCCCACGGGTACAGCGTGCTATGCCCGAATATATATGAGGACTACGGTCACGGCACCCCGGAGGAGGTCTCCCGCCGGGCGCTGGAGGCCGGGATGTGCCCCGACAGCACGGTCATGGGCGACACCGCCGCGTCTCTGGGCTTTTTGAAAAACAACCCCGCCGGGAACGGCAGGGTTGGCGTGATAGGAATGTGCTCCGGCGGACGCCACGCCTTCCTCGCCGCCTGCACTGTCCCGGGCTTTGACGCCGCGGTGGACTGCTGGGGCGGCGGCGTCGCCGTACCCCCGGAGGCCGCCACTCCCGCCCGGCCCGTGGCCCCGGTGGAGTACACAAAGGACCTGCCCTGCCCCCTCATCGGCATCTTCGGCAACGACGACCGCAGCCCCGACAGGGCGGAGGTGGACGCGCTGGAGGCGGAGCTTAAGAAATACGGCAAGGAATATGAGTTCCACCGCTACGACGGCGCGGGCCACGGCATCTGGTACTACCACAGGCCCATGTATCGGCAGGCCGCGGCGATGGAGTCCTTTGACCTTGTCCTTGACTTCCTTGACAGGAACCTGAAAAATGGCGGATAATCGGCCCTTTGTGCTCATGGTCAAGCCCGTGGGCTCCAGATGCAACATGCGCTGCCGATACTGCTACTACCTTGACAAGGGCAGGTACTCCTCCCACCCCCGCCAGACGCGGATGAGCTTCGACCTGCTGGAGCGCCTCATACGTCAGGCGGTGGAGGCCGCGCCGGGACCCGTGGTGTCCTTCGTCTGGCACGGGGGCGAGCCCACTCTGGCGGGGCTTGACTTCTACAAAAGGGCGGTGGAGCTGGAGCGCCGATACCTCCCCCGGGGCTGGGAGGCGTGGAACAACCTCCAGACGAACGGCCTTCTCATAAATGACGAGTGGTGCGCCTTCCTCCGGGACAACCGCTTCGACGTGGGGGTGAGCCTTGACGGGGCAAGGGCCGTCCACGATGAAAACCGCCCGGACCTGGGCGGGCGCGGCACCTTCGACCGGGCCGCCGGGGCGGTGCGCCGCCTTCGGCGCTTCGGGGTGGAGCCGGACATACTTTGCACCGTCACCAATGACGCCGCCGCCCGCCCTGACGAGGTGTGGGACGGCGTCCGGGAGCTTGCCGCCGGGTGGGTGCAGTTCATCCCCATCCTCATCCGATGCCCGGAGGGGGCGGCGCTGTCGGTGACGCCGGAGCGCTGGGGCAGCTTTTTATGCCGGACCTTCGACAGGTGGGTGACGGAGGACCTGGGGCGCTTCGACGTGCAGCTCTTCGCGGAGACCGCCCGGGTCTGGGCCGGGGGAGAGGCGTCCCTCTGCACCCAGTGCGAGACCTGCGGCAGGGCCCCGGTGGCGGAGGAGGACGGGTCAATATACTCCTGCGACCACTTCGTGGACCCGGAGCACCGCCTGGGCAATATCCGCCGGGAGAAGCTCTCGGATATGCTGGACAGCGCTGCCCAGCGCGCCTTCGGGGAGAATAAGCGGGAGAGCCTGCCGGAGGGGTGCCTTGAGTGCCCCTGGCTTGCCGTCTGCCGGGGCTCCTGCCCCAAGGACCGCCCGGCGGGGGAGCGCCACGCGCTGTGCTCCGGCTGCCGCCGCTTCTACGCCCACGCCCGCCAGATAATGGAGGAAATGATGCGCCAAAGCCGCGAGGGCAAGGGCCCGGAGGAGATAAGGACCGCCATGAGCGCCTGCCTCACTGGTATATAAAAAAGGACGGTATCACAATACCGTCCTTTTTGTATGTGAGGGGAGTTACCGGGGCAGGGTAAGTATCCCCGCGCAGCAGGAGACCTGCGTAAAGGAGAGAGCCGGGAAGCCGCGCCTCAGCTCATCGGCGACGAAATAGATCTCCTCATCGTCCCACTTATCACTGGCCGCCTCCCGGCACCGGTCCAGCTCCGCGCAGGTCCCAAAGGCGACGTCGCCGATCAGGATCTGCCTGTTTGCCTTGAGACGGCCCGGCAGGGTGCGGAGAAGCGCGATCTTTTGCCCGTCAGTCAAGTGGTGCAGTGAGTATGTCGCAACAATAAAATCGTAGCTTTCCTGGCACAGGGGCTCGGTCGGCCCCCGGGTGAGATTCCCCTGATAGAGCCTTGCGCCCGGCATTTTCCCGGCCGCCAGCTCTATCATTCTGGGGGAGAAGCCCTGTCCGTAAATAACGCAGCCGCGCTCATACAATTTTGTCGTGAGGGTGCCTGTGCCAAAGCCCAGGTCCAGCACCACCGGGTTTTGCCGCTCGACGATAATTTGAAAGATGCGGCCAAGCACGTCCTTATACCCGGCAAAGGGGTATGTTTTTTCCCCGTCGGAAATGCCGACGGCCCTGTCGTAGTCATCCGCCCACAGGTCGAAGCCTTTCCTGTCTAACATATCAACACTTTAAAAACCCGCTCTGGGGAAATTTACCTATTTCTCCACCCTGTGGGGGTGGAAGAGCCTGTTTGGTATCTCCAGCACCAGTACGATGCCGAGGACTATGGCGACCGCCGCCCGGAGGGCGTCGAACCCCCGGGTCAGGGCCTCGGAGGTGTTGCCCATCACCAGATAGTAGGCCGTCCAGTATACCCCCGCCCCGGGGACCAGGGGGATTATGCCGGATATGAGGAACACCGTCACCGGGCAGCGCCTCCACACGGCGCATATCCGGGAGGAGAGCGTCACGAACATGGTGGCGAGGAATGTGGCCTCGGTTTGTGACAGGCCGAAGCTCATGATGAGCTCGATGAGCCAGAAGCCCGCGCCGCCTATAAGGGCGCAGAGGGCATAGTACCTTGGCGGCACGTCGAATATGAGGGCGAAGGCCACGGTCCCCACCGCGGCGGCGAGGAAATGCATCATCACAGCGGCACTCCTCCCCACAGATGGCGGTAGACGGTGAACACCATTCCCACGCCCACGGCGATGCACATGAACACCAGCAGCGCGTCCAGAAGCCTCACCGCCCCGGAGATGTAGTCCCCGTCGGCTATGTCCCGGATGCCGTTGGTGAAGGCCATCCCCGGGACCAGCGGGATTATCCCGCCGATTATCATGTGGCTCAGATCCCGCCCAAGGCCCAGCTTCTGGAAGAGCAGGCATACTACGGTGACGATCATGCCGCCGATTAGGTTCCCGGAGATTTTGGACATCCGGCCCTCGCTTACGAACACCACAAATGTATAAAGGATAAGCCCCGCCATAAACGCCGCAACACAGTCCGACAGACCCCCGCCGAACATGCAGCAGAAGGCCGCAGAGCCCACCCCGGCGGAGAATATGAGCAGGAATTTCGGCGGCTCGGGGATGTTCTTTATACGGCGAAGCTCCTCCTTCACCTCCGGCAGGGTGTAGCGCCCCTGCTCGATCTGGCGGGAGAGCTGGTTTATCGCCACCACCCTGGAGAGCCGCGCGGAGCTCACACGGCTCTGGACCACCTTGGCGTAGTGACCCCGCTCCGTCTTGCCCGTGGCAAAGAGGCCGTTTGCCAGCACGAAAAACTCCTTGTGCCCCTCGTCCACGCCGAAGTAGCGGGAGATCCGGCGCATCGTCTCCTCCACCCGGAAAATCTCCGCGCCGCTCTCCAGAAGTATGTGCCCCGCCTCAAAGGCCACGTCCAGTACCTCATCCATGGAATATTTCACAGCCTCACCCCCAAATAGAACCATTTTTCTGAGCATATCACAACGGCGCGGGAATATCAACAACAAAAAATGCCGCCGGAGCCTGTCCGGCGGCATTTCAGTTGTGTCACATGAACCCCCGGCTATGCCGGGGGGCAGAATAGGCTTTAGCTAAAAGCATCGAGCGAAGCGAGCCGCTATAAAGCCAGACTACGAATACCGACACGTTGCAAACAAGCGGATAAACCCGTTTACGGGTCGTAGGGCAAGTGATGCAAGTGACGAATATTCGGTGCGTCTTGAGACGCTTGCCGGTAAAAGGCCCTTATAGGGCCTAATCAAGCCTCCGGCTTAGCCGGAGGTTGTGACTTGTTTAAAAATTCAAATTCAATACTTTTTCCGGCGGCATGGGCGCCATTAAGGGTTGTCAAATCACACCGCGAGGAAGAACTTCACCAGGAACAGAGCGGAGATAACGTAGGTGAGGACGGAGATGTCCTTTGCCTTTCCGGTGAAGAGCTTGATGACGGTGTAGGCGATAAGGGCGAGGCCGATGCCGTGCCCGATGGAGCCGGAGATGGGCATCGCGATGAGCATCAGCGCCACGGGCACAACCTGGGACATGTCGTTAAAGTCGATGTTCCGAAGTCCGCCCACCATGAGGATCCCCACATAGATGAGGGCGGCGGAGGTGGCTGCGGCGGGGATGAGGGCGGCGATGGGGGCGATGAAGATGCAGGCCAGGAACAGAAGCCCTGTGGTGAGGGCGGTGAGCCCGGTGCGTCCGCCGGCCTCAACGCCGGAGGCGGACTCCACGAAGGTGGTGACGGTGGAGGTCCCGGTGCAGGCCCCGGCGACGGTTCCGATGGCGTCAGAGAGGAGCGCGCCCTTCATGTTGGGCATGGTCCCGTCCCTGTTGAGCATTCCGGCGCGGCTGGCGGTGCCCACCAGGGTCCCGATGGTGTCGAACATGTCGATCATGCAGAAGGTGATGACAAGGGTTATGACGGTGAACCAGCCGATGTCAACAAAGCCGCTGAAGTTGAACTTGAAGAGGGTAGTGGCCGCCATGTCGGCGAAGGGGGGCACGAAGCTTGCGTTCTTCAAAGACTCGAAGGGGTTGACCTTCAGGAAGATGCCCTCTCCGGCCCAGTAAATGACGGAGGCCGCCAGCATACCGATGAGCACGGAGCCCTTGACGTTCTTGTGGGCGAGGATGATTATCACGAAAAGCCCGATGAACATGGTCACGACGGTGAGGACCATGGTGGAGTACTCCGGGCCCATGCCGTTCTTAATGACGCTGGGTGTCAGCGCGCCGAAGAAGTCCCGCATGACATAGAAGGGTGTGGTGAAGCCGTTTCCGGAGGCGTACACGCCCACGTTGGAGCCGAAGCCGATGTTCATGAGCATGAGGCCGATGCCCGGGGCGATGCCGAGACGCACGCCGAGGGGGATTGCGGCGACGATTTTCTCACGGACGTTGAGCACGGAGAGGACCACGAACACGATGCCCTCGATGAGGATGATTATGAGGGCGGCCTGGAAGGACTCCGTGTAGCCGAGGCCCGTTATTCCGGCGATGTTTCCGACGACAACGGCGAAGAAGCTGTTCAGTCCCATGCCGGGGGCCATCGCGAAGGGCTTGTTTGCCAGGAACGCCATGCAGACCATGCCGATGAAGGACGCGATGCAGGTCGCCAGGAACACGCCGTTCCAGAGCTGCGAGCCCGTGTCAAAATTGGTCAGCAGGTTGGGGTTCAGGGCGATGATGTAGGCCATGGTCATGAAGGTGGTCAGACCGGCCATAATCTCGGTCCTGACGGTGGTCTTGTTCTCTTTTAATTTGAACAATTTTTCCATCTGTATATCTCCTCCAATTTTTTTACCTCCCGGCCCCAAAAACAAAATGACGTGAAAACAGGAAACGCCGTCTTCACGTCCTGGCCCGGAGCCGGAGAAATAAATTTACAGTGCCACTATATCACAATCATGTGCAAATTTCTACAAAAATTTCATATTTGTAAATTTTTTATAAATTTTTGGATATTTGAACAATTTTTTATCAAATCCTGCGGATAACCTTTGACTACATTGCCCCAAAGTGATATAATGCCTGTGTCCGCCGGAGAGCGGCATAAAGAAAATTGGAGATGATACCGTTGACCTATAAGCTTGAAGTCGCGGGCCTTACCAGGGAGCTTCCCATCTGCCCGCTGAACGACGACCTGAGCATCGCGGGATTTGTCATATTCGGCGATGTGGAGCTCACATGCGAGTGCGCCCGGGCGCTTCTGGAGGCCGCGCCCGAGTACGACTACATGATCGCCCCGGAGGCCAAGGCCATACCGCTTATACATGAGATGGCAAAGCAGGCCGGACGCAACGACTACTTCCTGGTTCGCAAGAAGCCGAAGGCGTACATGCACAATGTGTTCAAGGTGGAGGACCACTCCATCACCACCGAGGGCACCCAGTACCTCTACATGGACGGCGACGACGCCGCTAAGATGCGCGGCAAGCGCGTCATAATAATCGACGATGTCATATCCACCGGTGGCTCCATAGCGGCGGTGGAGGAGCTGGTAAAGGCCGCGGGCGGCATAGTCGCCGCGAAGATGGCTGTCCTCGCCGAGGGCAGCGCCAGGGACCGGGACGACATCATCTATCTTGCGCCCCTGCCCCTCTTTGACGGCAAGGGCAACCCAATAGAGTAAATTTAAGGTCCGGCAGCCCGGGTTCCCCCGGATGCCGGACCTTGGCCTTTGCGGGGCAAAGGGGCAAAATGCACCCTTTTCCTATTGACTTACACCCCTCAAAAAAGGTAAAATAGAATTTGACCTTCAGCCCAAAGGGCTGAAAAAGAGAGAGAAACCGGGGGTAGACACATGAGGACAGGCTTTGACAACGAAAAATATCTGCGTCTCCAGTCGGAGCGCATAAATGAGCGCATCGCCCAATTCGGCGGCAAGCTCTATATGGAATTTGGCGGCAAGCTCTTTGACGACTACCACGCCAGCCGCGTGCTTCCCGGCTTTGAGCCGGACAGCAAGATAAAGATGCTCTCGAAGCTCGCCGACAAGGCGGAGATAGTGATAGCCGTCAACGCCGGGGACATCGCCAAGAACAAGGTCCGCGGGGACTACGGCATAACCTACGACCAGGACGTGCTGCGCCTGATAGACGCCTTCCACAGCTTCGGGCTGTATGTGGGGAGCGTCGTAATAACCCAGTTTGCCGGACAGAGCGCGGCGGAGACCTTTGAAAAGCGCCTTCGGGCGCTGGGCGTCACGGTCTACCGCCACTACCCCATAGAGGGCTACCCCGGGAATATAGACACCATCGTCTCCGACGAGGGCTACGGCAGGAACGACTATATCGAGACCACCCGTCCCCTCGTGGTGGTGACGGCGCCGGGACCGGGGAGCGGCAAGATGGCGACATGCCTTTCGCAGCTCTACCACGACGGCAAGCGGGGAATCCAGTCCGGCTACGCCAAGTTTGAGACCTTCCCCATCTGGAACCTGCCCTTAAAGCACCCGGTGAACGTCGCCTATGAGGCCGCCACCGCGGACCTCAACGACGTCAACATGATAGACCCCTTCCATCTGGAGGCGTACGGGGAGCTGGCGGTGAACTACAACCGGGACGTGGACACCTTCCCGGTGCTCTCGGCGCTGTTTGAGCGCCTCTCCGGCGGAGAGTGCCCCTATAAGTCCCCCACGGACATGGGCGTGAATATGGCGGGCTTTTGCATCGTGGACGACGAGGCCTGTCAGGAGGCGTCGAGGCGGGAGATAGTCCGCCGCTATATGGCGGCGCTGTGCGCGACGACGAAGGGCCAGTCCGGCGGGACCGACGCCGGAAAGATAAAGCTGCTGATGAACACCGTGGGCGCCAGCGTCGATGACCGCCCTGGCAGGCGCGAGGCCCTTGCCCGGGCGGAGGAGACCGGGGAGCCCGCCGCCTCCATCGAGCTTCCCGACGGGCGAATAGTCACGGGCAAGACCTCAAAGCTCATGGGCCCCGCCAGCGCCGCCCTTTTGGACGCCCTCAAGGCCCTGGGCGGCATCGATGACTCCATCCGCCTTCTCGCCCCAGCGGTCCTTGAGCCCGTTCAGGACCTGAAGGTCAACCACCTGGGCAACGCAAACCCCCGGCTCCACACCGACGAGGTCCTCCTTGCGCTGTCCATATGCGCCGTCACCAACCCCCTGGCGGAGACGGCCATGCAGCAGCTGGAAAAGCTCGCGGGAAGCGAGGTCCACTCCACCGTTATTTTAAGCCAGGTGGACGAAAATCTCCTTAAAAAGCTGGGCTGCAACGTCACCTGCGAGCCCGTGTACGAGACGAACAAATTCTACCACAAGTGATCCCCGGGGCGCGGACCCGATGAAGGCCGCCCCCGTCGGCGGACCGTAAAAAGGTGATAAAATGACCCTTGACGACGTAAAAAACAAGCTCCGGGCGGGCAGGATATTCCATGCCTACATCATCACCGGCGGCGGGGCCGAGTCACGGCTTGAGGCCGGGCGGTTCATCGCCCGGGCGGCGGTGTGCACAGGCGGCGCCGCCCCCTGCGGGACCTGCCGGGACTGCGTTAAGGCCCTCCGGGGCGTCCACCCCGACATTGAGGTGGTGGAGCGGGAGGGAAAGGAGCACACGGTGGACATCATGCGCACCCTTCGCGGACGGGCCGTGGTCATGCCCAACGAGGCCCCCAGGAGCGTGTTCATAATAAAAGACGCGGATGCCATGAACCTTCCGGCCCAGAACGCCATGCTCAAGGTCTTTGAGGAGCCGCCCCCCCACGCGGTGTTCGTGCTCCTTGCGGACAACCCCCAGAGACTGCTGGAGACCGTCCGCTCCAGATGCGAGGCCGTCAGCCTCACCCCCGAGGAGGACAGCGCCCCGGAGGAGCTGGTGAAGCTCGCGGGGGATCTGGTGTCCCCCTCCGGCGGGGACATGACCGTCGCCCGGGCCTGCGCCAGGGTAGAGACCCTCGGCAGGGAGGAGCTGCTGTCACTGCTCACAATAATGCGCCAGGTGGCCCTGGAAAACGCCGCCCTGCTTGACAGCTCCCGGCTGGAGCGCGTGCTTGACGCCGCGGACAGGGCCGATGAGATGATAAAGGTAAATGTCAGCGCCCTGCATATAGCCGCCCTCCTCCAGGCGCGGCTCATGGGCGATGCGGATATACGGTGAACCTATGAAAGGGGAGTGCCAATTTGACTGAGGTAATAAGCGTCAGATTTAAAAATAAGGGCAAGGTCTACTACTTCGACCCCAACGGCATAGCCGTCGCCCGGGGTGACAGCGTTATCGTGGAGACCGCCAAGGGGCTGGAGTTTGCGGAGTGCGTCACCGGCAACCACGAGGTGGAGGACTCCGCCGTCCACCCGCCCCTGCGCCCGGTGACCAGGGAGGCTACGCCGGAGGACATCCAGCGTGCCGAGGAGAACCGCCGGAAGGAGCGGGAGGCCATGGAGATCTGCCGTGAGCGCATAGCAAAGCACGGACTGGATATGAAGCTGGTGGACGTGGAGTACAACTTCGAGGGCACAAAGATACTCTTCTTCTTCACCTCCGAGGGCAGAGTGGATTTCCGCGAGCTGGTGAAGGACCTTGCCGGGATATTCAAGACCCGCATTGAGCTGCGGCAGATAGGCGTCCGGGACGAGGCCCGGATGCTGGGCGGCCTTGGCATCTGCGGGAGGCCCTTCTGCTGCGCCGAGTTCCTTGACGACTTCCAGCCCGTGTCAATAAAAATGGCAAAGACCCAGGGCCTGAGCCTCAACCCCACGAAAATATCCGGCTCCTGCGGAAGGCTCATGTGCTGCCTCAAGTACGAGCAGGACGCCTATGAGGAGCTGGTCCAGTCCGTTCCCAAGACGGACGCCTTTGTGGAGACGCCCGCAGGCGTGGGCACGGTGGTGGACGTGAACCTCCTTAAGGGCACGGTCCGCGTCCGGCTGGAGGACCAGACGGATATGTCCGTCCGGACATTTGAGGCGTCGGAGCTCACGGTGCTGGGCGGAAAGGCCAAGCGCGCGGAGTACCTCGCCGCCCGGGCGGAGGGACTTATCGAGGCCCCCCAAAAGCCCCAGCCCCGGCTGCGCCGAGGCCCCGCCCCGGACCGACAGGAGCCCCGTCAGGAACCCCCGCGTGAGCCCCGCCCTGAGCCCCGGGAGGACCGCGCCGACGGAAGGGACGGCAAGAACCCCCGCCCGCCCCGCGCCCGGCAGGGCAGGGGAGATAACCGCCAGGGCCGTCATGAGACGACCGAGCCGCGCCAGAGCGTGACGGAGACATCGGAGCCCGCGCCGGGGAACGAGAGCCCCGACCCCGCTGCCCGGGAGCCCCGCCGCCAGAGCCAGCCCCGGGAGGGAGCGGAGGGTCAGCCCCGCCAGTCCCAGCGCCGGGGGAGGGGACGCCAGCGCCAGGAGGGGAAAAAGCCCGAGCGCCAGCCCCAGCAGAAGGACAGTGCCGAGGGCCAGAGGCCCCGTCAGAGCGGCGACCAGCCCCGGGAGGGCGGACAAGCCCCAAGGGAGGGCACCGAGGGTCAGAGACCCCGTCAGGGCGGCGATAACCAGCGCCCCGCCAGAAGGAAGCGCCCCCGCCGTCAGGGCCCCCGCCGCCAGGGCGAGGGGGAGACAGGCCCGGAGCCCCAGGCGGACAGTGCCGAATAACGCCGAAAACTTTTCGCCGCAAAGCTCTTGACTAATGCAAAACAGTGTGTTATTATAATAGGGTCTCCACCGGGGACCCATATCGCGGGGTAGAGCAGTTGGTAGCTCGTCGGGCTCATAACCCGGAGGTCGTAGGTTCAAGTCCTTCCCCCGCAACCATAATCGGGCGCCTGTTTTGATAGAACAGGTGCCCGATTGTTTTTAACACAATAGTTCCGCTTTTCTGCCGAAAAGCGCATATTTCCAGTACTTTTGTGGATTTTTGTTAAAGAATAAGCCGCTGTGGATGCTTTTCCACGGCGGCTTTTTTGCTTTTCAGGGCTTCTTCCTGCGGCAGCGAAAAGGAACCGTTAAAATAATGCCCTTTCGTTTTAATAGACCGGGTATCGTTAAAACTCAGCCATCCGCACGCTCCGTTGTTGGCGGATATACAGCTTG
>CANRIU010000024.1 GCA_947630755.1 uncultured Oscillospiraceae bacterium | reverse complement strand
CTCCATCGAGGCCGCCATGAGCATGATCGCCGGCACCGCCCGCAGCATGGGCATCGTAGTAGAGGAGGGCTGAGAGTATGTTCAGAGGAAAGAAATATAAGGACAGCGCAAAGCTTGTCGACCGCTCCGTTCAGTACGAGCCTCAGGACGCCTTTGACCTCATCACCAAGACCAGCAAGGCCAAGTTTGACGAGACAGTTGAGCTCCATGTCAAGCTCGGCGTCGACTCCCGCCACGCCGACCAGCAGGTCCGCGGCGCCGTCGTCCTCCCCCACGGCACCGGTAAGACCCGCAGGGTCCTGGTGTTCTGCAAGGACGAGCGCAAGGAGGAGGCCCTCGCCGCCGGCGCCGATTATGTGGGCGCCATGGACATGGTGGAGAAGATTCAGAAGGAGAACTGGTTTGAGTTTGACGTGGTCATCGCCACTCCTGACATGATGGGCACCGTCGGCCGTCTCGGTAAGATCCTTGGTCCCAAGGGCCTTATGCCCTCCCCCAAGGCCGGGACCGTCACCCCCAACCTGACTCAGGCCATCACCGAGGTAAAGGCTGGTAAGATCGAGTACCGTCTTGACCGCACCAACATCATCCACTGCCCCATCGGCAAGGTCTCCTTCGGACCCGAGAAGCTCACCGAGAACTACAACGCCCTTATGACCGCGCTGCTGCGCGCCAAGCCCGCCGCCGCCAAGGGCCAGTACATCCGCTCCTGCGTCACGGCGAGCACCATGGGCCCCGGTATCAAGATAAACGCGCAGAAGACCCTTTGATTTTTAAAACGCAAAAGCTGCCCGGAGTACCGGGCAGCTTTTATTCTGTCGAAAAAGCCCGACAAGGCTTTCCCGACAAGGAGGCTCCCGCCGCATTAGCGGCGGGAGCCCTTTTTTACGCTATCCCGGGCGTTTGGGGGCCGTCCGGGGCAGGCGCCATGTTAAATTGCTCACTCACCCGCGCCGTCGTCGGTGGTGTCGGGCGCGGGGGCGGGCTCGTCAAGGTCCGCCTCGGGGACCTCATCGGTCCCGTCGGCAGCGTCCTCGGCGTCGTCGGTCGTGTCCTCAGTCCCCTCGGCGGTGTCGCTGGAGGGAGTCTGGGTGTCGTCTGTTTCGTCTGTGGTGTCCTCACCAGGGAGGCCGTTCTCCTCGGCGGTGTCGCCGGGGAGGGTCTCGGTCTCATCGGTGGTTGTCACGGTCTCGCTCTCGTCCTCGTCGGCGGCATCGGTCTCGGTGCCGGGGACGGCGATGACGGGCGTGCCGTTCTCCAGCTTTGGCTGTGTCTCGGAGGTCTTGGCGCCCTTGTCCTCGGAAGCGGTCTTTGCGGCCGCAAGCCCCGCGGCATTGCCGTGACCCACGATACCGTAGCCTGTTATGTCGCTCTCCTCAATGCTGGAGGTCAGCTTGCTTGCGTCGAAGGAGTAGAGCCGTCCAAGGGAGTCGGTGAAGTATGCGTTCTTTCCGTCACCGCCCGTTGTAAAGTGCGTCAGGCTGAACAGGATGGAGATGCTGCTGGTGGGGATTCTGGCTCCGGTCGGCACGAAGGTGACGAGGTCCTTATCGAGGGTGTAGAACGCACCCCAATCGCTCAGGACCAGCAGGCCGCCGTCCTCACCACTGAGGATACCGTCGCAGATGCTCTGGCTCCAGCCCCAGGGAACATCACCAAGCTTGTTGATGTACTTGTTCTCTTTGGCATTCGGGTCAAGGTTGCCGAGGGTGTAGATTTGTCCGTAGACCTTGCTGAAGAGGTAGATTATGTCGCTCTCCTCGTTGACTATGATGCCGCCCATATCAACGTTCTGGGGCTGCTCCTGTGTCAGAAGTGAGCCGAGGAATGTGACAGTGTGATCATCGCTCAGCGAGACCTTGTAGAGGTCGAAGCACGGCCCAAGGAAGGCGCTGTGGCCCCATGTGGTGACGTAGACGCTGTCCGCACCCACGTCAAGGCCGTAGACCTGCTTATCCTTGATTTGCTCGGTCATGTCTGCGACTTCGGTGGTGGTGCCGGGGGTGTGGGAGTGGAAGGACACGAGCTTGTTGTCCTCAACGGTGTACATGAGGTCGCCGCTGTTCTTCTCTTCAACCTTTACCTTGACCTCGACCTTCTTGACCTCCTGGTCATCCTTCTTCACCGTGATGGTGACGGTAGCCTCTCCGGTCTTTTCAGCTTTAACCTTGCCGTCAGTGACGGACACAACGCTGCTTTCATCAGCTTCGGATTCAAGCTCCTCATCGCCCTTCACATCAGCGGCGGAATACTCCAGGGTGTACTCCTCTCCCGCGACGCTGGGGATTAGCTGTGCCTTGAGGTCAAACTCGGAATCGACCTCAATGCTCACAAGGTCAGACACTGCCTTAACTGTGTTCAGCGGAATATCATCCTCATTTGCGTAAAGCTCGGTATCGCCCTCGCCTTCGTTCGGCAGGAAGCACATCAGGCCGATGTCCAGCGCGCCGGAGGCATCGCTGGCAAAGCGCTCAGAATCAAGCTCAACGACCGTGGGGCTGGTCTCGCCGGCGCCCGCTTCCTCTGCGCCCTTCTTCTCGCCAAGGTCCACGAAGTAAAGCCTGTTGGTGGGGGAATTGAAGTGGACGTAGACGCGGTTGTTCTCCCAGTCGTAGGCTATGGCCTTGCTGGTGCCCTCGATCCCCTCAAAGGTGACAAGGGGCGTCTCCATGCTGCTGAAATCGAATCCGCTTCCCTCCTGCTCGCCGACAGAAGGTGTGACCTTGTAGAGGACGGACTTGTTGTCTTTGACCGCGATGAGGTACAGATTGCCCTCCTGATCGAAGGTCATTGCGGAGGCGGAGACGTTAAGTCCTGCCTTCTCGTCCTTTGTAAACTCACCGGTAGTCACGTCGATGGTGCCGAATCCGGTGCCTCCGACGCCGTACATCACGCCCTTGGCGTAGTCATAAGCCATGGCGTTGACGCTGTGGCTCTTGGGTATGCCGAGGTTTGTGTACTTCTCTGTGTTCCCGGCGTCGATCTTCAGGAACGCTCCGTCAGTCGTGTAGCCGTAGAAGCAGCCGTCAAAGTATGTAGCTGTCTTAAGCGTGTACTGGGGCAGGTTTGCGCTGGGTGTGCCCAGGTTCCAGAGGTCGTCGTCATCGATGGTGACGAATCTCTTACCGATGCCGTGGCCGTATCCGTCATTGCCGATTCCGCTGTAATCTGTGGCGTAGGCATAGAGCGTGTGACCAGCCTTTGCATAGGACGTGACGGTAACGGTCTTTGTGAGGGTCTGCGGTGCGGTGGAGAGATTGGGCGCATCCTTGCCAATGCTCTGATCGATTGTCGCGGTAAGCGTCGCGGTGCCTGCGCCAACGAAGGTGACATAGCCATCGTCATTAACCGTGGCAATTTCCGGATTGCTGGATGTCCACTTGGTCTTGGGTGCTGAGTTGTACTCAGGTGTGCGCGTCTCGGAGATGTAAGCCTTGCCGTCAACAACTCCGGACACTGTGTCTCTGCTGAGCTCAACCTCTGTCAGCGGTGTGTACCCGCTTGCGGGCTCAGTAGTGGGTATGCAGAACAGCGCGGACTGGCACTTGCCGTCCCAGGTGCCGACACTGCCGAGGGAGGCGATGTCCGCCCTGGTCTCGTAGGTGCCGTCCTCCTTCTGGGTGCTCGTTATCTTCGCCATGTACATGGTGGACTTGAAGCCTCCCGTGGTGGGCGCCCAGTAGATGGCGTCGTTGTCGAAGGAGTAGGCCATGGCGCCGATGAACGCGTTATCGAGCTTCTCGGGGGACTTGCCTATGACCTCGCACTTACCTGTGTCAAGCTCGACCTTCCAGATCTGGTTCTTTCCGTCGGTGACAGCTCCGAAGTACTTATTCTGGGTCTTATCAAGGTAGACCGTGAACCCGAAGCCCAGGGTCCTGCCGTAGCTCTTGCCCTCAAGTCCCTGATAGTCCATCATCGGTCCGAAGGTGTAGTTGTTGAGGTCGACGTAGCTGTACTTGAGGATGGATGTGGTGTAGTAGAGCCGTCCGGTGCTGTAATCAACGCCGATGCCGTAGATTTCGCCCTGGAGGCTGTCCTTGGTCTGCGCGACAAGCTCGGGATAACCGAATCCGGTGATATTGCCCTCGTCGTCGTACTCAATGTCGGTCTTGTAGACACCGAAGGAGCTGTAAATATCCGTGGTGTCCTTCTGGAACTGGTTGATGACGTGGGTGGTGTAGACGCTGCCCTTGTAGTAGGCTCCGCCGAACCAGCGGGCGTCCTGCTCACCCTGATCCATCGGGTTGACCTTGTTTCCGCCCTCGTAGTAGGTGATGTCCTCGCTGCCGTCAAGGTTGTTGTCGGCGTACTTGGCCCACTTGAGGATGTAGTTGGCGACCTGCCCGTCATAGGGGCTTACCTCGCTCATGTCGTAGGCGACGTAAGCGTAGAGGTCGCCGACGGACTGGAATACCCTGACCGTGAATTTCCTTTCGACTTCAATGGGCGTCTCGTTGCCCTCGTCGTCGTACTGGGCGATGGTGGCGTGAGCCGTCACGGTGTAGTCGCCGGGCTTGTCTCCGGTGATTTTGTAGCCCTCAATGGTGAGGCCCTCCTCGTCGCAGGTGAAGGTGACATCGACGTTCTTTGCGGTCCAGGGGCTCCAGCTGATGGTGGGCTTCTGCGTGGTGCCCTCCACCATGTTGAGGTCCTCGATCTCATAATTCTTCGGGGTGATGCCGACCTTGAGTATCGGGGTTATCAAATCATTGGGGACGAAGCAGGCGGTCGCGCCGGAGGGACCCCAGTCGCCGACCTTGGTGAGCTTGCCGCTCGTAAGATCGACCTCGTAGAGGTAGGCGATAACTCCGGTCTGGACGCCGGGATGGAACTGGCAGGATGCCGCCCAGTAGGCCTTGCCTGTGTTGTGGTCAAAGAAGAAGGACTGAACGGTGTCCGCGCCGTCGAAGTTGGGCTCTTTGGCAAAGTCGGTCTGTCCAATGTATGTTATCTTGCCGGTTTCCTTCTCGACGGAGTAGAGGTTCGCGTTGACGTCGATGGCGTACATATCGCCCTTGGTGGTGACGGTCATGACCTCCAGGTTCGGGGCGGGATCGTCGCTGGTTGCCATCGAGTAGTCATAGAGCTTCTTGACATTGCATCCCTTGTCGTCAAAGGTCAGCTCAAAGAGGCAGTTGTGCTGGACATTATTTGTGTCCTTAACGGTGGGTTCCTCGCCCTCCTTGGCTTTCTCGTAGCTCCAGCCGTTGGCGTAGAGGGTGTTGGTGGAGTAGTCCATGGAAATATCGCCAAGGATAAACCAGCCCTCATCCTTGTTGCTCGTGGCCTTCTGGTCGTAGATGAGCTCGGAGGTCCATGTGCCCTCGTAGGGGCTGAAGAGGTAGATGTCGCCCGTCAGGGACTGGGCCACAACGTAGCCGTTGATGAACTCGCCGCCGTAGTAACGGCTGGAGGTGTCGGTGGTCAGGTTGTAGACGTTGTGGATGGTCGCGCCGTTAAGAGGAGCGGTGAACCAGCCGTAGGTCAGGACCTGGTTGGAGTCGTAGGTCTCGCAGCCGTACATGCGGGTCTTGTCGAGCTTGATTATCTCGGGACGGTTGGTGAAGCCCTCGAGATCAAGGTCGAGTATGTAGGTGACCTCGTTGCAGGCGTAGTCGCCTATGACCAGCTTGAAGTGGTCGTGAGCGACGGCGGAGATGTCCACATCTATGGAGATGTTCTGCCCCGGGGTGTTGTTGAACTCGTAGGCGTTGTAGATGTTCAGGGGGTTCTCCGCGAGGAGCACCGCGCCGAGATACTGGTTCTCCTTGATTTCCAGATGGAGCATCAGGGAGCCGTTCTCGTCTATCCACCAGCCCCTGTGGGGACGCTGCTCGCCGCAGGTCAGGTCCTCAACGTTGAGAAGCTCGGGGGGAGTGTCGTCCAGGGTGGCGGTGAAGGAGTAGAAGTCATCCATCCTGTCGTCGCCGTCGTCCAGGTACGCGGAGAGCTTGACAGTGACCCTTGTGCCGTCGGGCAGCGGGTTGCCCTGAAGGTCCCTGCCGTCCCAGAAGAGGTCGTCATAGAGGGAGTTGGGCATCAGTCCGTAGGCGGTGTTGTAGGTCTTTGTCACATTTTCGTGGGTCTCGGAGTAATAGGTAATTCCGGTGTTGGCGTCCACAACGTCAACGCCAAGGGCTTTGAGGTTGCGGAAGGTGCCGAAGTCTATCTCATAGATGGGGTTGTTGGTGGAGAAGAAGTTGTACTGCTCGCCGAAGCGCGTGCTGGCGGAGCGGTAGGGGTTGTAGCCTATCTGAGAGCCGTAGGTGAATGCAATCATCGGGTAGAGCTCGGCGTGCTGGATGTCGGTGGTGTCGAACACCGGGGCCTCGGACCAGTCGCCGTAGAAGCCGATGAAGGGCATGGACATCTCGGCAAGAGTCTCTGTGGTGTCGCCGGAGACCTTGCTGGGTGTGGCGTAGAGGTAGCCCTCCACATAGATGCCGTTGGGGAACCTGTTGAGGTACTCCTTGTTCTCATCGGTGAGCTGAATGACCGCCTTCATCCGCAGCGTCTCGCCCGCGGGGACGGTTACGGTCCAGGTGGTGAGAAGGGGCATGATGTCGGCGCAGTAGTCGGTGATGGCGTGGACATCGTTCACATCCACCGTGCCGTCCTTGTTGACATCGCGCATTTTGTAATGGGTCGCGTCGGTGCGGGGGATCTCATTTATCTTGAGCACGTCAAGAAGGAGTATGTAGGCGTCCTCGGTGGTTATCTTCCCGTCGTCGTTGAAGTCCGCCACGGGCTTCTGCTCGGCGTAGAGCAGGAAGTTGTCGCCCTCGAGGGCGTAGGGGGTCGCGCCGATGTACATATCGTTTAATATGGTCTCGGTGAATACGGATTTCTTAAATGTATAGGTGAGGTCGTCCTTGCCGAGGTTGGTGATGGCAAAGTCGTAGGAGAGCTCTCCGGTGCGATTGGGGTCGTCGCCCATTTCGCCCTTCGGGCGGCTCTCATATGTGTCCTCGCAGGTGAAGTAGGAGAGGTTCTGGTTGTCCAGGATCTTCTCCACGTTGATGAGGCCCGCGCCCTGCTCCCTGGGGGAGAACTCAAGTCCGGTCGCGGCGTCTGCCTTGAGGGGGTTTGCGTAGGTCAACGCAAGGCGCGTCGCAAGGTCGCGGCGGTCAGGCGCTGAGAGAGCGGGATATGTCTGCCGGAGGTAATCTGTTATGAGCGCCATGGCTCCGGTGACCTGGGGGGTGGCCATGGACGTGCCGCTCATGGTGCCGAATCTCGCCTGAGACAGAATGGGGCAGATGGAGGAGAGGATATTTCCGCCCACGCCCGCGATGTCGGGCTTCAGTGTCAGGTCGGGCATGACGCCCCAGGAGGAGAAGGTGCTGACTCCGGTGGGAATATCCACATAGGTGTGGAGACTTGTAGGTACGAGCCTGAGAGTGGGAAGCTTGGGCTTGTCATCATCATTCTTTTCGGACTGGCTGTTCCACTTTTCAAAATCTTCTAACCACTTCTCGAAAGCCGCCTCCATGGCGTCGCCGTCCTCTTGGAGGATGAGGCAGGTAGTGGCATCGGTGTTCCTCTGGTTGTCCTTGAGGACGATGTTGATGACGCCGGGCTCGTTGTTGGCGACAAGGAGCAGCTTGATGCCGTTCTGGGTAGCCGCCTCCTGCCTTTCGGGGAAGGTTATTTCGTTGCCGCGGCGGGCCACGGCGACGATGTTATCGTTACCGAAAGTAACGCCCTTTTCCTTGAGCGCTTCATACTCAGCGCTGGTTCCGAGGCCGACATAGATGAATGTGAGCTCCGTAGTGGGCATCTCTGCATTCTCGTCCTCGGGGTCCCAGTTATAATCGTTAACCCTGCCGCTTACAAAGTCCTCAAAGGTATACTCCGTGAGATACCCGGTGGACTGGTATCCGTCTATGGCGGCAACCTTTCTCTCATCGTCGCCTTCGCCAAAGAGGAAGTAGTTGAAGTAGGCCTGGTTGTTGTCAACGGAGGCCACGCACAGGGAGGGGTTGTAGGAGGCCGGCGCGCCCACGAGTCCGTTGTCCGGGTTCTCTATCATAGCGTATCCGGTGCCGTTCCATGTGTGCTCGCCGTTGTTTCCGTCGTTTCCGGCGGCCATGACTATGTTAAGTCCGGCCTCCTGGCAGCGCTCGAGGACCTTGGACATGATGGGGTCGGCTTCTGTGAAGCCCGCGGTCATGCCCAGGGACAGGTTCACGCAGTCGACGCCGAGAAGGACCGCGTCCTCCAGGGCCAGCATAACGGTGTCCATACTGGCGCCGCCGTCCTGGAACACCTTCATGGGGATGATCTGGGCGTCCGGGGCGATGCCGCAGATGGTGAGGCCGTTGTCGGTGACGGTCTTGTCGCCCGCGGCGATACCGGCGACATGCGTGCCGTGGTCGGAGCCCTTGTGGTCCTCATTGTCGTGGCTGAAATCATAGGTATAGTGCCCTATGGTCCCGGGCACATATGTAAATCCGAAGGGTATCTTGGCGTTGCGGTACATGAGCTGGCTGTAAGCCATGCCCATCTCGTCCTTTGCTGCGTGCAGCTGGGGATAGATGCTCGCAAGCTCGCTCTGGGTGAGGTAATTGCTCACCTGTCCCTTTTTGGCGGTTTCCTTGCCGCTTATAAGAGCCTGAATGTGGGAGGGGTCAAAGCTGGGGTGGGTGCCAAACGCCCCGGTAAGTCCGGAGTCGATTATGGCTATCTTTGTGCCTACTCCGGTGTAGCCGCTTGCCTGCACCACATTCGCGCCTATCATGTTGCCGGAGTTGAAGGTCAGGGGCGCGAGGGTGTAGCCGTCCCCCGTGACGCTGAACTCATAATTCTCGATCTGGTCCTCCGGGATGGTGAAGGTGGGCGCGACATAGGCGTACTCGACACCGGGCTGGGCCTCGATGAGCTCCTTGTTGCCGTACTCCGTCTCCACGGTGAAGGCCGTGGTTATCACGTTGAAGGTGGCGCCTATCTCAAGGTCCTTATCCTCCTCCTTGAAGGCGCTGGAGACGCTGCTGGCGATGGTGCTGATGCTCCTGTCCAGGACCCTCCGGGCGCTCACGACGGCGTAGGTGTTGGTGGTGAGCTCCTGTGTGGAGAACCGCTCGATAAGGGGCTGATTCTTCGTCACAACGATGAACTTGACCTTCTCGTTGGGGTCATGGGTCTCCGTGAGCTGGTCTGAGTACTTCGTGGCAAAGCCGGGGTCGGTCCTGTGGAGGCCCTCAACATATGACATGTCCTCCACGCCGGCCTTGTCGCTGCCGCCGCCGGATACCGTCAGTCCCTCCCCGGAGGGGTCGGTATTCTCCACGGTGCGGTCATCGCCCAAGGTGAAGCCGCCGGTGTAGGCGCTGTCCCCTTCGGGCTCGGCGCTGTCCTCCCCGGAGGGCTCCCCCGCCTCGGCGGGCGCTCCCGGGACTGTGCCCGCCGGCTCCTCCTCACCCTCCGCGGCGAAGGCCGTGGGAATGAAGGAGAGGGTCATGACGAGAGCGAGCAGCAGTGCTAAAAACTTTTTACCCATTCTCTTTTACTCCTTTCACAAGGTCAATGAGTGTTCATCAGGAAGCGGTAGAGCATAACCGCGACCTGAGCGCGGGTGGCGCTGCCCCGGGGATTGATGGTGGTGGGGCTGACGCCCTTTATGATGCCCTGTCCGACGCCCCAGGTCATGGCGTCCATGGCGTAGGAATGTACGCTTGCAAGGTCGGTAAACGCGCTGAGGTCCGCCTGGTCGCCGAGGCTCATGCCCTTAAGCTCGGCATAGCGGTAAAGGAACGTGACTATCTGCTCACGGGTGAGCTTCGCGGAGGGCGAGAAGGTGGTGTCGGTGGTGCCCAGGGTGACACCCGCTCCCACCGCCCATCGGACAGCGTCGTAGTAGTACGCGCCCTCGGGCACGTCGGTGAAGGGCATTCCGCCGTCATAGACGGGCTCGTTCGCCGCGCGGTAGAGTATGGTCACCATCATCGCCCTCGTCATGGTGGACTGGGGGGCGAAGCGGTCGGCGGAGACACCGTTCATGATTTTGTGATAAACCATGTAGTCGATGGCCTCTTGGAACTCACCTGTGTAATTTAAATCAGTGAATACGGAGCTTGCGCCGGTAATGCCTCCGCCGCCGCCGATTCCTCCGGCAGATGGGGGAACCGTTCCGTCAACCGTCGCGGAGACGTCCAGTGATGCGCCGTCCTCGTTGGGGTTGACGTAGCTTTGGGAGCCCACGACCTTGACAACGCTCTTTTCCGCCTCAACGACCCGGAAGTACACGGTGAAGATGGTCCCCTTCGCCGCGGGGCTGTCCCCGGTGAAGGCAAAGATGATCTCGCCCTCCCGGCTGTCGTTGACGGAGGTCACCACTGAGGTCGAGGAGGACCAGGCGCCGCCCTTCGCGAGCCCCTCATATGTGAGGGCCAGCGGGTCGTACCTGATTTCCAGCCTTCCGTCAGTGATCGTGTCATCGACAAGGGTGTCGATGGTCACGCTCACCACGTTTCCCACGGATCCGCTGGGCGCGGATATGGAGATCAGCGGTGAGGCTGCATTCGCCGATGTCACGACGACGCAGTTTGCCAGCAGCACACACATAAGAGCGCACACAAGCCAGCGTTTCACTTTGCTCATTGTTCATTCCTCCATTCGTTTCTTACGCCCCGCGCAGGGCTTTTCCCCGGCGCAATGCAATAAGGTGTACTTTTCTGCATATTATTACGCAGTATACATACCATATTTTATACCACGGATTGCAGTTTTTTTCAATAGAAAAATTCAAAAAAATCCAACAAAATCGGGTTGCGAAAAAGTACACCATCCTGCACATTAACCAATACGCGATTCGACCCCTTTCTCATACGCCGCAGCGCGGTAGCGAAATGAAGAAAGTGCCATTCCGCACTCCTCCGCCGCCGCCGTTCCGGTGATTTTTTTTGCCTTCCAGCGGCTGTATACCCCCGGAAAGCAGTCCGGCAGGGGCAGCGGGGGCCTTCCGAAGCGCACGCCCCTGGCCTTCGCCGCGGCGATGCCCTCCGCCTGGCGCTGGCGTATGTTTACCCGCTCATTCTCCGCCACAAATGACAGTACCTGTAAGACAATATCGCTCAAAAACGTCCCCATCAGGTCCTTGCCCCGGCGCGTATCCAGAAGCGGCATATCCAAAACCGCAATGTCTATTCCCTTTTCCTTCGTGAGGAGCCTCCACTGCTCCAGTATCTCCCCGTAATTTCTTCCAAGTCTGTCTATGCTTTTGATGAATAAAAGGTCGTCTTTTTTCATTTTCCGCACGAGCCGCCTGTACTGCGGGCGGTCGAAATCCTTGCCGGACTGCTTGTCCGTGAAGATATTCTTGTCCGGGACCTCCGCCTCCCTCAGGGCTATGAGCTGCCTGTCCTCGTTCTGCTCCCGGGTGCTGACCCTGACGTAACCGTAAATCATGCCGTTCATTTTTATCCTCCATTCCCCTGCCCGCCGTAAAGGTCCCTCGGGCAAGACCCCTTCCGGCGCGCATCCGCCAAATATCATCTCACCGATTTGTATTTTGTGCTTTAAATTGACAGGATATTTGTTAGTCATAACCTCCGGCTAAGCCGGAGGCTTGATTAGGCCCTATAAGGGCCTTTTACCGGCAGGCGTCTCAAGACGCACCGAATATCCGTCACTCGCATCACTTGCCCTACGACCCGTAAACGGGTTTATCCGCTTGTTTGCAACGTGTCGGTATTCGTAGTCTGGCTTTATAGCGGCTCGCTTCGCTCGATGCTTTTAGCTAAAGCCTATTCTGCCCCCCGGCATAGCCGGGGGTTCATGTGACACAACAGAAATGGCGCAACGCCTCGTGGGGCATTGCGCCATTTTCTTAATACGTCCGGCGGTCCCCGGACGCTCATATCTGCGCGGCGTGGGCGCACACTCCCTTCAGCACGCACTCCCCGCAGGTCGGCCTTCGGGCGACGCACACAGCCCTCCCGTGGAGGACCATCCTGTGGCAGAAATCATTTGATTTCTCCGGCGGCAGTATCTCCCTAAGTGCGTACTCTATCTTCACCGGGTCCTTCGTCTGCACATACCCCAGAAGGTTTGTTATCCTTATGCAGTGTGTGTCCACCACCACCGCCCCGGGGACGTGGTACACGTCGCCGAGGATGAGGTTCGCGCTCTTTCTCCCCACTCCGGGGAGCTTCAAAAGGTCCTCCATGTTGTCCGGGACGCGGCCGGAAAACTGCGTCTCTATCATTATCGCGGCGCCCACTATGTCCCGGGCCTTGCCGTGGTAAAATCCGCAGGGGCGTATGTACTCCTCCACCTCGGAAATCTCCGCCTGTGCCATGGACCTCACATCCGGGAAGCGCTCAAAAAGCGCCGGGGTCACCTTGTTCACTCTGGCATCGGTGCACTGGGCGGCGAGGCGCACGCTCACCAGAAGGTGATATGCGTCGTCGTAGTCAAGGGTGCACTCAGCCAAAGGGTACTCCCGCTCGAGAAGGGCTATGATCTCATCTGACGTGGCCTTATCCATATTCTCACTGCCTTTTTTATTTAATAATGTATATATACAGGGATTATAACACCTTTTCCGCCCTCTTGCAACAAAAGCCTCCCTGTGATATAATTGCGTTAATACACCGGGGGGGCGGGGAAATGGAGCGATTTATTGTTTTTGACGTGGAGACTCCCAACTTCCGCAACGACAGGATGAGCGCCATAGGCGTGGACGTGGTGGAGGACGGGAAAATCGTCTGGGACTTTGAGACGCTTATAAACCCGGAGACCTTTTTCAGCTCCTTCAACATCCGCCTCACGGGCATAACGCCGGAGGCCGCGGCGGAGGCCCCCACATTCCCGGAGGTCTGGCGCGTCCTGAGGCCCGTATTCGACTTCGGGACCTTAGTGGCCCACAACGCCCCCTTCGACATGGGGGTGCTGGCAAAATGTTTGGGGCACTACGGCATATTCTGGAAGCACTCCGCCCCATACGCCTGCACCTGCCAGATCGCCCGGCGGTGCTACTCCGGGCAGGAGAACAATAAGCTTAATACCCTGTGCGACATGCTGGGGATAGAGCTTGACCACCACCGCGCCGGGAGCGACGCCCGGGCGGCGGCGCTTATACTTATTGACGAGCTCTCCCGTGGTGTCGACATCGGCGCCTTCCGCCGCAGGTACTACCTCCCCCCGGTGGGGGATATGATCGAGGAGTGAGCCTATGTACAGACCTCTTGCCGACGAGATACGCCCCCAGACTCTGGACGAGGTGTACGGTCAAAAGCACATACTTGGCGAAAACGGGCTTTTGCGGAGGATAATCGCCTCCGGGCAGATACCGAACATGATTTTCTACGGCCCCTCCGGCTCCGGGAAGACCACCGTCGCCAACATAATCGCGAAGGAGACGAAGCGCGAGCTCCGGCGGCTCAACGCCACCACCGCCTCCCTTGCGGATATTAAGGATATAATCGCCCAGCTCGACACATTCCTCGCGCCAAACGGGGTGCTTTTGTACCTTGACGAGATACAGTATTTTAATAAAAAGCAGCAGCAGAGCTTACTTGAGTTTATCGAGAACGGAAAGATAACCCTCATCGCCTCCACCACCGAGAACCCGTATTTTTACGTCTACAACGCGGTGCTCAGCCGCTCCACCGTCTTTGAGTTCAAGGAGCTCACCCCGGAGGATGTGCTCCGGGCGGTAAATCGGGCCATCGGCATAGCCGCGGAGCGCTTTGGGGAAGCCTATATCGAGGAGGGCGTGCCGGAGCATATCGCCTCCTCCTCCGGCGGCGACGTGCGAAAGAGCGTCAACGCAGTGGAGCTTCTCTTCACCGCGGCGGCCCGGGGTGCGGACGGGCGGCTTTTGATAACGATGGACGACGCCAGGATAGTCGCCCAGAAAAACGCCCTGCGCTATGACCGTGACGGGGACCAGCACTTCGACTCCGTCTCCGCGCTGATGAAGTCCCTTCGCGGGTCGGACCCGGACGCGGCCCTCCACTATCTGGCCCGGACGCTGGACGCCGGGGACCTGCCCGGGGCGTGCAGGCGGATACTGTGCTCCGCCTCCGAGGACATCGGCCTTGCCTACCCCCAGGCGGCGGCCATCGTGAAATCCTGCGTGGACTCCGCCCTCCAGCTGGGTATGCCGGAGGCGCGGCTTCCCCTGGCCGAGGCGGTGATACTTCTCGCCACGGCGCCCAAGTCAAACTCCGTGGTCATGGCCATCGACCGGGCCCTCGCCGACGTGCGCGCGGGCAAGGCCGGCCCCATCCCCAGGGAGCTCCAGAACGTCCACGCCGACGGCACGGGCTTTGAGCGGGAGCAGGGCTACCTCTACCCCCACGACTTCCCCGGCCACTGGGTCCGTCAGCGCTACCTCCCCGAGGGGCTCGAGGACGCGGTATACTACGAGTACGGCGACAACAAGACTGAGCAGGCGGCAAAGAAGTACTGGGACCTTATAAAGGGGGACAGAGATGGACATTGAAGTCGGCGACATCCTCACCATGAAAAAGCCCCACCCCTGCGGCTCCAGCCGCTGGCTGGTGACAAGGACAGGCGCGGATTTCAAGCTCCGGTGCCTCGGCTGCGGGCGGGAGGTCATGCTCCCCCGGTCAAAGGCCGAGCGGGGCGTCCGGAGCGTGGAGAGAGGTGAGGGCGGTTGATACGGGACTTCACCGACCGCCGCCCGGGGCTGTCCGCCATATACATAGCGGCGGGCCTCTTTATCATCCCCGCTCCGCTCTTATTTGTTGACAACATGGTCCTTGACGGCGTTTTGCACATTGCGTCAATATTATTTTACCTCTCCCTTATTGTCCAGACGGTGATGTTTTTCACGGTGGATCGTCCCATACTTATAGCCGAGCCCTTCATCATCGGCCTTGTGGGGCTTTGCGCCGGGGAGATACTCTTCGCCCTCGGCAGGAGCGTCGTCGCCCCTGACGCGGCTGTGAGCCCCGCCGCCTACTTTATCTCCTCCTACCTCATCGCGGTGTGCGGCGCCAATGCCTCCGCCGCCATCGGTGCGCTCATCATCTATATTTTGGCCTGCATCGTCAGGAAGATCGTGGATTTCATAAAAGAGCTTTGATCTCCGCCCGCCGCGCAAGCGGCGGGCATATCTCTCTCCGGAGGAAAAAAATTTTCTCTTTTTTGTGACAATTCCCGCCCGCCGGGTGTTATAAGGGTGAAAGCTTTCAAAGGACAGTGGTGGAATGAACAGGAATGAGTTTGAGCGTTACGCTCGGAATTATAAGGACACGGTCTACCGGGTGGCGCTTAACTATTCGTGCTCCCCCGCCGACGCGGAGGACGCGGTCCAGGAGGTGCTGATGAGGCTCTACCTCTCAAAGGACCGCTTTGAGAACGAGGAGCACGTCAGACGCTGGATGATACGGGTGACGCTCAACTACTGCAAAAATCTCTCCCGGGCAGCGAGAAGGCGCTCCCCCACCCCGCCGGAGGAGCTGGCGCTGTCAGTCCCCTTCGAGGCTGAGGAGCAGATAGCCCTCTTCACCGCGGTGATGGGCCTGCCCGAGAAGTACCGTGTCCCGCTGTACCTGTTCTACTACGAGGAATATTCCGTGCGTGAAATAGGAAATATCCTCAGCATCTCGGAGTCTGCCGTCACGACAAGACTCTCCCGTGCCCGGGTGATGCTGAGAGGGGAGCTTGAGGAGGCGAGCGTATGAACGGAAAAAAGCTCTATAAGGAGACCTTCTCCCATGTCCGCTCCTCCTATGAGTTCAACATGGAGGACTTTGAGAATATGAAGACAAAGAAAATAGTCCCCGCCGGGAAGATAGCCCTCATCGCGGCTGTTGTTGCGGCGCTGGCGGCGATAGGCATCACCGCCTCCGCCACGGGCTTTTTCGGCCTCTCGGAGCTTGTGATGCCCAGGGAGGACCCGGACTACGGCAGCGTCCTCACCCTCCAGGGCTTCGCGGACTCGCCGGAGTCCATGGCTGTGGGCGAGTATCTGGACGGCGGGCTCACACTGGAGGAGGCGGCGGACAAATACGGCCTTGCCGCCGTGGAATACTGCGACACATATGATTACGACGACCTCACCGCCCTTCAGGGCGGGGAGATATTCCGGGAGGGCCACGCGGAGAATATCTGCTTCATGTACGAAAACGGCACCTTCGGCATGGACGGAGAATATATTTCCGCGGACGGGACGACCATACCCTATCAGCTGCTGCGCTCGGTGAAGGGCAGCATCGTGGCAACGTCCCTCTGCATCGGGGATGTGAGCGACTTTGAGGAGTGGAGCGTGGACGCGGGCGGCGTCAAGGTGCTCCTGGCCCTCGGCGACAGCAGGTCACTGGTGCTGGCGGACCTTGGGGACAGCTTTCTCTCCCTCAACGTCCTCTCCGGTCGTAATGGGGACAACATATTCGGCGGCCCCATAACAAAAGAGCACCTTGAGGAGCTTGCCCGCTCTCTAAATTACGACGCCCTCTCCGCCGTCAATATCCCCGACCTGCCCCCGGAGCCGCCGGAGGTGGTCTACGGCGCGGGAGTGGAGCTAGACCCTGAGTACTTCTGGGAGGGTCAGTGCTTTGACGAGATACTACCCGGCTGGGGGGAGATAAAATTCATCACCTGCCGCCCCACCCCGGAGTTTGACGACGTGCGCTTCTTCCTCTCCTACGACGGCAAAACCTCCGACTACGAGCTCCACCCCATGTTCAACGACGCGGACATAGTTGACGTGGCGGCGGTGAGCTTTGAGGATCTGACCTCCGACGGCAAAACGGACATCCTCGTTCTTCTCGACTACAATAACCCCAATACCGGGAGCGCCTTCCGGGACGTGCGCATTTTCCGCTGCGCCGGGGACGGGGAGTTTGAGCTCGACTGGGACCTCGTTTCCCTTGTAAATTCCCAGATACCCAACGACAAGCTGGATGTCCGGGCGGTGAGAAAGCTCCTCGCCTCCCTCGGCGGCGCGGCCTCACCCCAGGTGCTGAAATCCATCGATGTGCCCGTTCCGGGCAGGACCCTTCGGGTCGACGCGGTGGGAAAGCGCCGGGGCGACGCCAACGTCTGGGGCGCAAGCGACCTTCTGGTCTACGACCCCGCCTCCGCCGAGCCTGACAGGCCCATACAGACCATCAAGCTTTCCGACGCCGTGGGAGCGGACTTCGTCTCCGGCTCCGTGGGCGAGGGGTACACCGAGTGCTGGGCCCCGGATGAGTTGATAGCGCCGATCGACATAAACCTCGACGGCTGCTGCGACATCGAGGTATTCGGCTGGATAGTGAACAACACCATCCCCTGCTACTACCTCACCTGGGACCGGGAGGCCGGTGAGTTTAGATACTCCATCACCCTCCAGGGCGCGAGAGTGGACCTGGAGTCCGGACAGGTGATTGAGGAATTTAAGGCCGGGGACGGCGGCAGCGAGTATAACCGCAGCTACTACGAGCCCGACGATAACGGGGAGCTTCGGCTCGTGGACACGAAGATAGTCACCGTCGGCCCCGATACACCGCCGGAGGACCTGCCCGACAGCTCCGGCGCGCCCGTGGACTACATGGGCATCCTGCTGGATTTGGACGAGGAGACGCCTTGGGACAACGCCTTCCGGCAGTACACCGTATTTGACCTGGACGGTGACGGCGTGGACGAGCTTCTTGTCACCATGGGCACCTGCGAGGCGGACGCCGTGCTTCGCGTCTACACCATGTACAAGGGCGGCCTCTCGGTGATGGGCGAGGTGAGCTTCGGTCACAGTATGCTCTATGTAAACGGCTCCGGCGAGCTCATTCAGGTTTTCGGACAGATGGGCGGCGAGATCGTGACCCGCCTCACGGCCCCCGAGCCCGGCGGCTACGGCATCCGGGAGGAGAAGCTCTCAGAGCGCGAGCTCGGCCCCGAGGACAGCTACGCCCAGCCCGGGAGGGCGCTGGCCTTTACGGAGTACTGGGATCTGAGCCTCCTTGAGGTCATGGACTATTCGGACATTCTGGACGAATTTGAGCTGCATTTTTCGGACCCCGAGTACCACCTGAGCTACAGTCTCTGGGACTTGGACATGGACGGGTCGGATGAGCTCTTCGTGAAGGTGGAGTCCGGAAGCTGGCTTGACGGCTTTTACGTCTACACCGCCGCCGGGGGCCGCGCCCGGCCTCTGGGCTGGCTCTCCGGGAGAAAGACGGCGCTCTGCTCCGGGGCGGACGGTCTCTACGCCCTGTGCATCGACCCCACCGACGGCACGGAGATCCTATACCGGGTGGAGCTCGACAGCGCCGGGCTCACCACCCGCGTCGTCTCCAGCCGCCGGGACCTTGCGCCGGAGGAGATGGACGCAATGGAGCACTTCGGCCTTACAAACGTCCCCAGCCGGGACATATCCGACAGATAATACAAAAAATGGGAGGAAAACGCTAATGAAAAAGGCCGTCGTCACCATATACTGTCTTGTCCTGATCCTCGCCATGGCCCTCGCCCTGACAGCCTACGCCCGGGAGAACTCAACCCCGGACAGGACCTTCTCGGATGAGATAATCACCTCGTCATTTTGATTTAAAAAGCAGACGATAAAAATGCCCGGGACCGCGTCTGCGGTCCCGGGCATAAACTGTCGAAAAAGCCCTGGCGGGCTTTTCCGACAGGCTGACGCACACGGCCGCCCTTCCGGGCGGCCGTATGCTTTTATCTGATTTTAAGTCTCTCCGCAAGCTCCCCGTCGGGCTTTGCCATCACCGTGCGGTAGGTGTGGTATATGACCATCCCCGGCCGACCCCCGGCGGGCTTTTTCAGATTTCTTACCTCCGTCATGTCCACGGGCGCCTTCCCCGAGGACGCGGCCCCGGAGTAGTAGGCCGCCAGGGACGCCGCCTCTGCGGCTGTCACGTCGTCGAGCCTTCCGCCCTCGAGGGACACCACCACATGGCTGCCCGGTGTCTTCTGTGCGTGGAACCACATATCCCCCTTTGAGGAGTCCTTCAGGGACAGCTGCTCATTTTGGGCGTTGTTGCGCCCCACGCGGATGAGAAGCCCCGCGCTGGAGCGAAAGCGCATGGGCTGGCTCCGGAGGCGCTTTCCCGGTCGTCCGCCCTTTGGAGAGCGCAGATACCCCCCATCGGTGAGCTCGGAGCGTATCTCCAAAAGGTCCTGCTCGTTCTCCGCCCGCTCCAGCTCCTCAAGGACGCTCTCCAGATACTCAAGCTCCCCCTCGCCGGAGGCTATCTGGACAGTCAGATGCGTCACGGCGCTTTTCATCCTGTTATATTCCTTATAGTACATGGCGGCGTTCTGCTGGGGCGTCTTTTTGGGGTCTAACGGTATGCTCCGCTCTCCCCCGCCCTCGGCGTAGAAGTCCTCCGCCACAAGCTCCCTCTGACCCTTTTTCATGGCGTACATGTTCGCGGTGATAATGTCCCCGCACTCCCGGAGCCAGTCCCGGTCCTCCGTATCCTTAAGCTCCCGGCGCTGGGCCTCCAGCCGCCGCGCCACCCGGTCCCGGGCGTTCTTCACCGTCTTTGTCAGCTCCCTTGAGCGCTGGCGCCGGCGCTCAAGGCTGTCCCGGCGGGAGTAGAAGGCGTCAAGCAGCTCCGAAAAGCTCTCATATTTCCGGACCTCATACCCCGGACCGTACTGGGTGACGGGCAGGTATGTGAAGTCCATGGGCTCCCCATCCCGGTCAAAGACGAGGTACGGCGCGCCCTCGCCGCCGTTCACCGTGTCCCGCAGCGCCGCAAGCTCCCTTACCAGCGCCTCCATGCGCCCATCGGCGCGCACATTATAGACCCGTGGGGATGCGTCCCCCGCGGCTCTGGCGCAAAGCTCCCTCGCCACCAGCGGCGAGAGGCCCAGAAACGCCCCCACGACGCACCTGTCGGCCTCCCGCTCATCGGGAAAACCATCCACTGCCGATGCGATCTCCTCATCGCTCATCTCGAGAAGGTCCCGCTTTGACTGCATCTGGGGAAGGCGGTATCTCATCCCCGGCAGCACCGGGCGCGGGTCCTCCGCCGAGCCCGTCCTGTACAGGCAGTCGGTTATTACCCCCTCCCCGTCTGTGAGGATGAGGTTTGCAGTCCTGCCCATGAGCTCCACCGCAAGCCCCCGCTCCTCCCCCTCGCCGAACATCCCCGGCGCGGCAAGGCGCATTGTCACCACCCGGTCGGTGCCGGGCTGTGAGACCTCAAGTATCCTCGCCCCGATGAGGTGCTTTCGCAGGAGCATACAGAACATGGGCGGCTCCCGGGGCTTTTCAAGGTCGAAGGCCGTGAAGTGGAGCCTCGGCGCCCCGGCGGAGCCGCCGATGAGCAGGTCTCGCCGCCCCTCTCCCCGGACCGTCATGACCACGGTCCCCCGGGCGGGCATCTGTATCTTCTCTATCTTCGCCCCCACGAGAAACTCCCGGAGCTCCTCGGTCAGGGGCTTTAAAAAAAGCGCGTCAAGAGACATGTCATTCCTCCATTATCATGGCGAAAAGCTCATTTAGCCGCTCCCGCCTGCCCCGCAGCCACAGATACCCGAACAGCGCCTCCAGCGCCGTCGCCGCGTGGTACTGGCCCGGCGTCGCGCCCCGGGGCACGGCGTGGACCCTGGCGTTCCTGCCCCGGCGAAAGACCTCCGCCTCCTCACCTGTGAGGGCGGGCTGCACCCGCTCCGCCGCCGCGGCCTGGGCCGGGGCGGAGACAAGCCGCACCGTGGCCCGGTGGAGGCTGTGGTTAGTCTCCCTCCCGGAGACGGCCAGATGCGTCCTCACCATGAGCTCATACACCCCGTCGCCGACGTGGGCGAGCCCCAGGCTCGATATGCCCAGCACGTCCTTTTCCCCCAGCTCAATATTAAAATGATCCATATAAACACCCCTTATGAGACCCATAGCAATATTACCATATCCCGCGGGGAATTTCCACTCCTTATGTGCTTTTTTGCTATTGACTAAAGTAAAAAATCGCTCTATAATGTGACGCAAGCGACGTTTTAAGAGTAGCAAGCTACCTTTTGGAGGTGATAAAAACGCAGGACAGGGAAGACGAACAAAAGCTCGGCGCGAAGGTGAAGTTTATCTCCAACAGCTTCCGCCGCATAGCTGACGAGTCCACCCATGAGCTTGGCATCACCGGGGTCCAGTCCTTTCTTCTGGGGTATCTGTACAACTTCTGCCCCAGTCCCCCCTGCCAGCACGACATCGAGGTGCGCTTCAACATCAAGCACCCCACGGCGACGGGACTTCTCACCCGGCTGGAGGAGAAGGGCTATGTGCGCTTCACCCCGGACAAATTCGACAGGCGCATGAAGCGCATCGAGCTCACCGAGGAGGGGGAGAGCGCCGCCCGGCGCACTAAATCCCGTCTCGACGAGCTGGACGAGCGCCTCGAGCGGGGCTTCACCCCCGAGGAGCTCAGGACCCTCCACTCCCTGCTTGACAGGGTCGTGGAGAACGCCAAATCATCCGGCGGCAGGTGCCGCCATCAGGAAGGAGAATGACAACTTGATACGAAGATTAGCCAGGTGTGTCCGGGAATACACCTTCGCGGCAATTATGGCGCCGCTGACCATGATCGGCGAGGTCGCCATGGAGGTCACCATCCCCAAGGTGATGAAGGCCCTATACGACTACGGCGTCGCCATGGGCGATATGCGGGTGGTCGTGACCCGCTCCATTGAGCTGGTGCTGTGCGCGCTTTGCTCACTGTGCTTCGGCGTGGCCTCCGCCGCCTTCGCCACAAAGGCCGGCACGGGCTTTGCCCGCAACCTGCGCCACGACATGTACTACCGTGTGCAGGATTTCAGCTTTTCCAACATCGATAAGTTTTCCACCGCCTCCATCGTCACGCGCCTCACATCTGACGTGGCAAACCTCCAGATGACCTTCCAGATGATGATACGCATGGCAATAAGGGCCCCCATGACCATGATCCTGGCCTTCGCCTCCGCGCTGACCATCTCCGTGAAGCTGAG
The DNA here is from genome assembly GCA_947630755.1 of uncultured Oscillospiraceae bacterium. Classification (GTDB taxonomy): domain Bacteria; phylum Bacillota; class Clostridia; order Oscillospirales; family Oscillospiraceae; genus RUG626. The sequence goes on along the minus strand of CANRIU010000024.1, from coordinate 6,154 downwards.
CCTCGTCTACTGCGTGGCAATGCCCATACTGATCGTGGCCCTCATCTGCCTTGTCCCCCTGGTCCACAAGATATTCGACCGTGTGTTCAAGACCTACGACAAGCTCAACAACGCCGTCCAGGAGAACGTCCACGGCATCCGCGTTGTCAAGAGCTTCGTCCGCGAGGACAAGGAGATAGAGAAATTCACCGGCATATCCGAATCCATCTACCGTGACTTCTGCAAGGCCGAGAAGATCCTCGCCCTCAATAACCCCGTGATGCAGACCTGCGTCTACGGGTGCATCCTCGCCATATCCTGGATGGGCGCGAAGATGGTCGTCGCCTCCGGCAACATCCCGGAAAACGGCCTCACCACGGGAGATCTGAGCGCGATGTTCACCTACACCACTCAGGTCCTCTCCTCCCTCATGATGCTCTCCATGGTCTACGTCATGATGATAATGTCCCGCGCCCCCCTTCGCCGTACATACGAGGTCCTCACCGAGGAGCCCGACCTTGTGAGCCCCCCGGACGCGGTGGAGGAGGTCCCCGACGGCTCCATCGACTTTGAGGGCGTCAGCTTCAAATACTCCCGGAACGCCAAAAACATGGCCCTCAGGGACGTGGACCTGCACATCCCCGCCGGGGCCACGGTGGGCATTCTGGGCGGCACCGGCTCTTCAAAATCCACCCTCGTCCAGCTCATCCCCCGGCTTTACGACGTGACCGAGGGCACGCTGAAGGTGGGCGGCATCGACGTGCGCAGCTATGACCTCGAGGTCCTCCGTGACAGCGTGGCCATGGTCCTCCAGAAAAACGAGCTCTTCTCCGGCACGATAAACGAGAACCTGCGCTGGGGCAACCCGGAGGCCACGGACGAGGAGATACGCCGCGCCTGCCGCCTCGCCTGCGCCGACGAGTTCATCGAGGGCTTCCCCGACAAGTACGAGACCCACATCGAGCAGGGCGGCACCAACGTCTCCGGCGGACAGAAGCAGAGGCTGTGCATAGCCCGGGCCATACTCAAAAAGCCGAAAATACTCATCCTCGACGACTCCACCTCCGCCGTGGACACAAAGACCGACGCCCTTATCCGCAAGGCCATGGCTGAGGAGATACCCGGCACCACGAAGCTCATAATCGCCCAGCGCGTGTCCTCCGTACAGGACGCGGACATCATAATCATCATGGACGGCGGCGCCATCGCCGCCATGGGCACCCACGAGGAGCTTCTCAAAACCTCCACGATATATCAGGAGGTCTTTAATTCCCAGAGGAAAGGAGGCGAGGACTGATGCCAGGTCCCAGAATGAGAGGCGACGGGCGCCGCGCCCGCTCTCCGAAAAAGACGCTCCTGCGGCTTCTCGGTTACATGAGGAAGTATATCCCCATCCTTGTCATAGTCCTCATCTGCATAACCGTCACCTCCTACGCCCAGACCCGTATGTCCACGGCTCTCGGCGACATCGTAAATGACTACATCACCCCCATGATAGAGGAGGGGTCCACCGACTTCTCCGGCCTCGCCGCCTTCCTTATCCGTGTCGCGGCGGTGCTGGGCTCCGGCATATTCTGCGCCTGGCTTTATAACTACCTCATGGTCTCCGTGGCCCAGGGCACACAGAAGGTCATAAGGGACGAGATGTTCGCCAAGATGCAGCGCCTGCCCCTTCGGTACTTCGACTCCAACACCGCCGGAAACATCATGTCCCGCTACACCAGCGACATCGACACCCTCCGCCAGATGGTCTCCGCCTCCATACCCCAGTGCGCGGCGTCCATAATCTCCCTCGTCGTCATATCCGTGAACCTCATCCGCACCTCCTGGGTGCTGTGCATAGTCATGGTGTTCACCGTGTTCGTCATCGTCACCGTGACAAAATTCGTGGTGGGCCGCTCCGGCAAGTACTTCCTGGAGCAGCAGCGGGCCCTCGGCCGTGTCAACGGCTATGTGGAGGAGCTCATAAACGGTCAGCGTGTGGTCAAGGTCTTCAACCATGAGGAGACCTGCAAGCGGGAGTTTGACGAGATAAACGACGAGCTCTGCCGCAACGCCTACACCGCCGGAAAGTACGCCAACGCCATGGGCCCCATCAACAATAACCTGGGCTACATACAGTACGCCATCCTCGCCGTGGTTGGCGGCATCCTTGCCGTGTCCTCCGGCGGCTCGGCGCTGAAGCTGGGCTCCCTCATGGCCTTCATGCTCCTCTCCCGCCAGTTCAACATGCCCATCGCCCAGATCTCCAACCAGCTCAACTCCATCGTCCTTGCCCTCGCGGGCGCGGAGCGCATATTCGACCTCATGGACGAGGAGCCCGAGCAGGACGAGGGCTACGTCACCCTTGTCAACGCCGAGATTGACCCCGACGGCACGATCCATGAGACGGAAAAGCACACTGGTCACTGGGCGTGGAAGCACCCCCATCAGGCCGACGGCTCCGTCACCTACACCGAGCTTCGCGGGGACATCACCATGACCGGCGTGGACTTCAGCTACGTCCCCGACAAGCAGATACTCTACGACATCACCCTCTACGCAAAGCCGGGTCAGAAGCTGGCCTTCGTCGGCGCCACAGGAGCCGGCAAGACCACCATCACGAACCTCATAAACCGCTTCTACGACATCGAGGACGGCAAGATCCGCTACGACGGGATCAACATAACGAAGATAAGGAAGTCCGACCTCCGCCGTTCCCTTGGCGTGGTGCTCCAGGACGTGAACCTCTTCACCGGGACGGTCATGGAGAACATCCGCTACGGCAAGCTTGACGCCACGGATGAGGAGTGCATCGCGGCGGCGAAGCTCGCCAACGCCCACGACTTCATAATGCGCCTTCCCGAGGGCTACGACACAATGCTCACCAACAACGGCGCGCGCTTAAGTCAGGGCCAGCGGCAGCTCATTTCCATCGCCCGGGCCGCCGTGGCTGACCCCCCCGTGATGATACTTGACGAGGCCACAAGCTCCATCGACACCCGCACCGAGGCGCTTGTCCAGCGCGGCATGGACCAGCTCATGGAGGGCAGAACGGTGTTCGTCATAGCCCACCGTCTCTCCACCGTCATGAACTCCAACGCCATCATAGTCCTGGACCACGGGCACATTATAGAGCGCGGCACCCACGAGCAGCTCATCGCCCAGAAGGGCACCTACTACCAGCTCTACACCGGAGCATTCGAGCTGGAGTAATAATTAATACCATTCTCAAAAAAACAGTATAAACAACAATTTCAAAAAGCCGCCCCGCGCTGTCTGGCGCGGGGCGGCTCAGTCTGTCAAAAACCACTAAATCATATTTTTTGCAGGGACATGCGCATGTCTTTGCAAACATCCCTTTTATCACGCAAGTGTGCGGTCCTTCGGGTCGGCCGTGCGCGCAGCGTGACGGCGGGGGAAATGGCACAATATTATAATTTTTGCCATCTCCCCGCACGCGCCCCCTGTGGGAAAAGCCCGGCAGGGCCTTTCCCCACAGTCTAAAGCTGCACCACGATGAGCTTCGCGTTCACTGCGTCGGAGCCTCCGGCGGAGGTGGGCAGGGTAAAGGCCGTACCGCCAGCGGGGTTTCTGACCTGGAGCTGTGCCCCGGCGGGAAGGCTCTGAATCGTCATTCCCACAAGCTGTCCCCCGGGAGCCGCCTGACCCACGGCGGTGTTGGAGACCTCCACGCCGTTGACGGCGAGGACTATCTGCCCCGCCCCTCTCAGCGGCGCCTCAAACAGTATGAGGTAGGTCCCGGCGTCGGTGACGGTAATGGTGTCCGTCCCGTTGGTGGTGATGTTTGTCCCGGAGGCCGCCCCCGCCACTGGGAAGTCAATGGCCCCGCCCCCGGCGATCTCATCGGCGTTGGACCCGGGCAGCGGCGCGGAGAACTCCGCGTAGCTGGGCACTGCCTGACTCCCCACGGGCAGGACGAAATTGAGCACAGCGGCCCCCGGCGTCCCGGTGTTGGTAACGGTGGGCGCCGCGCCGGGCGCGCCGGAGCTCACGGTCCCCACGGTGACAGTCGCCGCCGTCCCGGCAGGCCCCTGTGCACCAGTCGCCCCGGTAGCCCCCGTAGCCCCAACAGGACCCGCAGGCCCCTGAGGTCCGGCAGCTCCGGTCGCCCCCGCAGGCCCCTGAGGTATCACAAAGTTGAATACGGCATCCGTGTCGGTCCCGGTGTTGGTGACGCTGGCAGCGCTCCCCGGAGCCCCGGTGGTGACAGTCCCGATGGCAACAGTCGCCCCCGGTCCCTGAGGCCCGGTTGCGCCAGTAGCCCCGGCAGGCCCCGCAGGCCCCTGAGGCCCGGTAGCTCCGGTCGCCCCCACGGGTCCCTGAGGTATTACGAAGTTGAACACTGCATCCGTGTCAGTCCCGGTGTTGGTGACGCTGGCGGCGCTTCCCGGAGCCCCGGTGGTGACAGTCCCGATGGCTATAGTCGCCCCCGGTCCCTGAGGTCCGGCAGCCCCCACAGGACCCGCAGGTCCGGCAGGCCCCTGTGCTCCGGTTGCGCCCGTCGCGCCAGTAGCCCCGGCAGGCCCCGCAGGTCCCTGAGGTCCCTGTGGACCAGTAGCCCCAACGGGGCCTGCGGGGCCCTGAGGCCCTGTTTCACCCACGGGTCCCTGTGGCCCGGTCGCCCCTACGGGGCCGGCAGGTCCCTGAGGACCCGTCGCGCCCGTAGCTCCCGCCGGGCCGGGCACGCCCTGGGGACCGGGAACGCCCTGAGGCCCCCTCGGCCCCGGGCAGGGGACGGAGGAGCCGCCGCAGTTTATAATATTGTTCCCGCACCCGCAGGGCTGGGTGCCGGGGCGGGACTCGTTGGTATCATAGCAATTAACTTTCATCCAAATCCTCCTGAGGCTCGAATATGAGCCTAAGACATAATATGCTCCCTCCCCTCCCCGGGTCCGTTTTTTAAGCGGATTATTTCAAAATTTAAATTTTCAGTGAAAACATCAAAATTCATATTGAATCAACTCTTGAAAAATGTTAAAATACATATACCTTAATGGGCAGGCGGTATCCCTCCGCCTTTAGTTTGAAAGGAGTGTTTCCCTATGGTTAAGGTAATAATGGGACTTAAGGGTCACGGAAAAACAAAGCAGCTTATCGAGCTTGTCAGCCGCGCGGCGGAGGAGGAGCACGGCGACGTCATCTGCATCGAGCGGGACGCCGCGCTCAGGTACGATGTCCCCGTCAGTGTCCGTCTTATCAAGCTCTCGGACTATAAGCTCAGCGGATATACCGCACTGAAGGGCTTTATTTGCGGGCTCTGCGCCGGCAATTACGATATTACCCACATCTTTATGGACGGGCTTTTCAAGCTCGCCGGTACCGAGTCCCTCAACGAGGCGGAGGAGTTTCTTGACTGGTGCGACAGCTTCTCCAACCGTGAGGGCGTCAAATTCACCCTCACAATAAGCTGCGACGAGGCAGCCGCCACCGAGGGGATAAAAAAGTATTTCTGATTTCGTTCCAGCCATCCCGGGGAGGTGATATTGTGGAGATACACGAGTCCGGCGAGGACTATCTTGAGACGATCCTGATGCTTGAAAACCGCATGGGCTACGTCAGGTCCATAGATATTGCCACGCAGATGGGCTTCTCAAAGCCCACGATAAGCATCGCCATGCGCCGCCTCCGGGAGAGCGGCTATATCGACGTGGACGACCGCCGGGACATCCACCTCACCGCCCTCGGCAGGGAGGTCGCGGAGCGGATATATGAACGCCACGTCACCCTGACCAAGGTCCTGGAGCGCCTCGGCGTCGACGAGGAGACCGCCTCGAGGGAGGCGTGCAAGATAGAGCACGACATCAGCGCCGACACCTTCTCAAGGATAAAATTCTGGTACGAAAGCTCCGAAAACACCTGATTTTTCATAAAGTTTATATAATATTTTCAAAACGAGCATAGAAAAAGACAAGCTTTTCGCTTGTCTTTTTCTGTTTTTTTCTGAATTTTTTAATCTTTTTTTATCTTTCTGTTTCTGAATCTATTAAAAAATCTATTAAAAAAAGGAAAACCCGGGATAATTCCCGGGTTTTCCTTTTTTGTGTTGGCGTCTACCTATTTTCCCGGGCCGTCGCCAGCCAAGTATTTTCGGCGCCAGTGAGCTTAACTTCTGTGTTCGGAATGGGAACAGGTGGACCCTCACCGCAATCAACACCAACTATGGTACACCTTC
>CANRIU010000023.1 GCA_947630755.1 uncultured Oscillospiraceae bacterium | reverse complement strand
AACTGGCAGCGCTACGACCTGGGCGGCAAGGAGGGCATGGCCTTTGAGGAGGGCGTGGACTCCTACGTCCCCTACGCCGGCTCCCTCCACGACAACGTGGCCCTGACCCTCTCGAAGGTCAAGCACACCATGTGCAACTGCGGCGCCGTGACCATCCCGGAGCTCCAGAAGAAGGCCAAGCTCACCCTGGTATCCGCCACCAGCATCGTCGAGGGCGGCGCCCACGACGTGATCCTCAAGGAGAACACCGTCAACGGCGGGAAGAAATAAGAAAAAAACGCCGCCCCGGACCAGAATGGTCCGGGGCGGTCGTCATATATGCGGTTATTTTAACGCGTCGAAAAGACCCTCCAGGGAGTATTTTGCAAGAATGTCCTTGATGCCTGAGATTATCTCATCCCGGCTGAAATCGTGCTCCTTGAGAAAATCATCCGGTTTATCATTGAGATAGGAGTAAAAGATGAGCGCCGTTTTGAGGTTCTCCCTGTCCTCCGGAAGCTCAAACAGGGCGTCCTCCGCCTCGTCGATGCATCCCCGGTCCGCAAGCTCTCGGAGGCGGTCAAGGACCTCCCAGTCCTGCGTGCTAACCTCCAGGGCGGAGTCGGAGCGCGTGTCAATGTTGAAGAGCAGCTTGAGTATGGCCCTGACCATCTCCTTTATCTGCCGCATGATATAATCCTGTTCAAACATCTCTGTCTCCTTATTGAAATCACCTGATGGCGCTGAGGACAAGACCCGTGGAGAAGCTTGCGGCGTTGAGGAAAAATGATATAAGCCACGCCCTTACCCGGCTTAAACCGGGCAGGGATGCGTAGACCCACACCTCCGCCGCCACGGCGGCGAGCTCCAACGGTATGACCACGGGGAGGTAGGGCAGGCTCAGATTGCCGCAGAGGACTATTGTCACAAGATTGAGGGCGGGGTTTGTGAGGAGGTTTGCCAAAACTCCCGCCAAAACCGCCTCCCGCCGCCGGAGGATGAGGGCTATCAGCGCGCACTCAATGATTATTGTCAGCAGGAGGTTTTTTATCAGCGTCGCCACAAGCTCCAACGTTCTGCCCCTCCCTCCGGGCGCGTTTTTTCCTCACCGTGCGGACCACCGCCCAGGCGATGAGGGCAATGAGGGCCGCGGCGATAAGTATGGGCACGAGGCCTATGGCGATGATAAGGGGCGTGGGGGCCACATCAAGGGGAATGAACATCATCTTTTGCCACCTCTCTTTAAAATTATGACTATCGCCGCCGCGGCGAGGACAATGATTGCCGCCGCGGCGATAATGAGCATCGTGGGGCTTTCGTAGACGGGCTCCGGGGCCACGTCGAGGGGTATGAGGTTCATTTTATCGTCTCCTTTTTCTTATTTTTTCCGGTCGCGAGTAATGTCAAGGCCGCGGCGACAAGGGCAGCCGCCCCCACGATCCACCGCCTGTCATATTCCGACGGCGCGGCGAGGGAGGAGAGGAACGTGCCCGCCAGAAGGCAGAGCTTTGTGAGCCCGAAGGCAAAGCCGGGGCTGTCCGGCAGCGCCGAGAGGGCGGTTAGCTGAAATAGCGGCACGATAGTCCAGAATAGAAGCGTCCCCACAAGCGCAGGCCACGGCGTGGCGCCGGAGAGTATGACCAGCGGCGCACTGACCGCCATCATCAGCACCGCCGACCGCCTCCCGGCCGCGTCCCCCAGCACCCCGCCGGAGAGACGCCCGAGGCATATCATAATGGGCGGCAGCAGCGTCAGCGCCCCGTTAAGGGGTGGCTCCGGCATCCAGGAACCGCCAAGCCCGTGGAGGACCATGGCGGCGCACAGCAGCGCCAGCGCCCACCCGGGCAGAGGCTCAGCATCAGTTGCGGGCTTCACCTCCCGGAGCTCGTCCCGGCGGAGGGTCCAGAGGGCGAGGGAGGCGAGGACTATCACCACGAGGGCGGCGGGGACGCTGACAGCGGGGATGCCTGTCCCGAAATACGTCCCGAACCCCACCCCCAGCGCCCCGGCGCAGTTAAATAGCCCGGCGGGGGAGAGGGCGCCACCGCTCTCCGTGAGCACTATGGAGCCGACGCAGACGTGAAAAACCGCGTTGCCCAGGGCGGCTACTGTCATACCAAGCACAGGAAATACGGGACCCGGCACGAAAGCGCGGCCTAAATACGCCGCCGCCAGCCCCAGCGCCGTCACCACCCCGCCAAGGCAGGGACCAATGGCGCGAAGGCGGGGCCGGGAGTCAATAAACGCCCCAATGGGGGCCTGAAGGCCGAAGGCCAGCAGGTTATAGAGCAGGAACAGCGTCCCGCCGTTCCCATCCGGCAGGGCGGGGAGGAGCAGGGCGAAGAGAATGTTGAAGCAGGCAAAGTCCACGGCGAGGTGGGAGAGAGTAAATATGTATGGTTTTTTCACAAAAATACCACCTTCCCACGGATTTTGGGTTGATTAATACATTATAAGCTGTTAAAATCAGTATGTCAAATCATTTTGGTTATGGAGGGACGGACATGGACCGGAAAATAGAGAAGCTCCAGCAGTTTATCGATGAGAGCCGCCGCATCGTGTTCTTCGGCGGCGCGGGGGTGTCCACGGAGAGCGGCATACCCGACTTTCGCAGTGTGGACGGGCTGTATAACCAGAAATACCGCTTTCCCCCGGAGGAGATACTGAGCCGCAGCTTTTTTGACGCAAACCCCGGGGAATTTTACCGCTTCTACCGGGACAAGCTCATTGTCCGTGGCGCCAAGCCCAACCCGGCGCACCTGTACCTTGCGAAGCTCGAGGAGCAGGGCAAGCTCCGGGCGGTGGTGACCCAGAACATAGACGGCCTACATCAGGCCGCCGGGAGCAAAAACGTGCTGGAGCTCCACGGCACGCTTTTGGAAAACTACTGCATCCGCTGCGGCAAGCGCTACGACGCGGACTTCGTCCAGAAGGCGGAGGATATTCCCCGGTGCACCTGCGGCGGCATAGTCCGCCCGGACATAGTGCTGTACGAGGAGGGGCTTGACTCCGACGTTCTGACCCGGTCGGTGACGGAGATCTCCCGGGCGGATATGCTGATAATCGGCGGCACGTCTTTAGCGGTCTACCCCGCGGCGGGGCTTGTTCATTACTTCAGGGGAAAGCACCTGGTGCTCATAAACAAATCCCCCACGAGTATGGACTCCATGGCGGAGCTTGTCATAGCCCAGCCCATAGGCCAGGTGTTCTCCCAGCTTCACTGATACCGCCTCACGCCGGCGATATGGAGAAACCGCGCCCGGGCGTATACATATGTGTCCAGGGGCCTGTCAAGGGCGTCAATGGTGTGGGCGCAGACGAGTATGCGCGGGCGGGTCTCCACGATCACCGGGGAGTGGTAGAAATGCCCGTCGGAGGTACCGAGCTGCACTATGTCCCCGGGAAGAGCATCGGAGCGCGGCACCTCCACGGCGTATGGGCCGGGACCTGCGTTTTTCACAAGGAAATCATAGAGGAACTCCACCCCCGTCCAGGAGGCCGTGCGGTCGTTTGCCGTGCGATAGAACCAGCCTGTGACGGGGGTGAAATTCATCGCCCCCGCCCCGGCGTAGACGCACTGGGAGGCAAAATTCGTGCAGTCGCCGCCGATGTCCTCAAAATCGTAGTACTGGGGATTGCGGGAGAGCGCCCAACGGCGGGCGCAGGCCACGGCCCTTTCGGGGGAGTAGGGGGTTTCAATGAGCATCCTTGGACCTCCAATATATAAGTCGTATTTTCGCGGGAAATATTACACCCGCGGTTTATTTTATGTGGAGTGACGTCTCATGCTAATGCCCTTCGGCTATACGTTCTTCCTTATGCTGTGAGTCGCGGCGAGGAGCGCCCAGTTCTGGTCAAAGGGGCGCATGATGTTCCACCAGCCCACCCCGAGAAAGCCGTACTCATCGCAAAGCTCCAGCTTTGCGTTTATAGAGCGCACGTCCTCGAACCAGACGATGTGCTTCCTTCCTCCTGAGTAATACTCAAAGTATGGGGACTTGGCGGTCTCGTCAAACATTATCTCCGCCCCGTACCTGGCTGCCCGGAGCACCGCGCCCTGATTTCCGATGTTCTCCGCCCGGGAGACGCCCTGCTCATAGGGCAGCGTCCAGTCGTAGCCGTAGTTCGGTATGCCCATAAGTATTTTGGAGGGCGGGATCTGGCTCGCCGCGTAGCGGACGACTCCCCGGACCTGATTTATGGGCGCCACCGCCATCGGCGGGCCGTAGGTGTAGCCCCACTCATACGTCATCAGCAGCACCCTGTCGGCTATCGCGCCGATGGCGGGGTAGTCGTGGGCCTCATAGAGGAGGCCGGGCTGATTTGCCGTCTGCTTTGGGGCGAGGCAGACGCTTACCGTGAGCCCCAGCGGCGCGAGGCGGTCCCTCGCCCTTGTGAGGAAGCTCTGGTAGCCCTGCGCGTCCTCCGGGGCGATGTACTCAAAGTCCATGTCAACCCCGGCGTAGCCCTTACGGGTCATTGTCTCGATAAGATTGTCAAGCACCGTGTCCTGGAGGGCCTCGTCGTTAAAAAGGCGGCTGGCGCGCGCCGTGGAAAAGCCGCCGGACTCGTCAAGGCTCGTGAACACAAGTATGGGCTCCGTGCCAAAATCGTAGGAAAGCGTTATGAGCTCGGTGTCGTTTGCGGGGATCAGCGCCCCGGTCTCCCGAAAGCCGTAGGAGAATATGGCAAGGTACGTCAGATACGGAAGCGCCCTTCTCAGGGTCTCACGGGATATGCTGGTGTAGGCGTAGCCCAGGGTCGAAATCTCCCGGGTCCCTGTCCCCTGAAAGCTCACAGTGAGCTGCTGGCCCGGGCGGATGATGGTACTCTGCGACAGCTCCGGGTTATTTTGTATGAGCTCCATGACCGTGACGCCGTAGCGCCGGGATATGGAGTAGAGGGTGTCCCCCGCCCTCACCGTGTGGACCCTCGCCGGGAGGGTCACTATCAGCGCCTGACCCACGACCAGGGTCTGGTTCTCCGAAAGGCCGTTGTCGGCCCTGAGTCTCTGAACGCTGGTGCCGTAGCGGCGGGCGATGGAGTAGAGGGTGTCGCCCCTTTTCACAACGTAAATTATCATCTTATCACGCTCCCCGCACTATTTTATACTAAAGCCTGTTAAAAAGTGCAAAGCACTTTTTACAGCGCCGAAGGCGCGTCAGGCTTAACGGATAAGAGACCCGTGGGCGGCGGCTGACACGGGGCCTTCTCCGGCGCTGGAATTTTTTCAATAATATTTTCATCACATACCTTGAAACAAAATTACTTTTGTGATAAAATCGTTTTGATAAATTAAATTGATGAGTCCCGGAAAAAGGCCCAGGCATCCCGCCCCTCCGGGCGGGGGCATACGGGACAAAATCAGGAAGGAGCATTTAGAATGAAGAGAAGGATCCTGGCACTCCTGCTGGCGGTCTCGATACTCGCAATGGCTGTGCCCGCCTACGCGGCGGAGACAGACGTGGCGGACGTCCCTGTTCCCGCCGCCGCCGGGGAGAATTACACCCTTGAAAACGGCGTCGAGCTCACTTTTGACTCGTCAACAGGCACTATCACGTCCTGCCTTACAAATGGCGCGTCCTCCCTGGACATACCCAGGGAGTTAGGCGGTACTGCCGTGACGGCTATCGGGGAGGGGGCGTTCATGAACTGCGACTCATTTACGCAGATAACCATCCCCGACACCATAACGAGCATCGGCCTCAACGCCTTCAATAACTGCGACGGGATAACCTCCATTACGGTTCCCGGCAGCGTTAAGCAGATGGACGCGCATATCTTCACCCTGTGCAGCAGGCTCCAGCGGGTGGAGCTCGCCGAAGGGCTCACCTTTACAGGGACAATGATGTTCAGCGAATGCGACTCCCTCACCGAGGCGGTCATCCCCGAAAGCCTCGAGGAGCTCCGGGAGGGCACCTTCCTGGGGGATGACGCTCTTGAGCAAATCACCCTCCCTGAGGGCGTAAAGACCATCGGCATCAACGCCTTCAGAGAATGCAAGAAGCTCAAAAGCGTAACTCTGCCCTCCACTCTCATCGCCGTGGGCGGTTTTGCCTTCTATAAGGATCCCCTTTTGACACGTCTCGACCTCTCCCATGTGACGACGCTTGGCGAGTACGCGCTTCAGGACTGCACCGGCCTTACCGAGGTCCTTCTCTGCCCGGACCTTCAGATCATCGGAGTCAGCACCTTCCGAGGCTGCTCCAACCTTGCGAAAATTGATCTCCCCGCCTCCCTTAAGACCATCGCAGATTCTGCTTTTTACGAATGCCAGGGCCTCACCACCCTGGACATCCCGGACGGCGTGACCGAAATCGGTGATTATGCCTTCCGAAACTGCTACGGCCTCACCACGGTGGACATGCCCGCAGAGCTTTTGACGATAGGCAAAAACGCCTTTGAGCAATGCTATAATATAACGGAGCTTGCCATTCCCGGCAAGGTCACCTCCATCGGCGAATGGGCCTTCCAGTCGTGCGCCAGGCTCCCCAATCAGAAATTCCCTGAGACCCTCACCTACATAGGCGACCTTGCCTTTAGCGCGTGTAAGGAGCTCACGGACGTGGTGATACCCGACTCCGTCACCTATATCGGCAAAGAGGCGTTTTTCGCCATTGACAATTTAAATACCGTGAAGCTCCCCGCAAATCTGACTGAGATAAATTCCAAAACCTTTGCTAACGGCGGAATCAAGTCGGTGGAGATCCCCGGCAAGGTCACCTCCATCGGCGACAACGCCTTTGACACCTGCATGGAGCTTGAGTCCGTGCTCATCCCCAACAGCGTCACATCCATCGGCACTGAGGCATTTTACCACTGCCATGTGCTCGCCACGGTGACGCTGCCACAGAGCGTGGAGACCATCGGCGATCGCGCGTTTTTCTACTGTGAAAAAATGACCAGCGCCTACGTCCTGAATCCCAATATGGTCTTTGGAAGCAGCTCCTTTGCCTTCATGCCGGAGGACTTCATCCTCTACGGCTACCCCGGCAGCACCGCCGAGAAGTACGCTCAGGAAAACGACCTGACCTTCGCGTCCATTGAGAACAGGACCCTCACCCTCAAGGTGGTGGACGAGAGCGGGAAGGCCGTGGAGAGCGGCTTTACCGTCCGGTGGACCGACTGGAAAAACGACCTCATCCCGGGCCAGACGGGCACTGTCCTTAACGGCGCCGAAGCCGGGAGGGAGTATACCGCCCGGATAATCCTGGAGGGCGACGCAGGCCTCACCTACCTTACACCTGACCCCGTGACCTTCACCGTCGGAGGCCCTGACGAGATGACCGTCACCCTCGCCCCCGTACCCCGTGTGAGCGTGATCGGCACTGTGACGGACTCCGCCGGAAAGCCCATTTCCGGCGCCAAAGTCATCATCACCGCCGGGGAGAGCCTGAATTATCAGGCCACCACCGGGGCGGACGGGACCTTCACCGTCGAAGATGTCCCCGGAGTTGTCGTTCAGCTTAAGATCTCCGCCAAAGGGTACTACTCCGTCTACGCCGTCATAGGCGACCTTGACAGCGCCGCCTCCGGAGTATACAGCTTTGGCAGCGTGACCCTCACGCCAACTGTCTCCGACCGCATAAGCGTCGCTGTTTATGAAGTCTCCGCCGCCGCCGGGGGCAGCGACCCCGACATAACGGAGCTTACTTCACTCTCCGGGCTGAATGTGGAGCTTGAAAAGGGCGGCGCGCTCTTCACGGATTTTGAGGTCCAGGGCTCCCTTATCGTCTTTAAGCCCGACGCCGTCAGCGCCGGGGACGAGTTCACCGTCACCGTCACCGACCCCTCCGGCAAATACGCCCCGTCCGAGCCAGTTTCAGTCACACTGAGCAATGAGAAGCTCGGCTCCGTCACGGTCTCCCTGGTGGAGAAGGGCGGCTTTACCCTCGGGACACTTGACGGCCCCGAGGCATCCATGCTTCTCTTTGACGCCTCCGGCCACTGCGTCAGCTTCGGCGCGGCCCTGTCCGGAAGCTCCGTCACCGGACTTGAGGAAGGGGATTACAGTCTGGTCCTGCTCAAGAGGTCCGGGCTCCTCTCCGGCGTCTCGGAGCTCTCCCGGTTTGAGGCCTTCGGTCTTGAGGCGGGGAAGGATTACCTGTCGATTTCCGTCACCGTAGATGACGGCGTAATAGCGGAGCTTGGCTCCCGGACTGTTCCGGAGCTGGACATAAGCCGCCTCAACAGGACGAGCTCCGCCGACGTGTCCGTCAGCAAGTCCGCGGGCATGGCGCCCGGGGAGACATTCATGGTGCGTATGGCCTATGAGCTCCCGGAGGGCGCGGCCGCCGCGTCCCAGCTCCAGCTGGTGCTCCCGCAGGGCGTGGAGGTCAGCGGCGCCTTCGGCTCCCTGAACGGCAGGGCAGTGAGCTTCACATATGACGCGGCAGCCAGAACAGTGACCATTCCCGTGAACGGCGCCGCCTCCGTCTCCGCCTACATATACTGCCAGGCAGGGACCGGGTCCGGCGACTACCTCATCACCGGCGCGCTCACCTTCAGCGACGGCGCTGTTGTGTCACATGAACCCCCGGCTATGCCGGGGGGCAGAATAGGCTTTAGCTAAAAGCATCGAGCGAAGCGAGCCGCTATAAAGCCAGACTACGAATACCGACACGTTGCAAACAAGCGGATAAACCCGTTTACGGGTCGTAGGGCAAGTGATGCAAGCGACAGAAATTCAGCGCGTCTTGAGACGCTTGCCGATAAAAGGCCCTTTTAGGGCCAAATCAAGCCTCCGGCTTAGCCGGAGGTCCTGACTCAGCCCCTGGGCACCGCTGTCGCCCGGGTGGAGCAGGCGTCAGTCTCCGCCCCGGCCTTCACAAGGGAGAAGAATATCGTCGTCTCCGGCACCACCGCGCCGGGCGCTGAAATAACGGTCTATGACAACGACACCGCCGTTTCCACGGCAAAGGCAAACTCCGCCGGAAGCTGGAGCGTCCAGACTGCCCTTGCAGAGCCCCTCGGGACATTCTCCTACCACTTCCTCCGGGCGGAGATAACCGGGGCGGGCTTTGACCAGCCCGTTTACACTGGGGAGTGCCTTGTCACATACGACTCCCGCACCGCCGAGGCCAGCAAAATATACATGTACAACACCGACCCCTACCACAAGGTCCGGGAGACCGTGTTCGACTTCACCGACCCCTCCACCACCGTCCCCCACTACACCTTTGACATGAGCTACCCCACCTTCTCCTTCAAGGTCGAGGTCGCCGGAAACGCCAATGTCAGCAAGGTCACGGTTGTCACGGTGAATAACCTTGGTGAGAGGACATACATACCCACCACATATCAGAACGGCTACTGGGTCGGATCTCACGACTTCGACAGCTTCACCGTCCCCGCCAAGGTTGGCGCGACAGTGACCGTGGAAGGTGCCGACACCCTGCCGGAGCTTCCGAAAATAGACGAGGAAAAGGCCGCCGAGGAGTTCAACGCCGTCAGCGAGGCCATTGTCGACACTATCGTTGAGAACTTTGACATTAAAGTGGACGACGAGGATGCCGACGACGATGTGATCGATGCCAGCATGACATACGAGGAGGACGGCGAAACCCTGACCGCCGCGAATATCACCGTGAGCGGCGGGGACCTGGACAGCACCGTGACCGCGCAGACTCTGGAGAGCGAAGGGTATATCAGGATCGACTCCGATAGCGGCGATCTCTGGATGCTCTGCAATGCCAGCGAGGACGGAAGCAAGTGCGAGATAACCTATGTTGATCTGGAAGCCCGGGCAAGGATGGTCCAGAAGATAACACTCCCCGAAGGCCCGGAGAAAATTGCCATGATCATTTCGCCCATGGCGCTCTCGCCGGAGAGCGGGATAATGCCAACAGCACTTCCCGCATGGTTTAACCCGCTTTACCTGTGGGATATAATGGCGCCGATGATTGACGGGATCAAGGACACATCCACACTGATGCATTCCTACCTGCCAGCCCTTAACGGCTGCTACGGCAACCTTAACATGATGCTTAAGCGCTGCTCTTCACTTATCAACGCCCGGTGCGACGACGGAACCTTCAAGCTGTCACCCGGAGACTACGAGAGTATCTACAACGAGATTGCCACAATAAACGGCGAAAGCTATAAGAAGTACATGAAGGGCTATAACCTTATCATCAACTCCAAAAATGACGTGTTCTGGCTCTCCGTAGGTCAGTCCCTTCTGAGTATGATACCAATGCCAGGTTTTGTGGAGTCGCCATGGCCCAATGTGGTGATGTATTTCGTACAGAATCTTGGAATGAGTGTGGCCGGGAAGTACGCTTTGACGAGCACGCTGAATCAGGTCGATATTATCATGAACGACCTGAGGGGGTATTTTGACGAGTGCAACGCCCTCTCAAATTCCATAGTGTCGCGCTATAAGGACTGCAACCCCAAGAAGGAGCCCGAGGACGATCCACCCTTCAAGGAGGCTCAGGGCGAGCACGACCCCTCCGGCGTCGTCTACGAGGCGGTGCCCTCCAACAGGCTTGAGGGCGTCAAGGCCACCATCTACTATCTCGACGACGGAAAAGAGGTCCCCTGGAACGCCGCCGATTTCGACCAGATAAACCCCCAGATCACCGGGGCCGCCGGGTACTACCGCTGGGATGTGCCCGCCGGGAACTGGCTTGTGAGATTTGAGAAGGAGGGCTACAAGCCCGCAGACACATCCCTGTCGCCGGAGGCCCAGGGCAACGAGACGAACAAGGGCTGGCTGCCCGTGCCGCCTCCCCAGTTTGACATCGATGTGGCCATGGTCTCCACCGCCGCCCCCACCGTCCTGCGCTCCGCCGCCTACACCGACTGGGTGCAGGTGGACTTCAGCCAGTACATGGACATTGAGAGCGTCACCGCCGCCATCAAGGCGGACCTGGGCGAGGACGTGGGATATGACATTGTCCCCCTGAACGCCGAGGAGGACGAGTCCGGTGAGCACACCTACGCCTCCAGCTTCGCCGTGAAGCCGAGGGAGGGCGAGCTTGAGGGCACAGTCTCCGTCACCGTCGCCGCGGGCGCGGAAAACTACGCCGGAAAGGCGCTGGCGGCGGATTACGCCTCCGGTGAGCTGGAGCCCTCAGTGCGTCCGGAGTCCATAGGCCACCCCGCCACGGGCAAGGCCGCCGTGGGCGCCGACTCCGTAATAAAGATAACCCTTGAGCCCGGCATCTCCGGCGCGGTGCTCGAGGTGGAGAATCTGGCGGAGGAGCTCCTCCGGGTGGACACCGCCCAGGTTACCACAGGCGAGGACGGCAGGACCGTCATAAAGGTCCACGGCCTCACCCCGGGCCTCGGCTACATCCGCGTGACGGACACCGCCTCCGGACTTACGGAGGACATCCCCGTGGCTGTGTCGCTGCTCCAGCCCGTGACAGCGCGCCTTGAAAACGGCACTGTCCTCACCGACGGCATGACCATCCCCCAAGGCTCCAGGGTCATACTGGAGACCGCCTCCGAGGGCGCTCAGATCCGCTACACCCTCAACGACACCTGCCCCTGCACACCGGAGGCCCTCACCTACACAGGGCCCATAACCATAACCTCTGACACCGTACTGCGCGCGGCGTCCCTCCTGGACGGCGAGTACAGCGCGACCATACGCATGGAGCTCCATGTATCCGCGGCGGTCTACCAGCCCTCCGCCTCAGAGACCGTCACGGTGGAGTCCTCCGCCAACGGTACCGTCACGGCGGAGCCCGCCTCCGCCGGCGAGGGCCAGACGGTCACAGTCACCGTCACCCCCGACGAGGGTTACATCACAAAGTCCGTCACCGTCACCACGGCCTCCGGCGGTAGCGTTGCCGTTGAGAGGACCGACACGGACAAGTGGACCTTCACCATGCCCTCCGGCGCTGTCACGGTCAAAGCGTCCTTCGCCACCCCCGGCGAGATCTTCCGCGACCTTGACGATGGCGCATGGTACAGAAACGACGCCGCGTGGGCCGTCAACGTCGGCGTGATACTGGGCGTTGACGACGACAAATTTGCCCCGGGAGGTCAGACCACCCGCGCTCAGGCGGCGGCAATGCTCTACCGTCTGGCGGGAAGCCCCGAGGTCACCGACACCTCCGGATTCTCCGACGTGCCCGAGGGCGCCTGGTACTCCGACGCCGTAGCATGGGCAAGCTCCGCCGGAATAGTCAAGGGCTTCAGCGAGGACATCTTCGGCCCCGGAAAGCTCGTCACGAGAGAGCAGCTCGCCGCCATGCTCTGGCGGTTTGCAAAGGAACCCGCCGCCTCAGAGACGGCGCTGGAGGGCTTTGCCGACGCCGACAGCGTCAGCGCCTACGCCCGGGATGCGGTGAGATGGGCAGTTGAGGCCGGAGTGATAGTCGGCGATAACGACAGACTTTCCCCCAAAGCGAACGCCCTTCGCATTCAGGTCGCCGCAATGCTCCACCGCTTCATGACGGAGAATTGACGGCAAAAGCGTTCCCCGGACAGATAAATCAAAGACACAAAAAGCCCCCGGACCGGGAATCGGTCCGGGGGCTTTTGACTGTCGGAAAAGCCCTGCGGGCTTTTTCGACGCACATGTCGCCCAAAAAATCTCGAATTTGAATTTTTGACAGGATGAAAAGACCCGTCAGTTTTTCGCCAGGATCGCCGATGCGACGTCGTAATATATTCCCTCCTCCGGGCTGTCCGGGATAATGCCCAGCCTCCACACGCTCAGCCCCGTCACCCCCAGCATCCGCGCCAGAGAGAGCTTCACCTCCACGCTGCGCTCGTCCTCGTACCACAGGAAGATGTGCTGACCGGACTCGGTGTCGTAGGTGAGGTAGGGGTTTTTAAGCGTCTCCGACCAGCCCATCCTCGCCCCGGAGCGCAGGCGCTGGGCTATGGTGGACACGGCGGGGTGTATGGGCTCCCGGGAGATCAGAAGTCCGTTTTCGTCCGTCTCCCAGGCGTCGGCATCCATGCTCAGATTTACCGCCGCCTTGCCGGGGTCCATGCCCGTCGCCGGGTCGCAAAGCACGCGAAGGGAATAGTACACGCTTGCAATGGGCGTGAGGGCGGAGTTTTTGTAGTAATCTGAGTGGAGAAGGCTCTCCTCCATCCGGAGGGGCGCGTAGTCGTGGGCCATCAGGATGACCCTGTCCGCCGCCTCGCCGAGGGCACGGTAGTCATAGCCGTCGTAGTATATCCCGTCGGCTGTGGCGGGCATGACGGTGACGTAGAGCGTCAGCCCCTCGCTCTCCAGGGCATGGTCAAGCGCTGTCACAAAGGCGGTGAAGCTGTCCTTGGACGGCTTATAGAGCCCCTCAAAGTCCACCGTCACGCCGGAGAGCTTGAGGGTTTTCGCCTCGTTGACTATCTGGCCAATGGCGTCCTCCGCAGCGGCGCTGTCGGCGAGAAGGCCGGAGAGGGCGGAGCCTGAGTCTGTCATGAACACCCCCAGATGGAGCTTCACTCCCGCGTCACCCAGCTCCTTCACCACGTCCTCCCAGCCGTCGGGGATACGGTACTCGTTTCCGCCCTCGGAGGTGGTGTTGAGGGCCGCTCCGCCGCCTGTGTATGTCATGCGGCTCCAGCCCAGCGTCACGGCGTCAAGCCTTTTTGCAAGCTCTATCTGGCTGTGGGAGGATATGGCGTAAAAGCCGTGGGTCCAGGTCGTCCCGGATATGTACCTCTCATATACCCGCACCAGCATCGCCGCGGCCTGCTCCCGCTTTGCGTTCCCCTCCGGGGAAAAGGTAGTCTCAGATGTGCCGTTTGTCATCCGTATGTCGTAGGCCACGGCGATATAACCCCGGTCCTCCCTGACATCGGTGAAGGGGAGGGGGAGGGAGTCCTCCGCCAGATGCTTAAGGCCCAGGGCGCGGACCAGCATCACCGCCATCTCCCGCCGTGTTATGGGCTCGGTGGGGCGAAAATTCCCGCCGGGGTCCAAAACGCCCCGGTCTGCGGCGGTGTTTATCTCCCGCCTGCTCCCGGCGGAGGAGATGTCGGAAAACTTATCGCCGGAGTCCGTAAGCTCCCAGCCCATCATCCGCACCAAAACGGTGACGAACTGCTGGCGGGACATGTTTCTGCCGGTGCCGAAGCTTTTGTCCGACACGCCGTTCATAAGGCCGTACTCCCTTGCCTTCAGGACGGCCTCGCGGCCCCAGTCGGATTTCGGCATATCGTCATAGGGGTCCTGCCCGGGTACCGCCTCCGAGGCCAGCGCTGTCAGGGGAAGGGCGGCGATAATAAGAAAAGTGAGCAAAAAAGCGATAAACCGTCTCATTTTGACGCCTCCTGCAAATTTACCGATTTTATACATTATATCACCCTCCCGCCACACCGTCAATATCGGCAACTTTTGCTATTGATTTTTATAAAAAAAGTGGTAGCATGTTAATAAAATGATACATAAAAAAGGAATTTTTTCACATTATGATCAACTTTTCCGAAAAAAAGGAGAAAACTGTCGTCACGGCGCTGGACTCGCTGCCGTACGGCGACCCGGGAAGCCCGGAGGAGACGGGGCGGGTCAAAAAATCCGTGCTGCCGGAGGGCCTGACCAAGAGGCAGATCTACCGTGACGTCATACTCATCGCCATGCCGAGCCTTGTTGAGCTGGTGCTGACACAGCTCACCTCCATCGCAGACCAGATGATGGTGGGCAACCTCCCGGGGCAGGAGGGCATTGTCGCACTCAGCGCCGTGGGACTGGCGGCCCAGCCCAAATTCCTGCTTATGACGATGATACAGGCCATGAACGTGGGCGCCACGGCGGTGATAGCCCGCTTTCGCGGACAGCAGAACAGGGCGAAGTGCAACGACGTATTCAAGCACGCCATGATACTGAACCTCGTTATGAGCGTCCTCTTCATGGTGGTGGGCCTTATGACCTCCGAGTGGCTCATAAGCTTCATGGGCGGCACGGGCATCAGCGCCGAGGCGCTGGCGCTGGGCAAGACATACCTTGACATACAGCTATACGGCTTTATACCACTTTGCATCACCATAACCGTGACCGCGGCGCTGAGAGGCATAGGCGACACAAAGACCCCGATGATTTACAACACCCTCGCCAATGTGATAAATCTGGGCTTCAACTATGTGATGATATACGGACACTTCGGCGTTCAAAAGATGGGCGTCGCCGGGGCGAGCTGGGCGACCGTCATCGGGCAGACCGTGGCATTTTTCATCGCCATATGGGTCTCCTTCCGGAAAAAGCACTATGTGTACATCGACATAAGGGAGAAATTCAAATTCAGCCCCGGCCTTATGACGGACGTGGTGAGAATAGGCGTTCCCAGCATGATAGAGCAGCTGCTGATGCGCGCCGGGCTTATAATCTACACCCGTCAGGTCACGGGCCTTGGGGATACGGTCTACGCCACCCACAACGTGTGCATGTCCATACAGTCCATGTCCTTCATGATGGGCCAGGCCTTCGCCAACGCCGCCACCACGCTCATGGGCCAGTCCATAGGCAAGCACAGGTACGACATGTCCGCGGTGTACATGCGCCGCACACGCGACCTGGGGATACTCTCCTCAATATTCATGGCGCTTTTGATGGTGCTCTTCAACGAGCAGATAATCGCCATGTTCAAAAATGAGCCCGAGGTAATTAAAATGGGCGCCCCGATACTGCTGCTTCTGGCGGCCTCCCAGCCCTTCCAGGCCGACCAGTTCATAGTCTCCGGCGGACTTCGGGGAGCGGGGGACACGAAATTCACGGCGGTGGTAATGGCGGTGACCGTCCTTGGCCTGAGAAGCGGCCTTGCGGTGCTGTTTATTGAGAAGATGAACATGGGCCTCTGGGGGGCGTGGATAGCCCTGGTGGTGGACCAGTGCTCGAGGACCTTCATAATGGCCCTGAGATACCAGTCCGGGCGGTGGAAGCAGATAAGCCAGAGCTTCAAGCACGCCCATCCCCACGAGCAGAGGACCTGATCCCGGCCTTTCAGGAAAAAAAGGGCTTTTCGGTCCGTATTGTCAAGGTAAAATATTGTTTAGTCCATTTGACTTTTTGTACATATGTGCTATAATTTTGCTATTAAGCGGAGAAAAAATCCGCAAACTAACGAAACGGGAGGGTAAATATTATGGTTGATTTCAGCTTAAAGGGCAAGGTTGCTCTCATCACCGGCGCCTCCTACGGCATCGGGTTTGCCATCGCAAAGGGCATGGCTGCCGCCGGCGCCACCATCGTTTTCAACGATATAAAGCAGGAGCTCGTTGACAAGGGAATCGCCGCCTACAAGGAGGCGGGAATCGAGGCCCACGGCTATGTCGCCGATGTCACCGACGAGGCCGCCGTGGCGGAGCTTGTGAAGCGCGTCACCGAAGAGGTGGGCCACATCAACATCCTCGTCAACAACGCCGGCATCATCATGCGCATCCCCATGCTGGAGATGACTGCCGCTCAGTTCCGCAAGGTCATCGACATCGACTTAAACGGTCCCTTTATCATGGCGAAGGCCGTTATCCCCGACATGATAGAGCAGGGCGGCGGCAAGATAATCAATATCTGCTCCATGATGAGCGAGCTGGGCCGTGAGACCGTCTCCGCCTACGCCGCGGCAAAGGGCGGACTTAAGATGCTCACCCGCAACATCGCCTCCGAGTACGGCAAGTACAACATCCAGTGCAACGGCATCGGGCCCGGCTACATAGCCACCCCCCAGACCGCGCCGCTTCGTGAGCTCCAGCCCGACGGCAGCCGTCACCCCTTCGACCAGTTCATCATCGCCAAGACTCCGGCGGAGCGCTGGGGCGAGGCGGAGGACCTGGCGGGCCCGGCGGTGTTCCTTGCCTCCCCGGCTTCCGATTTCGTCAACGGCCACATCCTCTATGTGGACGGCGGCATCCTGGCCTACATCGGCAAGCAGCCCGGCAACGAATAAAAATCGGCTTTGAAGCCCTGAAAAAAGCGCCCCAGAATAATCGGGGCGCTTTTTTTGTTGTATATAGTCAAAATTGTGTTGATTTGGGGTTTACGTTGAAACTGCGATCCGGAGCATCAGAAGTAATGTCTTTGATAATACATCGTCTACGCATGAATGGAGATCAGGCTGATATATTCCGCAATGGCGGAATTTAGCAGCGCCATATCGAGGCATTGGTCGAGCTGCAGGGGCCTGTTTTCCTTTACGGCGTTCATAAATTGCCTCTGCACGATTTTCAGCTTTCGGCTGATTTGAGCTTCCCCGATCAGATCCAGCATTGTGATCCCATCAAGCAGGATCGCCCGGAACAGAGTATTCATGGACGACCGAATTTCCGTTGGGGATCTTTCCTTTGAACAGAAGCCGTCGATTTCCTTTGCCAGCGACCGAAGGACAGATATGGAGTGTCTTACCATACTTTCGGTTTCTATGGTTTCACAGGCGGATTTGTTCAGAAAAGCCACTGTGACCTTTTCATCGACCCGCCGCAAAAGCTCCTGCTCTGAAAAAAGCAGCGCATCCGGCTCCTCAGACTGCTCCCGTTTGTTATTGAGCATACAGAATCTGCTGTCTCTCATCCCTGTGTAAATAACAGCGTGCTTATTCCACTCGCTTACATAAATACCCAGCATGGCATACTGTAAATCACGAAGATAATCGCAAAGCCGTTCCTTATTCACTTCTTTTTCCGTCATGGTATAGCCGACGGGCTTTAAGTAGAGATTGAACCATTTTGCGCCTTGAAGCATCGGCCCCGAGACATAACGTCCATCCTCGCAGTCGAACAAAAACGGCAGGCCCATCTCAAGCGCGATCGTTCTGTCCTCGGTATCTACCCCGTAAAACGACAAAAGGTTCGCAACCCCCGCGTAAGAACACGATGAATTGAAGGTCATATACTTCACAGATACATTTTCACCTCAAAAATCCGTATTCAGCTGTAACCGCAAAAGAAATTTTTGTCAGAAAAAACGCGTGAGAAATACCGCCGATATTTTAAATTTTATCACGTTTTGGCAGCAATATCAAGAAAAACGCCCATCGACACGATTTTAGACCATATACTTTTTGCCTCCGGGGACTGGAAATCGCGGCATAAATATGATACAATAAAATTTACGCATACAGCGACCTGATAAAAAGGAATGACGACTTATGGACGAGAAAACCCTGCCCGAGGAGAGCGGGTATTTTGCCAACCGCGAGCTCTCCTGGCTCTCCTTCAACGAGCGCGTGCTTGAGGAGGCCCGTGACACCCGCAATCCACTGGGGGAGAGACTTAATTTTATCTCCATTTTTCAATCAAATCTTGACGAGTTCTACATGGTCCGCGTGGGGACCCTGGTGGACACGCTGGAGAACGGCGTCACCGACGACAAGATGGGCCTCACCTCCGCCCAGCAGATAAAGGCGGTGCTCACCCGCACCGGGGAGCTTCTGGAGCGCCGGGACGCCATATTCCGGGACCTGCTCATTGGCCTTCACGACTACGGCGTGGAGCTTGTCAGATTCGTGAGCCTTCAGGACAAGGCCCGGGCGTACCTTGAGAAATACTTCCTCTCCGATGTCCTCCCGGTGCTGTCGCCCCAGATAATCGGGCGCAAGCAGCCCTTCCCGTTTTTGAAGAACAAGACCACCTACGCCGTGGCAAAGCTCACCTCAAAAAGCGGCGGCTCCCGCCTTGGCGTGGTGCCCTGCGGCGACGGGGGCCTTAGGCGGCTCGTGCCCCTGCCCGGGGAGGGACTGCGCTTTGTGCTGATGGAGGACCTTATCCGCCACTTCCTGCCCCGTATATTTGACAGGTACAGGGTGGAGGGCTCCGTGCTCATACGCCTTGTGCGCAACGCGGACATCGATGTGGACAACCAGACCCCCGACGCCGAGGCCCAGAGCGCCGAGGACTACCGCAAGTCCATGGAGAAGCTGGTCCGCAGCCGCACCCGCCGTGAGCCAGTGAGGCTTGATTACAACGGGCGCCTGGACGACGACATACGCTCCGCCCTCCGGCGGTATCTGGGCCTTTCAAAGCGCCACATGTTCCAGAGCTCCACCCCCCTGGATCTGAGCTTCGTGGGATTTCTCCGTGACGTGCTCCGTGACAAGACTGAGCTCTTCTACCCCCGCCGGGTCCCACAGGCGAGCCCCAACGTGGACACGAAAAAGCCCATAACCCCCCAGATCCGTGACCACGACATACTTCTCAGCTACCCCTACGAGTCCATCCGCCCCTTCCAGCACCTCCTCAACGAGGCCGGGCAGGACCCGGAGGTGGTGTCCATAAAGATGACCCTCTACCGTGTGGCCCACAACAGCAAGATAGTGGAGGCCCTGTGCGACGCCGCCGAGAACGGCAAGGAGGTCGTGGTGCTGGTGGAGCTCCGCGCCCGCTTTGACGAGGAGAACAACATCGGCTGGTCCCGCGTCTTGGAGCAGGCGGGCTGCCGGGTGATATACGGGCTGGAGCACATGAAGGTCCACTCAAAGCTCCTGCTCATAACCCGCCGCCACGAGGGGGAGATCGAGTACATCACCCAGGTGGGCACGGGCAACTACAACGAGGACACGGTGAAGCTCTACACAGACTTCTGCCTCATGACTGCCGACCGCCGTATCGGCGCGGAGGCCGCGAGGGTCTTCAACTGCCTCTCCATGGGCGAGGTTGTGGAGGACACCCGGCACCTCCTTGTCGCCCCGGCATGTCTGAGAACAAGAATATTTGACATGATAGATTCCCAAATCGCCAGGGCCCGGGAGGGACTTCCGGCGTATCTCGGCTTCAAGCTCAACGGCCTTACGGACAAGGGCCTCATGGAAAAGCTGGTGGAGGCGTCTCAGGCCGGGGTGAAGGTGGACCTCCTCGTCCGGGGGATATGCTGCCTCGTCTCCGGCATACCCGGCGTCACGGACAACATAAGCGTCTACTCCATAGTCGGGCGTTATCTTGAGCACTCAAGGGTCTACATCATCGGCGAGGGGGACGAGAGGCGGGTGTATATATCCTCCGCGGACTTCATGACCCGCAACACCCAGCGCCGTGTGGAGGTCGCCGCGCCGATTTATGACGAGAAGCTTAAGGCGCAGATAGTCGGCATGTTCTTCACCCAGCTCGGCGACAACGTGAAGCTTCGCCGCCAGCAGCCCGACGGGAGCTACGTCTACGTCCAGACACCGGGGGAGGAGATAAACTCCCAGGAGCTGTTCTTTGAGCAGAGCTACGCCGGAGTCTGGCGGGCGGAGAAAAAGACCCCGGAGCCCGCCCCGGCTCCCGAGCCGCTGGAGATGGAAGAAAGCGCTCCGAAGGAGCCCGCCCCGGCTCCGGAGCCGCTGGAGATGGAGACAGGCGCCCCGAAGGAGCCCGCTCCGGCCCCGGAGCCGCCGGAGACGGAGGCAGGCGCCGCGAAGGAGCCCGAACCGGAGCCCGCCCACATCCGCAAGGTCCGTGTGGCTGACAGGGAGAGCCCCACGGTCTACAAGCTCCTCAGCCGGATAATGAGAAGGAAAAAGTAAGTTTATACAGAAAATCCCCGCTCCGGTTTCCCGGAGCGGGAAATCAGTCTGGCGAAAAAGGCCGTTGGCCTTTTTCGCCAAAGGAAACGTGCGGGAAAATCTGCGTGAATTTTGCGAAATTCACGCAGGTTTTCCATGCTGCCGCCCTGCGCGACCAGTCTGCGGACTGGACACTTGGGCGGCAAAAGGGATTTTTTCCGACGCACATGTCGCCGGAAAAAATATCAGGTCGGTTTTTGACAGTCAGGACCTCCGGCTAAGCCGGAGGCTTGATTAGGCCCTATAAGGGCCTTTTACCGGCAGGCGTCTCAAGACGCACCGAATATCCGTCACTCGCATCACTTGCCCTACGACCCGTAAACGGGTTTATCCGCTTGTTTGCAACGTGTCGGTATTCGTAGTCTGGCTTTATAGCGGCTCGCTTCGCTCGATGCTTTTAGCTAAAGCCTATTCTGCCCCCCGGCATAGCCGGGGGTTCATGTGACACAAAAGATATTCCCCGCTCCGGGAAACCGGAGCGGGGAATGTTTCTTGGAATATTTACTCCGCGGCCTTCAGCGCCGAGGCGGGGTCGATTTTTGAAAGCCTCCCCGACATCACCAGGTCCACAAGGAAGGAGAAGATGAATGTCAGCAGTATTGACCAGACGTAGCTTGGGAACAGGACCCTGGGGGAGAAGTGGATGAGGTCGATGTCGATCTCCCCCACCACGAAGGCGTTGAGGGCGAGGCCCATGGGCACTCCCGCCGCCACCCCCAGCACCGTGAGCAGCACATTCTCCCGGAGCACATACAGTGCCGACTCCCCGTCGTAGAAGCCCAGCACCTTCACCGTGGCAAGCTCCCGGAGCCGCTCCTGAATGTTTATGTTCGTCAGGTTGTATATGACCACAAAGGCCAGCGCCGCGGCGCACACTACGGTGAGTATGACGATGTAGATGAGGCTCTCCATCATGCTGCCGATGCGGTCCCGGAGGTCCTGGCTTGCGGAGGCGGTGAGCACGTTGTCCATGGACAGTATTGCCGCCAGCGCCTCGCCTGTGGAGATGTCCTCCGCCTTGTCCACAAGGGCGAAGTTTATCTCCGGGTCCCCTCCGGCGGAGGCGGCGTAGGTCGAGGAGGTTATGTAGATGTTGTTGTAGATGTAGTTGTCGTAGATCCCCGAGACCGTGAGGGTGAGGCCGAGGCCGTCGTCGTCCCGGAGCTCCAGAGTGTCGCCGACAGAGAGGTCCATGGCCTCCGCAAGGCCGGAGTTCACCAGAACCTGTCCCTCACCGGGGAAGGGGAGAGGAGCGGAGCCGCGGTGGAAGTCGATGAAGCTGCCGATCTCCTCAAGCCGCCCGTCCTCCACCGCGTTCAGAAGGACCTCCTTCTCTGTGCGGTTGGCGGAGGCGGTGACGCTGCTCTGGTGGAGGAAGAGGGCGCTCTGGGCGAATTTCTCGGCGTCCTCAAGAAATTCCTCCCGCTCCTCCGCCGTGAGGTCGTCGGCGAAGGTCACGGTGTAGTCATAAAGGCTTATCTCGTTAAACTGGTAGTCCACCACGTTCTTGATGGAGTCGTTTATCCCCATGCCAGTGAGCATCAGCGCCGTGCACCCCGCGACGCCAAGGATCATCATCATGACCCTCAGCTTATATCGGAAGATGTTGCGCACTGTGACCTTCCAGAGGAAGCTCAGGCGGTTCCAGATGAAGGGCACCTTCTCCAAAAGCACCCGCTTTCCCGCCTTTGGCGCCCGGGGACGGATGACGTTGGCGGGAACGTCGCTTATCTCCCTGCGGCAGGCCAGATACGTCACAAGCAGCATGGAGCCCAGATACAGACAGAATGTTACGGTGGCAAGGCGCAGGTCGTAGTAGAATACAATCTCGTCGGAGAAGGAGTACATTATCTTGTACGCCTGCCACACCACAAGTGGTATTAACCGGGAGCCTAGGAGCATCCCCGCCACTCCGCCGAGCACCGTGGCTGAGCCGGACCAGATGAGGAATTTCCCCATTATCGCCAGGGGCGAGTAGCCCAGCGCCATAAGCACGCCAAGCTGCGAGCGCTGCTCCTCCACCATCCTCGTGACGGAGGTGACGCATATGAGCGCCGCCACAAGGAAGAAGAACACCGGGAAAACCGAGGATATGCTCCGGACGATGGAGGAATCGGACTCAAAGCAGGCGTAGCCCACGTTTGACCACCTGCCTAAAAGGTAGGCGTCCGGGTAAGCTATGGAGTCTATGTCCTCACGGGCGTCGGCCAGCTCCTGCCGGGCGTCGGCCAGCTCCGCCTCCGCATCGGCAAACTCCGCATCCGCCTCGCTCTTTGCGTCCTCGTACTCCCGAAGCCCCTCCTCATACTCATCCAAGCCGTCCTGATATTTCTGCCGGGCATCGGCAAGCTCCGCCTCCGCGTCGGCGAGGTCCCGGCGGCCGTCGTAGTATTTGTCAAGCCCGTCCTCGTACTCCTGGAGCCCCGTCTCGTAATCTATCCTGCCCTGGGCCAGCTCCGCCTCGGCGTCCTCCAGCTCAAGCCTTGCGCTGTCAAGCTCGGCCTGGGCCTCGGCGATGGAGGTATTGAACTTTTCAACGCCGCTCTCGTATTCCTCAAGGCCCTCGCGGTACTCCGCCCAGCCGTCGTCCAGCTCCTGCCGACCGTCCTGAAGCTGCCGCCTCGCCTCGTCCAGCTCCTGCCGGGAGGAGACAAGCACCGCCACTGCGGCCTCCAGCTGCGCCCAGCCGTCGTCCAGCTGTGCGCGGGAGTCGTCGAGGAGGGCCTTCGCGCTCTCAAGCTCCGCCCTCGCCGCCTCAAGGGCCGCGGCGTTCTCCTCGTACAACGCGAGGTTATCGTTATACTCCGCCCAGCCGACCTCCAGCTGCGCCCTCAGGGCGAGGAGCTGTGTGGAGTCCGCGGGGATGTCCATGCCGGGGTTCCTCTCCGCGGCGATCATGAGCGCCTGATTCACCGCGTAGACCGCGATGAAATTCCCGCTCTCCAGGGCGTCAAGAAGCGCCTCCACCGACTCATAGGGGGGAAGGCCGTAGGCGGGCAGCTGCTCGTTTATCCCCTCGAGTATTGCCCCGGTGAGCTGGTCAAACTGCGCCTGAGACTCATCGAGGACCGCCTTCCCGGCGTCGAGCTTGGCCTTCCCGTCGGCAAGGTCCGCCTCGCCCGCCTCAAATTTTGCCAGGTTCTCGTTATATTCCTCCAGCCCCTGGGCGTACTTGTCCTCATTTTGCTCAAGCTCCGCCGCACCGGAGTTATACTGGGCAAGGCCGCTGTTATACTGCCTCTCCCCGTCCTCGTACAGCTTTAGATTCTCCTCATACTCCCTCTCGCCCTCCGAAAGCGTGCTCTCCGCATCGTCGAGCTTCGCTTTGGCGTCAAGAAGCTCCCTCTGGGCGCTGTCCCGCTCCTCCTCAAAGGCCGCGAGCCCATCGTTATATTCCTCCCAGCCCCGGGCGAGCTCCTCCTCGCCGTCGGCGATCTGGGCCGCGGCGTCGTCGAGCTTGCGCTTTGCGTCCCGAAGCTGCCTCTCCGATGAGCGCAGAGTCTCCTTCCCGTCGGCAATCTCCTGCTCGCCGTCGGCGATCTCTGCCGCGGCGTCGTCAAGCTCCCGCTTTGCGTCCTCCAGCTCCAGCCTTGCGTTCTCCAGCTCACTTTCCGCGTCGGCGCGCTCCATGACGTACTCCCGGTAGCCGTCGTTATACTCTATCCACCCGTCCCGGAGCTCCGCCTCGGCATCGGAGACTATGGAGGTGTACCTAACGTCGGCCCGGGCCTCGGCGAGGGCCGTGAAGCGGTCCTCCATGGCCTCCGAGCGCTGGTCGTACTCGTCGGAGTATGCCGCCGGCATATCCGGGCAGCGTATGTAGACGCTGGTGTAGTAGTCCGCGTCAAAGACCTCCGGCATAACGTAGCAGAAGGCGGACACGGAGCCGGACCCCAGAGAGGTGCTGCCACGCTCAAAATTTAAATACAGCGGCGATGTGGCGACCCCCACCACCGTAAACTCCGAAACGGTGAAAAGCTCCAGTGTGTCCTCGTCGTTAAACTCCGAAACACGCACCCTGTCCCCGGGGTGGAGAGGGGACCAGGAGTCCGCCAGACACTCCCCGGGCGCCTCGGGAAGCCGCCCCTCGATAACATCCGGGAGGTTTATCCTCTCCGGCAGGGAGTAGAAGGCGTATACAAGGTCCGTCTCGGAGCCTGTGTTCACCAGCGCGTCCAGCTGAAAGCCGCCCTCGGCGTCCAGGACCATGTCGTCGGCGAGAAAGGCATCCACGTCCTCGTTCGTCATGCCCAGGGTGTTCGTTACGGAGAAGTCAAAAAAGTCCGTCTTGTCAAGGTACCTGTCCGCCGTCGCCGTCATGGCCTTTTGGGACACTCTCAGGCCCACGAAAAACCCGCTCCCCAGGACGATTATGGCGAGGATCGCCAAAAACCGCCCCGGCGAGCGCAAAAGCTCCCGGTATGTGTTTTTGAATAGAGACGACATATTACCTCCAGAAGCTCTCCGACAGCAAAAGACCTCTTACCACTCTATCTGGGCGATGGGTACGGGGGAGTCATTTTTCCTCATGTCCCTGACGGAGCCGTTGCGTATGGTGACCACCCTGTCCGCCATGGCTGTGAGGGCGGAGTTGTGGGTGATTATCAGCACCGTCATGCCGCTCTTGCGGCTGGTGTCCTCAAGAAGCTGCAAAATCTGCTTGCCCGTGTTGTAGTCCAGCGCCCCGGTGGGCTCGTCGCACAGCAGGAGCTTGGGATTTTTCGCCAGCGCCCTGGCGATAGCCACCCGCTGCTGCTCCCCGCCGGAGAGCTGGGAGGGGAAATTCCCCAGCCTGTGCCCGAGGCCCACGGCCTTGAGCGTCTCCGCCGCGTCCAGAGGGTCGGGGCATATCTGCGCCGCCAGCTCCACATTTTCAAGGGCGGTGAGGTTCTCGATGAGGTTATAAAACTGGAACACAAAGCCCACGTCCCGCCTGCGGTAGGTTATCAGCCGCCGCTTTGAGTAGGCGGAGATCTCCTCCCCGTCCAGGGTTATGGACCCGCCCGTCAGGGTGTCCATCCCGCCGAGGATATTGAGCAGCGTAGTTTTCCCCGCGCCGGAGGGGCCGACGATGACGCATATCTCGCCCTTCTCCACCTCAAAGCTCACATCCCGCAGGGCCTCGATGCTCACCTCTCCGGTCCTGTAAGTTTTTTTCACGTTCCGGAAGCTTATGAAGGCCATAAGACCCCTCCGTTTTCATCTGCGTTTTTTATCAGTATACCACAGCCGTGTTTGGCTGTTGTTAATATTCGGTTAAATAAAGTTACAAAAAGCCCTTGCAAAAAAAGGCTGAGTGTTATATTGTATTTTGTAGAAAATATGAGTGGAGGTATCGCAAATGCTTATCTGGATCGAGAGAGCTTCCGCCGCCCTGATCGCCGCTCTGGCCTTTTCGGGAATTTTTCTTCAGGCGGGACTCCACAAGGGCAAGTACATTCTGGGGACATTTTCCTACTACACGAACCTCTCCAACCTGTTTACAGGCATCTATCAGGTGCTGATCCTGGCGGGGAGCTTCTCCGCCGGGGCGCTTTACGGCGCGGTGACCCACCCGGTGGTGAGGTACTCCCTGACGCTGATGATACTGGTGACCCACCTTGTCTACCACTTCATCCTTGTGCCGGACTTCAAAAAGCGCAAGGGCAGCGAGTTCGCGGCGGAGTGGCGGACATACCAGAACCTGTCCGTGCACTACGCGGTGCCGCTGCTGGCGACACTCCAGTGGCTCGTCTGCGCCGACAAGGCTGTGCCCTTCTGGGCGGTGTGGGCCTGGCTTGCCATACCAATGGCCTACCTCATCTTCGCCATGGTCCGGGCCTGGATACTCGGCCCCGAGCCCAGGAGCGGCGTCTACCGCTACCCCTACGCCTTCATGGACCTTGATGCCCAGGGCTTCAAGAGCTGGATACGGACGATAGCCCTTGTTTTGTGCTTCTACATAGTCCTGGGGCTTGCCCTCTACGGCGTGAGCTGGCTCTTCAGACTTTGATTTGGGGGTCATATGAAAAAATACGGGTTCTCGTTAAAATCCCTGGCCTATATCGCCGTGGGAAATCTGGGCCTTGCCCTGGCAATGGACCTCTTCTTCACGGCAAACGGCATCGCCGCGGGGGGCTTCGGCGGGGTGGGAGTCATTGTCAACTTCCTTTTCCCGAAAATCAGCGTCGGCGCGGTGATATTCCTCATCTCCGTGCCCGTGTTCATCTGGTCCTACTTCCGCCAGGGGCTGGCCTACACCCTCTCGGCGCTGCTGTCAACGGCGGCGTTCTCAGTGTTCACGGACCTTCTGGACTTCCTGCCCTGCCTCACCTACAATAAGCTCCTCGCCGCCATATGCGGAGGCGCCCTCTACGGCCTTGCGGGCGCGGTGCTTGTCAGGGGCTACGTCGCCGGGAGCGGCACGGACCTTCTCGCGAGGCTCCTGGTGACGAAATTCCGGAACGTCTCCCTCGGCACCATGGTCCTCATCTGCGATATGATAGTCATAGCCGGCTCCGTCGCCGCCTTCGGGGACATCGAGCAGGGCATTTATGCCGCCGGGGCCATCGCCGTGTGCTCCTGGTCCATGGACAAGGTGATCCACGGCTTCAACACCGCGGTGGTGTTTGAGATAATTACCCCGGACGAGAAGTCCGCCCGGGACCTTGCGGATGTCATAATGGAAAGGATCGACCGGGGCGTCACCCTCATCCCCGTGGAGGGGATGTACAGCCGCACCGACAGGAGTATGCTCATGATCGCCGTAAGGCCGAAACAGATATACGAGGTCAAGGATATTATTCATGAGGCCGCCCCCGGCTCCTTCGCCGTGATGCTCCACGCCAACGGCGTCATAGGCGAGGGCTTTAAGGGCCTTGACGTCACCGTGCCCGTCAAGGACATCTCCGAGGAGGAGAAGCTCTGAGGCGGCGCGGTCCGATAATCGAATGGAGGCATTTCCTTGCGCGCAACCAAGCTCATCCCCGCCGCGGCGGGGGCGTTCCTGGCCCTGGAGCTGGGGCTGTACACAGCTGCCTTCCGCGGGCATATGGACAACGACCTTACAAAAAACAACTTCAAATCCAACGCCGACGTGCGCCCCTACGCAGACCAGGTCCTTAAAGGGAAAAGCTACATCCGCAATACCCCCCACGAGGACGTGGAGATACGCGCCCGGGACGGCGTCCGGCTCTACGGGAGATTCTACGACAGAGCGGATCGCCGGGGCATTATCATCATGCTCCACGGCTACCGCTCCATGGCGGAGAACGACTTCTCATGCTCGGCCAGGTACATACACGAGAAGGGCTTTGCCATGCTCATCGTCGACCAGCGCGCCCACGGCAGAAGCGGCGGGAGCACCATAACCTTCGGCGTGAGGGAGCGCTGGGACGCCATCGAGTGGGCAAAATACGCCGGGCAGCGCTTCCCCGGCGAGAAGGTGGTCCTGGAGGGGCTGAGCATGGGCGCCGCCACCGTGGTCATGGCTGCGGGGGAGGAGCTGCCGGAGTGCGTCGCCGGGATAATCGCCGACTGCGGCTATACCTCCCCAAAGGAGATAATTTCCTCGGTCATTGAGTCAAAGCACCTCCCGGCAAAGGTGTTCTATCCCCTCGTCAGGCTCTCCGGGCGCATCTTCGGCGGCTTTGACTGTGAGGAGTGCTCCGCCGTTGAGAGCGCGAAAAAGGCGCGGGTCCCCGCCGTTTTCATCCACGGGGAGGCGGACAAATTCGTCCCGTGCCAGATGGGCCGGGAAAACTACGACGCCTATGCCGGGGAGAAGCTCATCGTCACCGTCCCCGGCGCCGCCCACGGGCTGAGCTATGTGGTGGACACCCCGAAGTGCCAGGCCGCGCTGGAGAAATTCCTGGATAATATTCTGTGAATTAAATTTTATTCCGTTGTCCACTTGACGAAACGTGGGGAATGTTGTACAATATTATGTAAATTGGGTGTTTCCTGATTTTTCATACGACGAAACGGAGGGATCAGCATGGGACTTATACCTCAGGTCAAATGCGGAAGATGCGACAGGACATATTCCGGACTTCGCAGCCGCTGCCCCTACTGCGGTGCCCACAGAAGCAAGAAGGGCAAGAGGGCGACCGACGGCGATAATGCCACATGGAAAATGATAATTGGCCTGCTGCTCATCGTGGTGCTCATCGCCGCGGTGATAGTGATAGTCGTGACCAGCCTCGGGGAGAAAAACAACCCGACGGCGCCCAATGACGGCGACGGAGACATAAACCACGGCGACGGCACGATCAATATCGACGGAACGAATCCGGGAAATCCCGGCGGGGAAAACCCTGAAAACCCCGGCGGAGAGGACCCCAACACCCCGGGCACGCCGGAGGACCCCAATAACCCCGGTACGCCTGACACCCCCGACACTCCCGATACGCCTGACACGCCGGACACCCCCACGACGCCCGAGACCGTCATCGCCCAGAGCGTCAAGGTAAACTCCAGATACCAGAAGCCCGCCACGGACTTCACCCTGAACCTCAATGAGTCGGTGGAGTGCACGGCGGTGATAACCCCCTCCAACGTGACCAGCGTCCCCGTGTGGGCAAGCTCCGATGAGAGCGTCATCGCCGTGGTCCCCGAGGACGAGACGGGCCTGAAGGTCACCCTCACCGGACTTGGAAAGGGCCGCGTCACCATCACCTGCACCGTTGACGGCATAAGCTATGAGTTCACCGTCTACGGAAGCGGAAAGAAGAAATAATCAAATACGCCTCCCGCCGCCCCGTTTGGGGCGGCGGTTTTTTGCGTTTCCGGAGGAAATTTGTCCAGGAAATTTAAAAAAGTAATTGACAAGGAGTGGGGAATGTGTTAGAATCGTAAAGCCGTGTTAAGGTGGGCAGACGCGGGTGTAGCACAACGGCTAGTGCACCAGCCTTCCAAGCTGGGGACGTGGGTTCGATTCCCATCACC